>NZ_JARJDD010000004.1:0-353675 GCF_029269935.1 Gordonia sp. N1V
TCTCGAGGCTCGTCGCTGGCGCTCCTCGGCACCTCGACCATCGGATGGGAAGGGCCCGATTCATCAATCGCTGGTCGAGGTGCGAGCCGCGTGCGGCGAGCCTCGAGACCGCTTGCACCGGTGCTGGATTCGGACCACTGTGGCCCGGTAGCTGTTCGGCACAGGGGGTCTCGAGGCTCGTCGCTATCGCTCCTCGGCACCTCGACCATCGATCTAAGTGAGCGCTGTCGGCGCGCTGGTGGGCGCCATCGGCGTCAGTTCATGATCGCGCGCATCGGCCCCGGGGTCCACAGACCGGTGTGGGTGTCCTGGGTGACGACGAGATCGGCAGGCGTCTGGTCGACCAGTGGGGTAAGCCGCTGCAGGCTGCCCCAATCCTTGGCCCACGAGTTGCGCAGGTAGGACGGCAGCACCGTCGCCGACAGGTCGTTGTCGACCATGCCGAGCGGACCGCCGTAGTTGCCTGCCATCCAGTTGCGCGAGTTGACCCGTTCACCGTCGGCGTCGGGGGTGATCCGCCACTTCGGGATCTCCCAGATGCCGTTGTGCACCTCGGCCGGCCGCTGGCACGGGAACGCCAGGGCGACCTCCCAGTCGAGTAGCGTCGGGTCCTTGCTGCCGACAAGGTCGTTCAGTGTCACCATCGAGGTCACCCGCGGCGGGGTCACCGCGAGCCAGCCCGAGGGATCCGAGGACGTGTAGGCCGCGACGACGCGGACGACACTCGCCCGTGGCGGCGCCTTTTCGAGCGGGAACCGCATGTTGCGCCATGCGGGGTCGGTGGCGATCCCCAGCGGCACCTGCGAGGCAACCGTGGTCACCGAGCCGTCGGGCTCGACACGACCGAACTCGAGCCGCAGCTCCGGTCCCGGATGGGTGACAGCGAGGTCGTCGACGTAGCCGACGGTGCCCGCCACCGACATCGTCACCAACGGCGCATCGGGGCTGCGCTTGGGCAGCTGATACCACTCGGAGGTCAACGAGGCACGGCTGCCCGGAGCACCGTAACTGCCGAGCACCGGCACCTTGCCCGGGTCGAGACCGAAGGGCAGCTTCACCGACGAACCGTTGACACCCTTCGTCGAGGTGGTGCCACCTGCGGTATCGGCTGTGCCGGTGGAGTTCTCGCCGGTGTCGGTGGCCGCGCTGGGGTCGGTCTGGGTGGGGTCCTGCTGGTCGGAGTCAGCGTCGTTGTCGTCGTCGTAGGTGGTCTGCAGATCCGTCGCCACCCCGTTGGGGGTGAATCCGACCATGCCCTTGCCTGCCAGCGCCGCACCTGGCGACGAGTTCTCTTGTCCGGCAACTCGTGCCGGGGAGAGCAGGCCCTTGTTGGGGTCGGCTTCGACGAGGATCGCATCGGCCAACGCACACGGATTGCCACGCAGGGCATTGACGTTGGAACTCGCCCACGACCACGAACTGCGTTGGGTCTGAATCGCTTTGGCGAAGGAGATCATGTTGAACACGAGCACGATCGCGAGCACGATCGCCAGCGAGTAGGTGGGCATCCGGCCGAGGAATCCGCGGACCCCGGAGGTCGGCTCGACGATCGGCTCACCCAGTTGGGCGCGGCGGTCGTCGCGGAAATACTGCCAGGCACCGACCAGCGTGATGATGACGGCGATCAGCAGAATCGGTTGGTAGAGCTTGATTCCGGCCACATTCGGGGTGTCGTCGCCCCACGGGATGCCGTAACTGCCTACGTACCACCATTGGTTGCGGCCGGTGAAGACGACGGCGAGTACGTAGGTGGCCGCCGCGGCGATGAAGGTCCGATTGCATCGTCGGCGGATCACCTGCGGAGAGATGAACGCTGTCGCCGCGGCGACGAGCACACCGGTCAACGTGGCGAACGCGCCGTACTGATGGGTGGCCTTGGTCGGCGAGAAGGCCAGCACCCCAACGGCTCCGGCGAGGATCGCGACGATCCGCCAGAGCGGCGCGGTGGCGATGCCGGGCACTCGGCGCCTACTCAACAGCACCAGCACGATCAGGATGACCGCGAAGAGCGTCATGAAGATCCCGACCCGGCGGGCAATCGAGCCGTCGGTGGTGGGGTTCTGCAGGATGTAGTACCGCATGGCCTCGGTCCACCACTTGTTGGTGGGTCCGACGATGCCCTGCACCTTGACGCCCTCGAGAATGGACGCGAGGGGCTGGTCGGCGAAGATCTCGTAGAGCACCAGCAGCCCCGAGGCAAGGATCGGGGTCAGCGTCGGGAACCAGCCGTCGCGCCGAATCCGTGAACGCAAGCGCACGAAAATCGGTCGCAGCGCCGCGATCAGGGCAACCGCCGCGATGGCACCGGCCGGGTGGACGGTCAGCGTGAAGGCCGCGACGACGATCGCCAGGGTCAGCGGGAAGAGGCGGCCGGTCGCCACGGAACGCTCCACCAGCAACCATGTGGCGAGGATGCCGACGGCCAGGAACGGTTCCACACGGAGACCGTTGTTGAATGCCAGCCACACCGCGAGGAAGGCGAAGGCACCCGCCCAGCGGGCCGCACGCGAATTGCGGACCGCGCTGCCGATCCGGCCGAACGCCCCGCGCGAGAGCATGAACCAGCACAGGACGCCGAAGATCAACGGCAGCAGCCGAAGCCACGGGGTGGCGGTGCTGACCTGCATCCACAGCGCGAGATACTGGTAGTGCCACCCGAACGGGTCCTGCGGCACACCGAAATACCGGTAGTAGTTGTCGAGATAGCCTGCGCCGGGCGCGATCCGGCCGACGGTCACCTGGTATCCGTCGTCGGCGGTGTTGCCGCCGACGAACAGCCAGACGATCAGCACGGCGACGATCAGCGTATCCAGGACGCTGACGTGCCACCACGGCTTACGACCGGGCGGCAGCGCGGGGGCGTCCTCGTCCTCGTCGTCCCCCCGGGGCCGCTTCATGCGCCCCGGGAGCAGGCGGCGGCGTCTGCGTCCGTCCTGGGTGTCGAGGACCGCCAGCGCGATCATCGAGGCGATGGTCATGATGATGCCGACCAGCGCCGCAGCGAGTTTCAGTGTCGTGGGGCTCGACACGAAGCGGGTGTCGACGGTCGAGGAGTACGACAGTCCCGTGGTGTCGACGGTGGAAGGCAGATCGGTGTAGACACCGATGATCTGTGGGCGTGCGTTGGGATCGTCGAGGCGGAACGAGGTCGGTGCGCCGTCGGCGGCCGAGAAGCCCTGGATCTCACCGCGGATGCCGGAGGTGTCGGCGTGGATGACGATCGTGCAGTCCGGAGTGCTCTGCGCCTGCGCCCGGGGGACATTGAGCAGAACGGCATTTCGTTGGGCGACCAGCAACCGGTCGGTGGTCGCGCGGACGAACAGCCCCACCTTGCCCGCTTCGGCCCCGTTCTCCGGAACGGTGCTGACGAGCACTCCGCCCCGGGCCGGCAGATCGGCGGCGAGCCGACACGGAACGCTCAGGTCGAGGTTGGTCGGCGTGTAGGAGACGTTGGGCGCCAAGATGTTCTCGACACCGGACGCATTCTGCGAGGTCGGCTGGGGCCACTTGATCTGCACCTTGGTGTAGGTGACCGGCAGCACCGCCATCGCGAGCGCCAGCACGATGCCGATCAGGCCGGCGACGACCGCGACGATCCGTGCGATGCGGATTCGGCGGCTACGGCCGGTGGGCTCGGCGGGCGCGGGTGTCGTGGTGGTCTCAGTCATTCTCACTCACCACCCTGATCGCTCCGCTCCTGCTCCAACCCCATTCCGTCGTGTCTCCCGTGCGCACCGTGGCCGGTCGCGCATCGGGCACCAACGGTGTCAGTTGTTGCAGCGCACCCCAATCCCGATACCAGTCACCCTGCAGATACGTCGCCATCGTGCTCGCCGAGGTCAACGCGTCGGCGGTGGTGAGGATGCCGCCACCGGAGGTCGCCGACTGCCACGACTTGGATTTGGAGAACGTCGTGGTGCGATCGGGGGTGATCCGCCACTGCGGGACCTGGCTGATCCCATTGGTCACGGTGATCGGGTGCTGGCACGGGAACTGGCTGCCGACCGACAGATCCAGCAACACCGGCGCGGTGGAACCGACGAGATTCTGCAGCGTTTCCAGCCGCGGCGCGCGCGGCGGGGTGAACGCCAGCCACTGGTCGTTGGCGAGATTGTCGTCGACGGCCACGATCCGCATCGCCGTGGCGCCCGCGGGCACCGACGACATCGGGATCCGCAGGTTGCGCCACGGGCGGTTGGGACGGTCCGGTCCGGGATCGAGGGGCACGACCGACGGCCCGATCTGCCGGAAATCACCGGAGGCGCTGGAGGTTCCGAACTCGACGGTCAACGAGCGGCCGGGGGTGACCACCCCGTCCTGATCGACGGAGAACACCGGCCCGGCCGCGGTGATGACGATCAGCGGCGAGGAGGTGCGCGCCGGCAGCGCGTACGGCATCGAGGTGAGGGTGGCGGTGCCGTTGTCGTGGCCGTAGCTGCCCATGACCGGGGTGTGGGCCGGATCGAGCCCGAACGGCAGTGCCGCGGTGGAGCCGTTGACGCCCTTGGGCCCGACCCCACCGGTGGTGCCCGGTTGCGCACCGGTGACCACGAACGGCCGGGAGGGGTCGGCGCCGGTGTTGATGGTGCCCGCGCTCACCGTCGTCGAGTCGGGCGTGAGATCCCCGGCGACGCCGTTGGGGTCGAAGCCCTCGGACTTCCCGGCGAGTGCCCGGGAGATGTCTGCGGTCCCGATCGGTCGCAGCGCACCGGTGTTCGGGTCGGGTTCGACGAGGACCTGATCGGCCATCCCGCACGGATTGCCGGTGAGCGCGCGCAGGTTGGCGCTGGCGGTGGTGTACGAATCCGACCGGGCGACAGCGGCCTTGGCGAACAGCAGCAACTCGATGAGCACCACCAGCGTCGCGATGATCACCATCGGCGAGGAGGCGATCGCGATCTTCACCCACCCCGGGGTGCGCGAGTTCTCCCGCATCCGACCGTGTTCGGCGTCGACGTCGATGCGCAGATGGAACCAGACCGCGGCGGCGAGCGCGAGCACCGTGAGCGCAAGGAAGATGCTCGAGAGTTGTTGACCTTCCAGCACCGGGGCTTTGTCGAACCACGAGATACCGAAGTCGTAGGCCCAGCCCCAGGCGTTCTGGCCGGCGGCGGCCACCGCGCAGGCGAACAGCAGGCCTGCGATGTACACGCAGAGGTTGCGGGGCGAGCGGCGTGCCGATTCGGCCACGGCCACCGCGGCGACGGCGGCCAGTGCGGCCGCGACGCCTGCATACACACCGAATTGCATCGTCCATTTGGTGGGGGTGAACGACAGCAGCAGCATCGACAGCCCGAAGGTGCCGATCAGACGCCACACCGGCGCCGGGTCGACGCCACGAACATGCTTGCGGCGCAACATGACAGCGATGGTGACAAAGACCGCGGCGAGCAGCAGCACAACCGGAACGCGGCGCACGAGGGTGCCGTCCTGGCTGCTGAGCGTCAGGTAGTAGTAGCGCAGGAATTCCTGATACCACGACAGCACCGGACCGACGGTGTAGCGCACCCGAACCGCCTCGGCGACGGCAGCCAGCGTCTGGTCGCGGAAAACGATGATGACGACCACCCCGGCCATCGCCGCGACCGGGGCGAGCGTCGCGAGCAGACCGTGTTCAGCGGCGCGACGGCGCACGTTGCGCAGCATCGGCCGCGACCCGGCCACCAGGATCGCGACCGCGATGAGTCCCTGCGGTGCGGCCGCGAGGGTCATCCCGGCGGCCAGTGTGGCGCCGAGAGCCGGCAACATCCGGCGGGTGGCGATCGCCTGCTCCACACCCCACCAGGTCAGCAGCGAGCCGAGCACGATGATCGGTTCGGAGCGCAGGCCGCTGTCGAGTGGCATCCAGAACGCGACGAACACCGCTGCGGCGGTGAACATCGCCCACTGTGAGCGGCGCACCGCGCCACCGAGTCGCGGCAGCAACACCCGGCTCAGGATGAACCAGCCGAGCAGCCCGGCGACGAGCGCGGGCAGGCGCATCCAGATGCCCGCCGTCGAGATCTGCGACCAGTGCGCGAGGAACGAGTAGTACCAGTCGAACGGCGCCTCGGGGATGCCGTAGAAGCGGTAGTAGTCGGCGAGGTATCCGGCGTCGACGCTGTTGCGGCCCATCTCCAGGATGTAGCCGTCGTCGGGGCTGCCTGCCCCCAGGAAGTGCCACACTACCAACACCGCGGTGACCGCGAGGTCGACGGCGCGCGGCATCAGCAGTCGGCGGACGTCGGGCAGGCCGATGCGCCGGTGATAGCCGCCGAGGATGTCGAGGGCCGCGACGGCTACGGCTGCGACCAGTGCGGCGAGCACACCGAGGATCATCACGGTCAGCTTGATCGCCGACGGGGTGGTATCGAAGCGGTTGTCGACGGCGATGCGGGCGGCCATTCCCGACGTCGAGTCCAGGTCGGTGAACAGTCCCGCGACCTGGGGCTGGTCGGCGGCTTCGGCGGTGCCCTGCGCTGCGGGTCCCGGCACTCCGACGAAGCGTGCGTGGGTGATCCCGGCGGTGTCGGTCCGCGAGACCCACACGTGCAGGCGTTGGCAGGTGGCGAGTTGTTCGGGCGTGGCGCTCGCCAGCTGGGAGTTGCGCACCGCGGCCGTCACACCGCCGGAGCCGGCGGTGATGAACAGGCCGGAATCGGTGGCCTTCTGCGCACTGCGCGGCATCGTCGACACGACGACCGTTGATCCGGTCCCCGTCTTCCCGACGGCATCGGCGAGCACCCGGCAGTCGACGGTCACATCGAGGTTCGACGGCGTTTGTGCGACCAGCGGGGCGGTCACCGACAGTGACTGCGGCTGCGGCCACGTGATGGTCGCGGTGTGGGCGGTGACCGGCAGGAACGGCGTCAGGACCGCGGCGACGACGGCGATCAGTCCGGCCACCACGGCCACGATCGACCAGGTGCGTGGATTCGACGGGACCTTGATCCCACCGATGTGCAGGGTGCGTCGATCGCCACGCCGATCGGGCGTGGTGGACGTCGGCGTCGCGGGCTCAGTCATCTCAGACCGACACAGTAGTGGACGCTTACTGAGAGCCGTCTCAGTAGTCGGTGTCGCGGTACGGGATGGGTCTCGAGGCATCCTCGCCCAGGCCACGGAATATTCCGGTCCGGAAAACGCGTATCCGTCAGCTGCCTGGAACTTCCCTATTGTCAATACAGAATCCGCTTGACTGCATTCCACTGATCGGTTTGGCTGAGGCGCCGGTATCGACCGGCGTCGGCGACGGACCGCGTCGTCGACCACTCTCACGAGAAGGGTTCGGCCATGACTCTCATCGGTCGCAGGATCATCATCACGTGCTCGGCGTTGTTTCTCGGTGCACTCGGGGCGGGTCTGGCAGCGCCGGCCGCCTCCGCATTCACCGTCGCTCCATACGGGAACGGCGCAATGGTCACCCTGACCCCGGGCGAGGCTGCCGCCGTGCACAACGCACATGTGGGCGGCGCTGTGGATGCGGTCACCCCCGGGTTCGGTCACAGCTCGTCGAGCGGCCGTACCGTCGGCCAGTCCATCGAGTTCCAGACCGGAGTTGCCGCAAGGTACGACCGGCCGCTCTATGTAGGAGCATGGGGCAACCCGGCGAGCCCCTCCTGGGTGATCGGCACTCATCGGTGAAGTGGGGCGGCGCGGTGACGGAACCCCGTCTCTCGAGCGGGTCACATAGCATGTGGGATCGTGCCCGTGACCGCGTCGTCTCCCGCGCTTGATCAGTGTCGGCCGACGGGGTCGCCCACGGTCCGTTCTGCACCGATCACGTTGATCGCCGTCATCGCGGGTGTCGTGGGCGCGGTGCTGTGTGTGATCACCCCGCTGTTGCCGGTGAGCGTGACGCAGGCGTCCTTCGATTGGCCGCAGCGCCTGGTGGGCGCGCAGGCGACGACGCCGTCGGTGACGGCGCCGCTGATCGCGCAGACGGCCGAGTCCCTCGACGTCACGATCGACTGCGCTGTGCTGCGCGGCCTGCCCGCCGCCGGCGGCGTGGTGCTCGCGACGATGCCGACGGCCGCTCCCGACTCGAAGGCCAAGGCCCTGTATGTGACGGCGAGCCGGGATGCGGTGTCGGTGACGTTCCGCAACGTCGCGGCCGCCTCGATCCCGCGCGCCGAGCTCGCCGCGTGTGCGCGGCTTCATGTGTTCTCCTCGGCGCGCGCGACGGAAGCGGAGTTCGCCGGGCCGGGCGGCGCACGTGTCGGCAACGCGGCCGGCGATCTCGGCGCCGACGCTCGGCCGCAGATCGACGGGATGTTCACCGATCTGTCCACCGCGCAGGTGCGGGCCGCCGGGTCGGGGATGCGGGCGCACGTGCAGATCGACAATCGGTACGAGAGCACGCCGTCGACGCTGAAACTGCTCGTGATGATCCTCGCGGTGCTCTGCGTTCTGGTGTCACTCGGGGCGTTGTTCTGGCTGGACCGACTCGGCGGGTATCGACGACGGGTCGGTGCGCGCCCCCGATGGGCGCGGCGGCTGCGCCCATCGCCGACCGATCTCGTGGTGACCGCGGTGTTGGGCGTGTGGACGTTGGTGGGTGCGGGGACACCCGACGACGGTTACATCCTGAACATGGGGCGCACCGCGGGTTCGTTCGGTTACCTCTCGGATTACTACCGCTTCTACGGGATTCCGGAGGCGCCGTTCGACTGGTACTACGCCTTCCTGGGGCACTGGTCGGCGCTCTCGCCTGCACTGTTGTGGATGTTGGTGCCACAACTCGTTGCGGGATTGGCGAGTTGGTTCGTCCTGAGTCGGGCGTTGTTGCCGCGACTCGGTGGCGCCGTGAGCCGTTCGCGGTGGGCGATGTGGTCGGCGGCGTTGGTGTTCGCAGCGTTCTGGCTTCCGTTCTGCAGTGGGCTGCGCAGCGAGTCGATGATCGTCCTGGGATCATTGCTGACCTGGTGGGCCGCCGAGAAGGCCATCGCCACAAGGGCTCTGCTCCCGGCCGCCCTCGCCGCGGTCGCCGCCGGGTTCACCCTCGCGCTGGCCCCGCAGGGTCTCATCGGGGTGGCCATCCTGATCGTCGCGGCACGGCCGCTGCTGCACATCCTGCTGGTCCGGCGGCGCGCGGAGGGGCTGGCGCCGTTGGTCGCGCCGATCGTCGCGGCCGGGGTGCTGGTGCTCGTCGTCGTCTTTCGTGATCAGACAGTGGCGACGGTGATCGAGGCGATCAAGGTCCGGTACGTGACCGGGCCGGTGATCGACTGGAATCAGGAGTATCTGCGCTACTACTTCTTGACGGTGAACACCAAGGACGGCGCCCTTACGCGGCGAGTGCCGGTGCTGTTGTTGCTGGCGGCATTGATCGTGACAGTGGCGGTCATGTTGCGGCGCAGCCGGATCAGTGGGGTGGCGCCGGGTCCCGCGTGGCGGCTGATCGGGGCCGTCGGGGTGAGCTTGCTGTTGCTGGCGTTCACCCCGACCAAGTGGACTATCCAGTTCGGGATCTTCGCCGGTCTCGGTGCGGCGCTGGCCGCCACCGCGACGGTGGCGGTGGCCCAGTCTGCGGCGCGCTCCACGCGCAACCTGACGGTGTTCGTCTCCGGATTGTTCTTCGCGCTCGCTGCGGCGATGGCCGGCAAGAACGCCTGGCCCTATGCCTACGAGTACGGCATCTCGTGGTTCGATCGGGCGCCGGTGGTGGCCGGTATCGGGGTGTCGACGATCTTCCTGGTACTCGCGGTTGTTGCCGCGGCACTTGCGGTGTGGCAACACCTGCGCCTGGATTACGTCGCCAATCGCGGACTCGCGCACGGCGACGGGCACAGCCGCGCCGACCGCCGGCGCCTGATTGTCGCGTCGTCGCCGATCGCGATCATCGCGGCGTTGATGGTGATCTCCGAGGTGCTGGTGTTCGCCAAGGCGGTGGCGGTCCGGTATCCGGCGTTCACGGTGTTCGGCGAGAATCTGAACACGGTGCGCGGCAACAGTTGTGGCATGGCCGACCAGGTTCTGGTTGAGTCGGACCCCAACGCGAACATGTTGCGCCCGGCGGGCGGTGAGACGGCGTCGGCGGCGTTGTCGGGCACGCGATCCGGTGCGACGTCGGTCGGCTTCTCCCCCGACGGTGTTCCCGACGATCTCACGCCCAAGCCCGGTAGTGCTCGTCCCGGTCAGATGAATGTGGCCGCACCCTTTTCCCAGCCGTTCGCCATCACCGGCGGGCTCGGCGCGGGGACCACCGGCGGGCGCGGACCGCGGACCGTCAATGGCTCCACCGCGGCGCTCCCGTACGGCCTCGATCCCGCGACGACGCCGGTGCTCGGCAGCTACGGCTACAACGGCGAGGCCCGGCTGACCACCGACTGGTACGACCTGCCGGCGCGCAATTCGACTCCGCTGCTGGTGTTCTCGGCCTCGGGATCTGTGGCGAGCATCGACATGTTCGGGGTATACATCTTCGGTCGGCAGGTGGTGGTGCAGTTCGGCAGGCCGGGACCGGACGGCTCCTTCGAGCAGGTCGGTCCCGACGTGTTACCGATCGATCCCGGGCCGGTGATCGCGAATCGGCCGTGGCGCAATCTCCGGGTGCCGATGGCGGCGGCACCGCCGGCGGCCACGGTGATGCGGCTGTCGTTGCTCGACGACAATCTCGGGGAGGATCAGTTCTTGGTGATCACCCCACCGCGGGCGCCGAAACTGGCAACGCTGCAACAGGTTGTCGGTTCCGATGCGCCGACGCTGATCGACTTCAGTGTGGCCGCGCACTTCCCGTGCCAGCAGCCGTTGCAGGTCACCCACGGGGTCGCGCAGGTGCCCCGATGGCGCATCCAACCCGACTTTGTGACCGCCAACTCGCAGTCGAAGACCTGGGAAGACGGCGATGACGGTGGCCTCCTGGCGATTTCGGAGAGTACGACGTCGGCGCAGACGGTGCCGACGTATCTGTCCGGCGACTGGTACCAGGGCTGGGGAGCACTGGAGAAACTCACGCCGCTGGCCGCCGGAGCGCCCGTCGCCGCGCTGACCGTCGGCACGAGCACGCGGTGGGGCTGGGCTCGAACGGGATCGATCAGGGTGGAGTCGTCGGATGACCAGTGAGGGTCGGCAGACCGATGTCGCCGAAGGGACACCGGGTATTCGGACCCGTGGTACTCGGATACCCGGTGGTCGCGGCGTGCGGATCGCCGCCGCGGTCACCGGCCTCCTGGGTTTTCTGCTCGCGCTCCTCACCCCACTGTTGCCGGTGAATCAGTCCACAGCCGAACTGAATTGGCCGCAGGGGTCGGCAGTCGGCAACGTCGCCGCGCCGCTGGTGGCGTTCGTCCCGATCGACATGGACGTCGCGGTGCCGTGCTCGCCGGCCGCCGAGTTGCCGACGTCGGGCGGGGTGTTGCTCTCGACGCTGCCCGAGGGCGGGCAGCAGGCGTCGGCGCGAGCGCTGTTCATTCGGGCAACATCCGATTCGCTGGTGGTCACCGACCGCGACGTAGTACTGCTGAGCACCCCACGTGCGGCCGCACAGTCGAATCCGAACTGTCGCATCCTCTTCCATGCCGACGGCACCGGTGTCTCGGCGCGCTTCGCCGACGGTCCCGGGTCGGCGTCGTCGGCGCCCACCTTGCCTGGCGACGGCCAGCACACCTTCTCGGTACCCGATCAGCAGATGCGCCCGCAGATCGTCGGCGTCTACACCGATCTCCCCGCGACAGCGTCCCGCGAGGGTCTACGCCTGCACGCCACCATCGACACCCGGTACGTGAACTCCCCGACCACGCTCAAGATCATCGCCATCGTCGCGGGGATCGCGATGACGATCGCGTCGTTGGTGTTGCTGGGCGTTCTCGACCATCGGGACGGTCGGGGGCACAAGCGTTTCCTGCCGTCGGGGTGGTGGACGATTCGCCCGCCCGACGTCGTGGTGTTCGTGATCCTGGCGTTCTGGTGGATCGCCGGCGCCAACACCTCCGACGACGGCTACAACTTCACCGTCGGCCGGATCACCGGCGCCGCCGGGTACGCCGACAACTACTTCCGGTATTTCGGGGTACCGCAGGACCCGTTCGGCTGGCACTTCCAGGTCATCGCCGCGATGACCCACGTCAGTCTCGCCGCGCCGTGGATGCGGCTGCCCGCGTTCGCTCTCGGCCTGCTCGGTTGGTGGTTGATCTCGCGTGAGGTGATTCCGCGGTTGGGGCGCGCGGTGCGTCACAGCACCCCTGCGGTGTGGTCGGCGGCCTTCGTCTACCTCGCGATCTGGTTGCCGTACAACAACGGTCTGCGTCCCGAACCCGGCGAGGCGGTGGGCGCGTTGCTGACGTGGTGCTGCGTCGAGCGTGCGATCGCCACTCGCCGGTTGCTGCCGTACGCGGTCGCGGTGATCACCGCGGCGTTCACCCTGGCACTCGCGCCAGGTGGTCTGATGGCGGTGGCCGCCCTGCTCGCCGGCGTCCGGCCGATGGTGAAGGCCGTGGTGACCCGACGTCGCCGTGACGGTCTGGTGCCGATGCTGGCGCCGATCCTCGCCGCGGGCACCGCGGTGCTGTTCGAGATCTTCGCCGCGCAACCGCTGATGCCGCTGCTCGTCGGCAATCAGGTCGCGACCGACGTCGGCCCGACCCTGGAGTGGTGGGAGGAGCCGGTTCGGTATTACTACCTGATCCTGCCCACCGCCGACGGTACGTTGACCCGGCGCTTCGGAATTCTGGTGATGATCCTGTGCCTGGTGGTCGTGCTACTGCGGCTGTTGCGCCGTGTTCATCCGAACGGCGTTGCCCGCGCACCGATCTGGCGGCTGATCGCCGTAACCCTGGGCACCATGTTCTTCATCTCGTTCACACCCACCAAGTGGACCCACCACTTCGGTGTGTACGCCGGCATCGCCGGTGGTCTGGCCGCCGCGGCCGGGGCCATGATGGCGCCGGCCATCCTGCGGTCGCGCCGCAACCGAACCTTCTTCGCCGCAGCGCTTCTCGCGGTGACCGGCATTTCTTTCACCGGCACCAACGGGTGGTGGTTCGTCGGTAGTTACGGTGTCCCGTGGTGGGATCGGCCGCCGTCGCTGGGTGGTGTGCAGTTCGGCTGGGTGTTCCTGGTCCTCGCGGTGATCACCGCGGCGGTCGGGCTGTGGTTCCACTTCCGTGACGACTACGTCGACGAGCCGACCCGCACCGGCCACTCCGACCACTGGTACTCGCGGCTGAAATTCTCACCGCTACCGGTCATCTCGTGTTTCGTCATCGTGTTCACCGTCGCCACCTTCGCCAAGGGCGCCTACGCGCAGCGCGATTCGTTCTCCTGGCTGAACTCCAACGTGCGCGCGCTCACCGGCAACTCGTGCGGTCTGGCCGACGACGTGCTCGTGGAGGCGAACCCGAACACCGGTCTGCTGCGCCCGGTTGCCGTCGACGGCCGTCCGGCGCCCGACACCTCCGCCGCGCTTGCCGGTACCCCGACCGGTGTGCCACCGAATGGATTCTCCCCCAACGGTATTCCGAACCAGCTCAGTGTCGACACCACCGAGGACGACAGCGCGTCGTCGGCGACCAACAGTGCGCAATCGGGGGCCGGCGCCAACGAGTCCTCGTCGTCGGACGACTCCGCACAGGGCGGCACCGCAGGCGGACAGGGCGCACGAGGTATCAACGGGTCGACGGTGCAGTTGCCCTTCGGATTGACCCCGTCACAGACCCCGGTTCTGGGCACCTACGGATCGCCGACGGGGACCGCAAGCCTGACCACATCCTGGTATTCGATGCCGGCGCCCTCGGATGCGGCACCGTTGTTGACGATCGCGGTCGCCGGATCGGTGCAGGCCACCGACGGGGTCGGCGTCGTCCATCCCGGCCAGCAGGTGATCGCCCGGTTCGGCCGGCTCGGTGCCGACGGACGTGTGATCCCACTGGGCACGATGACGCCACTCGATATCGGCGAGGCGCCGACCTGGCGCAATCTACGCTTCCCCCTGGCGAATTCGCCGGCACGAGCCGATGTCGTGCGCATCGAGGTCCGCGACACCGCCGGTGCGCCCGCCGAATGGGTGGCACTCACCCCGCCGCGGATCACCACCATGGCCACCCTCGACGACGTCGTCGGACGCACCGATCCGGTGTTCATCGACTGGCTGCCCGGCATGGTGTTCCCCTGCCAGCAGCCGATGGCCGTGAAAAACGGTGTGCTGCAGGTACCCCGGTGGCGGATCATGCCCGACGCCGACGCAACCCGCAAGAACAGCCAGACGTGGATGGCCGGTACGGCAGGTGGACCACTCGGCATCACCGAGGCCATGCTCACCCCCACCCTGTTGCCGACGTATCTGCGCAACAACTGGGCGCGCGACTGGGGTGGCCTGCAACGATTCACCGAAATCGATCCGGCACCACCGGCACGGCTCGATCTCGGTACCGCCCGGAGGTCGGGGCTCTACAACCCGGCACCGATGCGCTCGAGCGGATATTGACCACCGCTGGCTGACCACTGCCGGCGCCACTCGACGCCAAACCCGCGGCGTTATCCGATCGTTACCGACCATTTCGGTTCCGTGACGCATGACGGAGCCGGCTTGGGCACACCTCGCGCCGGCCATAGCGTTGCGGCATGACCACATTCACCGCTCCCGGACTCAGCAGCGAAACCGCTTCTACCGTCACGAAGATCCTGCAGGAGCGTCTCAGTGCGCTCAACGATCTGCACCTCACCCTCAAGCATGTGCACTGGAACGTCGTCGGCGCGAACTTCATCGGTGTGCACGAGATGATCGATCCGCAGGTCGAGCTGGTGCGCGGCTACGCCGACACCATCGCCGAGCGCATCGCCACCCTCGGCGAATCCCCGCACGGCACGGCCAAGGCGATCGAGGCCGACCGTTCGTGGGACGACTACTCGATCGGTCGCGACACCGCGCAGGCGCACCTCGGCGCGCTGAATCTGGTGTATGACGGTTTCATCACCTCGCAGCGCGATGCGATCGCCACCACCGGCGAACTCGACCCGGTGACCGAGGACATCCTGATCGGTCAGACCGCCGAGCTGGAGAAGTTCCAGTGGTTCGTTCGCGCGCACCTCGAGAGCTACACCGGCGACCTCGCGACGGCCGGCCAGACCACCGAGGCCGACGCCGCAGCCGCGGCTCGCAGCTGAAAACCTGCTCATGCCAACCGATTCCGCTCCTGCGGCCGCGGATGCCCGGCATCCGGCCATGATCCACCCCGCCGCCGGTGATGCCGAGGTCTCCGCGACCCCGGCGTCACCGGACTCCGGGCAGTCCCGCGTCGGCTTCTGGTGGTGGGCCATGATCGTGGCGGTCATCATCTGGATGACCGTGATGGCCGTGGGCTTCGTCGGCTCGATCCTGCTCGCCCTGGCCCTCGTCGGGTTCTTTGTTATCCTGGCCGCAGGCACGGTGTTCGCACTGTCCCGGCTCTGAGCGATCCGCCCTCCGAGAGATCTGCCCTCCAAGAGATCTGCCCCTGGGGTGATTCACCGGAGTACCGGGGAGAATCCTCTGCCGATACACCGGATGTGAAGCCAACCGCATCCCACCGCCTGGCCGCAAGTAGTCGAACGACAGTCACCAGTGATTGTCCGGATCTTGAGGCCACGAGAGGCAGATGGACGTGGTAATCGATGACATCCCAGCCTGGTCAGATCGCAGCGGAGAGCGGATTCACCCTCTTCGATGATCTGGAGCTCCACATGCAATTCGCACCGGTGTGTCGATTGCACGACGGCGCCGTCGCCGCCGTCGAACTCACCCTGCGTGGTCCCACCGGGACGCGCCTGGGTACTGCAAGAGCACTGCGTCGCGCTGCCCGTCTGATGGAACAACACCAGGTCCTCGACCGCCGCAGGAACGAGTATGCGGCCACGCCGACGGCTCAGTCGATCGCCAAGATCCTGCCGTTGCTGGTGCCGATGGACCTCGAACTCATCGACGGCCTCGACGACGACACCCGCGAACGGCTCGAGCAGCGAGTGCTCGTGGTACTCCCCGACGCCGTCGAACGCAGTCCCCAACGCACCCTGGCGCGGGTCGCCCGGGCGCGGCAGGAAGGACGCATCGTCTGCGTCGACGGCCTGACCAGCAGCGATCAGGCGGCGACCCTGCTCTCACTCGTGGAACCCGACATCGTCATCACCGGCGCCGACCTCCTCGACGCCATCATCGAACCCGACGGCACCAACCTCGACCCGGCCCGGCTGGCGCACACCCTTGCCGCGCACACCGAACGTTCGCACGCCGTCGTCATCGCCGACGGTGTCGACACCGATGCCAAACGCGTCGCAGCGATGACCCTGGGTGCGTCCTTCGGGACGGGCGCGCTGTATCCGTCCGTCGAGTCACCGGCGGCGCTGCAGACCGCGACCGTCGTCGCACTGCCCGAGCTGCCCGTGTGGTCGACGCCGCCGCCCGAGGCGGCCACGCCCTACGCCATCGCCTCGGCGTCGCTGACGCCGCGACTGGGCAACAAGCGCCTCCTGATCGAGATGAGCAAGGCGCTCGAAGAGCAGGCCGCGATCGGTGGTGCCGCCATCGTCGTCGGGACCTTTCAGCACGCCCGGCATTTCACCGAGCGCACCGCGGCACGCTGGCGGGCCATGTCCGAACGGACCGGCCTGGCCGGTGTGTACGGGGTCGACCTCGTCGACATCCGCGACGGCAACGTGCATCGCGCGCCACTGGCCCCCGACGACGACCTGGTCGAGGAATGGAACGTCGCCGTGCTCGGGCCACACTTCGCCGCTCTGCTCTCGGCGCGCGATCAACATTGCGGCGCCGACGATCTGGACCGCACCTTCGACTTCGTCCAGAGCTACGACCGGCTCACCGTCACGCAGGCGGTGCACTCGATCCTGCAACGCTTCGCCTGAATCCGGTCTCGCCGCGTCGGCACACCCGCGGTGATGCTCAGCCTCACCTTGCTTGCGCGGAGCGGCTTTCGACGTTTGGGTGAGTCCATGACCCCTCTCGACGGCGCGGCTGCCGAGCATGATTCCGCAGAGCCGCCACACCAGCATTCGGGCGAACCCCATGCCGGGGGATCGTTGTCGAATCGTCTCAACTGGTTACGCGCCGGCGTGCTCGGGGCGAACGACGGAATCGTCTCGACCGCGGGAATCGTGATCGGCGTGGCCGCCGCGACCACCGACCGTGGACCGATCTTCACTGCCGGAATCGCCGGGCTCGCGGCCGGGGCGGTGTCGATGGCGCTCGGCGAGTACGTGTCGGTGAGCACCCAGCGTGACACCGAGGAAGCGTTGTTGGCCAAGGAGAGCCGCGAGCTCCGGGAGCAGCCGCAGGCAGAATTCGACGAGCTCGTCGGTTTGTACGAGGAGAAGGGACTCACGCACGAGACCGCATGCCGGGTGGCCACCGAGCTCACCGCCCGCGATGCCTTCGAGGCCCACGTCGACGTCGAGCTCGGCATCGATCCTCACGAACTGACCAGTCCGTGGCAGGCGGCCGCGTCGTCGGCGGTGTCGTTTCTCAGCGGGGCGCTGCTGCCGATGCTGGCGATCCTGATCCCGTCGGCGTCGCTGCGCATCCCGATCACCTTCGCCGCGGTCGTCGCGGCGCTGGCGATCACCGGATTCACCGGCGCTCGGCTGGGCGGCTCGTCACCATGGCGACCGGTGTGCCGCGTCGTGGTCGGCGGCGCGATAGCGATGATCGTGACATTCGCGATCGGTCGCCTCGTCGGGCATGCGGTGGGGTGAGCGGCGGGCGGAACCAGCACCAGGGCAAGGGGTCTCGAGGCCCGGCGCCCGGGGCGCCGGGCACCTCGACCATCGGGGGGAAAGGATCTCCCCCAGACCGGTGGCCGGGCACCTGGACCAGCGGGGGAGGAAGGACCTCCCCCAAACCGGTGGTCGGGCACCTAGACCAGCGGGGGGATGGATCTCCCCCAAACCGGTGGTCGGGCACCTGGACCAGCGGGGGAAGGATCTCCCCCAAACCGATGGATGGACCTCCCCCAGACCGATGGTCGAGGTGCGAGGAGCGATAGCGACGAGCCTCGAGACCGCCTGCAGCGGTGCTGGATCCGAACCACCGCACCCCGAGCGCACGCGAAGGGAACCGTCAGATCGGCATCAGGAAGTGCTTGCGCGGGGTGCGGATCGTCTGCTTGTCCCGCAACTGCGCCAACGCCTTTCGTAGCTGAAGTCGGGTTTCGGCGGGTTCGATGACGGCATCGATGTAGCCGCGCTCGGCGGCGAGGTACGGCGTGGCCATCATCGTGTTGTAGAAGTCGATGAAATCGCGGCGTACCTTATCGGCCTCGGCCGCCGACATGCCCTCGGTCTGGCGACGGGTGAGTACCGCTGCCGCCGACTCGGCACCCATCACCGCGATCTTGGCCGAGGGCCACGCGAAGTTGAGGTCGGCGCCGAGTTGCTTGGAGCCCATCACCGCGTACGCACCGCCGTAGGCCTTGCGCAGCACCACGGTGATCTTGGGGACGTCCGCCTCGACGTAGGCGTAGAGGAATCGGCCCGAACGTCGGATCGTCGCCTTCTGCTCCTCGGCGAGGCCAGGGAGGATGCCCGGGGTGTCGACGAGGAAGATCAGCGGGATGCCGAAAGCGTTGCAGATGCGGACGAATCGCGCCGCTTTCTCCGACGAGTCGGTGTCGAGGGTGCCTGCCATCACGCTCGGCTGGTTGGCGACCACCCCGACGGCATGACCGTCGACGCGCGCGTATCCGGTGATGATGTTGGGCGCGAACAACTCTCCGACCTCAAGGAACGCACCGTCGTCGAACAGCTTGATGATGATGTCGTGCATGTCGTAGCCGGCGTTGTCGTAGTCCGGCATGAACGAGTTCAGTGAGAGATCGGAGTCGGTGATCTCGGGCTCGAGTCCGGGATTGATCACCGGCGGTTTCTCATAACAGCTCGACGGCATGTACTGCAGATACTCGCGGACCCACTCGAACGCGGCCTTCTCGTCGGCGGCGACGTGGTGGATGTTGCCCCACCGTGCCTGGTTGTGCGCGCTGCCGAGGTCCTCGGCCGAGATCTCTTCTCCGGTGGTCTGTTTGATGATGTCGGGGCCGGTGACGAACATGTACGACTTGTCCTCGACGGCGACGAGGATGTCGGTGTTGGCGGGGGTGTACACCGCGCCGCCGGCGCACTTGCCGAGGATGATCGAGATCTGCGGGGCGAGTCCGGACAGCAGGTCGTTGCGCCGGCCCATCTCGGCGTACCAGGCCAGCGAGGTCACCGCATCCTGGATGCGCGCGCCGGCCGAGTCGTTGATGCCGACCATCGGGCACCCGATCTTGCCGGCCCACTCCATCAGCGCAGACACCTTGCGGCCGAACATCTCTCCGACGGTGCCGCCGTGCACCGACTGGTCGTGGGAGAATGCCGCGACCGGACGCCCGTGCACCAGGCCGTGACCGGTCACCACGCCGTCGCCGTATCCGGTCTCGGCGGCGCCGGGCATCTTGGCCAGGGCCCCGATCTCGATGAAGGTACCCGGGTCGAAGAGCATCGCCAGCCGCTCGCGCGGGGAGAAGATGCCCTTCTTCGCACGCTTGGCGACCGCCTTCTCCCCGGCCGGCTCCTTGGCGAGTTCGAGCTTGGCCCTCAGGTCGGCGAGTTTGGCTGCGGTGGTGTCCATGTGATCCTCTGCGTGGTCCGCGGTGTCGCGGTCTGTCACTTGCTGGTGGTGGAACCGACGGTACCGAGTCGGCGGGTCAGATCGGCGCCGATCCTGCCGATATACGGCTCGTCGACGATCGACAGGTGATCGCCGCCGATGTGGATGATCTCGAGGTCGTCGACCACCTCGCCCCACCGACCGTCTTCGTCGATCTCCGCCCACTGCGGCTCGAGTTCGATTGCGCCGTCGTGCATCTTGTCGGCGCGGTACAACACGACCTTGCCGCCGTAGGGCGTCGGAGCGATGTTGGTGAGTGCGCGGTTGTCGATGAACGAGGTGCGCTGGTGCTCGATGATGCCGCCGGGGATCTTGGTGCCCGACATCGACATCATCTCCATGATGATCGCGAACTGCCCCTCGTCGTCGGCCTCGACGAGCCGATCCATCGGGATCGGGATGTCGGCGTCGAGATCGTAGTTGCGGATCGCGAAGTCCTTCCAGCGCTCCAGTCGGGCCCGCTTGGTGTCGGGGGTCTCCACGACATCGTGGCGGGGACGGACGACGTCGATGAGACCGACGAAGTCGACCTCCTCGCCCTCGTCGCGCAACACCTGCGCGGCACCATAGGCGAGCGCGCCGCCGAGCGACCAGCCGACCAGAACGTACGGGCCGTGCGGCTGCAACTCGCGCAGGCGTGGCATGTATTGCCGCACACGCTCTTCGATGCTGCCCTCGACCCTGTCGAAACCGATGACCGGCACCGAATCCGGCAGCCGCTTGAGCAGCGCCTCGTACGCAGAGGTGTTACCGCCGGCGGGATGGAACAGCAGCACCGGCGTCGGATCACCGGCCTGCGGGTCGTAGGTCTTCTTCCCGTCGATCAGTCGCAGGTAGCGCACGAACCCGTCGGTGTCGGCGGCCGCGTCGAGGAACTCGCGAACATAGTTCGACATTTCCTCGATGGTCTCCGAATCGAGGATGTCCTCGACGTCGATGTCACCACCGGTGCGCTCGTTGAGCTTGTCGGTGAGCGCCTGTGCCACATCCTCTTCGAGGACCGGCAGCTTGTTGAAGATGCCGCCGGCCGAGCGTTTGGTGACCACCGCATACACCCCGAACGTGAGCCGTTCGGCGGCGTCACGCGGCGGGACATCGGAGCCCGCGGCCTCGGCGACCGCGGCCTGCGAGGTGAGGTCGGCGGGCTTCTGGGCGCTGTCGGCGGCAGTCGGGGCGCTGTCGGCGGGAGCAGTAGCGCTGTCGGCGGCAGCAGTAGCGCTGTCAGCGGCAGCAGGAGCGCTGTCAGCGGCAGCAGGAGCGCTGTCGGCGGCAGCAGGGGCGCTGTCAGCGGCAGCAGGAGCGCTGTCGGCGCGTTTGGCGTTCTGCTCGTCGATGTAGGCGTTGAGCGCGGCGGTGTCGAGTTCGCCTCCGCCGGCGGCATTCTCGGCGAGGTCGTCGAGTTCGTCACGGTGATGGACCGCGTAGTTCACGAACTTGGAGACATCGGAAAGATTCGCCTGCCGCATGGCCTGAAGTTGCAGCTGCGGGATATCGAACTCGAACTCGACGCGATTCTTGATGCGCACGGCCATCAACGAATCCAGGCCCAACTCGACGAGCGGGATCTCGCGGGGCAGATCTTCCGGGTCATAGCCCATGGATTCGCCGACGATGATCGCGAGCCGGTCGTCGATCGACTCACCGGACTGCGGGTCCCACTTGTTGCCGATGTCGTCGATGATCTCGTCCTCGACGACCACCGAGTTGTCGATGTAGCCGACCTTGCGCGGATCGATGGCGCCGTCGGCGTTCTGACGAGCGCCGTCGGCGGGCTGGAGGGCGCCGTCGGCGGGCTGGGGGGCGCCCTCGGCGGTACCGGTGACGGTGGCGCCGGTGACGACCGCCTCGAACAGCAGGCGGAAGTTCTTGTCGTGCTTGGCATGGACGGTCACCGACGCACCACCCGGGTGCGGACTCAGCGTCGTCGTAAGCGTGCCCTCGCCAACACCAGCACCGATCTCGCCGTGGGTCACCGCGGCACCGACCGCCGCCTCGGCGAGGACCTGAGCGGCCGCCGCACGGACCAGCTCACGCAGGTCGGTGACCGCACCGGCGTTGACCTCCCAGGCATGCCGGCCGTCGGGCAGCGCCACGTGCGCACCGGGGATCGATCCGCTGCCACCACCGGAATTCACGGTGGCCTTGAGCCAGTACGGCTTTCGCTCGAAACGGGTGCGCGGGATGTCAGCGAACGCGCGGTCGGCACCGGTGCCGAACAGCGACGCGACGTCCACGGCGTGACCGTGCACGTACAACTTCATCAGGGCGTTGATGACGCCGAAGCTCTCGTCTTCCTTGCGGCGCAGCGTCTCGATCAGCTCGGCGTTCTGAAGTCCGGCCGAGAACGTCACCGCCGCAACGGAGATCAGCACCGCCGGGTTGGGCGAGAGTTCGAGGAAGGTGCGGTGACCGTTCTCCACCGACTTCGCGATGGCCTGCGAGAACCACACGCTGTGGCGCAGCCCCTTGAGGAAGTAGTCGATGGTGTGCACCGGCTCGTGCCCGGGACGATAGAAGGTCTCGCGGTCCACCGAGCTGTAGAAGCCGACGGTCGGGCGCAGTGGTTCGATTCCGGTGAGCTCGTAGGCCAATTCGCCGAGCAGCGGGTCCATCTGCGAGGTGTGGCTCGCACCCTTGGTCTGCAGTTTGCGACCGAGTTTGCCTTCCTTCTCGGCGCGCTCGACGATGGCGTCGACCTGCGGCTCGGGACCACCGATGACGGTGTGAGTCGGCGCCGCATAGACGCAGATCTCGAGGTCCGGGTAGTCGACGAGGACATCGTTGATGTCCTCGGCGGAGTACTCGACGAGCGCCATCAGCCGGATGTCGTCGCCGGCGAGCATCGACTCGCCCTCACCCATCAGACGCGAGCGCTGACAGATCACCCGTGTCGCATCCTCGAGCGAGAGTCCACCACTGATGTAGGCGGCCGAGGCCTCCCCCATCGAATGCGGTACCAGCACACCGGGTTGCGCGCCGAAGTGGCGCAGCGTGTCGGCGAGGGCGACCTGGATGGTGTAGATGCCGACCTGGCTGGTCTCGATGCCGTAGGTCTGTGCGTCGTCGAGGAACATCTCGACGATGGAGTATCCGAGTTCACGCTGCACGAGGTGATCGACGCGGTCGGCGTACTTGGCGAAGACCGGGTTCTCGGTGTAGAGCTGTTTGGCCATCTTGCGGTGCTGCGACCCGAAGCCGCTCAACAACCACACCGCCGATGCGGCGTCCGGCGAATCCGCCGAGTACACAAGCGGATTGGCCTTGCCCTCGGCCACCGCACGCACACCCTTGACGGCGTCCTCGTGGGAGCGGGCCATCACGACGGCGCGCGACCGTCCGTGGTTGCGGTGGGCAAGCGCACGCCCGATGTCGGCGAGCGGGGTGGCTTGTCCGGCATCGGATTCGAGCCATTCGAGCAGATCGGCGGCCGCCTTGCGGCGCCGCGACGGCAGGAACGCCGAGATCACCAGCGGCACCACCGCCCCGTCGACCGCGCAGGGCGCGAAATCGTCGGCCGGATCACGTTCGGCGACAACAGCGTCCGCCTCGGGGGCGGCCGACTGTGCGGCGAGTACCGCACGTTCGGCCTCGGTGAGGAAGTCCTCGTCGTCGTCGAGGTCGGCGGCCGGCGTCTCGGCGGCGGCCGCGTCGGTCAGATCGGCGACGGCGGCCGGTTCCTCGAGGTCGCCCGGGAGTACCTCGCGGACGATGACGTGGGCGTTGGTACCGCCGAAACCGAATCCGGATACCCCGGCGATGGCGTGCCCGGAGTAGCGCGGCCATTCGGTGATCTCGTCGGTGACCTTGAGGCCGGTCGCCTCGAACTGGATGTAGGGGTTGGGTCCGGCGTAGTTCAGGGAGGCCGGAATCTTGTTGTGACCCATGGACAACACGACCTTGGCCAGTGCGCCGGCACCGGCTGCGGACTCCATGTGTCCGAAGTTCGTCTTGGCCGATCCGAGCAGCGCGGGGGCGCCGACGACGCGTCCGCGACCAACCACCCGGCCCAGCGCATCGGCCTCGATCGGATCACCGAGGATGGTGCCGGTGCCGTGCGCCTCGACGTAGTCGACCTGACGCGGATCGAGTGCGGCGTCGGCATACGCCGATCGCAGAACCTCCACCTGCGCTTCGGGATTGGGCGCGAAGATGCCGTTGGAACGGCCGTCGGAGTTGACCGCCGTACCGGAGATCACCGCGAGGACCTGATCGCCGTCACGGCGGGCGTCGGCGAGTCGCTTGAGGACGAACAGACCGCCGCCCTCGGAGCGCACCATGCCGTCGGCGTCGGCGGAGAAGGCCTTGATGTGCCCGTCCTTGGCGACCGCGCCGATCGTATCGAAGCCGACGGTGGCAGCCGGGGTGAGGATCATGTTGACGCCACCGGCCAGGGCGACCTCGGACTCGCCCGAACGCAGACTCTGGACGGCCTGGTGGACGGCCACCAGCGACGACGAGCACGCGGTGTCGATGGCGACCGACGGCCCGTGGAAGTCGAAGAAGTAGGAAACTCGGTTGGCGATGATGGAGGTGGCGGTGCCGGTCAGGGCGTACGCCGCGGTCTCGTCGGAGCCCTCACCGAGACCGAGCGCGGCCATCAGCTGGTAGTCGTTGGTGGAGGTGCCGACGAAGACGCCGACACTGCCACCCTTGAGATCGCTGGCCGGGATGCGGGCGTGTTCGAGGGCTTCCCAGGTCAGTTCCAGCGCGAGCCGCTGCTGCGGGTCGACCATCTCGACCTCGCGCGGGCTCATCTGGAAGAAGTCGGCGTCGAACGACTTGACGTCGTCGAGGTATCCGCCACGCAGATTGCGCTTCTCGAGGACCTCGGCCATCCGCGGGTCGGCCTTGAACTCGGTCCAGCGATCATCGGGGAGGTCGGAGATGCCGTCACGGCCCTCGATCAGGGCCTCCCACGTCGACTCCGGCGACTGACCGGCCTTCGGGAATCGCGTGGATAGCCCGACGATGGCGATGTCGTCGGCGTCGCTGCGCTCGCGCTCCCAGAAGCGGTCGTCGTCGGCGTCGATGCCCTCGTCGGGATCGCCCTCGATGATGCGCGTCGCCAGCATCGCAATCGTCGGATGGTTGTAGGCGACGGTCGCGGTGAGGATGACGCCGGTCTTGTCCTCGACGTCGGCGGCCAGCGCCACCGCATCGCGCGAGGACAGACCGAACTCCTCCATCGGGCGGTCATCGGAGATCTGATCGGCCGGCACACCGGTGGCCTGCGCCACCCAGTCACGCAACCAGTCGCGTAGCTCGGAGACGGTCAGCCCACCGGCGGTCTCCCCGTCGGTGCTGGTGGCGTCGACCTGGTTGTTCGGCTCGTCGTTATTCAGTTCAGACATCGTTTCTCAGGGTACTGGGCGACGGCTCGATGGCCGCGCGGGTTCGTGACGGCGGCCGGCCGACGCGGAGTGTGTGCGGCGAAAGGCTTCGCTGCGCTACACGCCCGCATCTGGGAAGGCCGTCTGCTTATACCCACCTCGCAGGCTGCCGTCGATGTAGGCGGCCTTGGTCGCGCGACGGGCGATCTTGCCGCTGGAGGTGCGTGGGATGGACCCGGCGGGGACGAGCAGGATGTCGCGGGCCATGACGCCGTGGCGTCCGGCGATGGCGGCGCGCACGGTGTCGGCGACTTCTTGCGGGTCGTGGCGTTTGCCCGGTCCGCGTTCGGCGACGATCACGAGTTGCTCGGAGGCGTCGTCGGGGTCGAAGGTCAGTCCGCTGGTGGATTGTTCGAAGACCACCTTGGGCAGTTCGTTGGCCGGGACCGCGAACGCCGCGACGAATCCGGGGCGCAGGGCCGGACTGGCTTCTTGCGCACTGAATTCGAGGTCCTGCGGGTAGTGGTTGCGGCCGTCGACGATCACCAGGTCCTTGACGCGGCCGGTGATGTAGAGCTCACCGTCGAGCCACACACCGTAGTCGCCGGTGCGCATCCAGGTCGCGTCGGCGGGAGCACCCTCGGTGTGGCTGTTCTGCGTGAGTGGTGTGGTGATGGTGTTCTCGAAGGTGTCCTTGGTTTCCTGCGGCTTGTTCCAGTAGCCGGCGCCGATGTTGAGGCCGTGCAGCCAGATCTCGCCGACCTCGCCGTCGGCCTTCTCGATGCCGACGCCGGTCTCGTCGTATTCGGCGGCGTCGACGATCGCGGCCCATTGGCTGAGCGCGACCTGTCCGCAGGAGACCTGGGCGACGGCGTTGGGCGCGTCGGAGTCGATGACCTTCATCCGCCCGGCATTGAGTTCTTCGCGGTCGACGTAGATGACCTTGGCCTCGTTGTCGCGTTGGGTGGCCGACACGAACAGGGTGGCCTCGGCCATGCCGTAGCACGGCTTGATAGCGGTCTTGGGCAGCCCGTACGGGCCGAATGCCTCGTTGAATTTCTTCATCGAGCTGACGGTCACCGGTTCGGAGCCGTTGATCAGGCCGATGACGTTGGAGAGGTCGAGTTTCTCGCCCTCTTTCGGCAGGCCGCGGGCGGCGGCGTGCTCGTAGGCGAAGTTGGGCGCGGCGGCGTAGGTGGGTGCGTTGTCGTCGTCGGCGGCGAGTTCGCGAATCCAGCGGCCGGGCCTGCGCACGAAGGCCTGCGGGCTCATGATCGTGATGTATTTGCCGCCGAGCGCGGGCAGGATCACCGTGAGCAGGCCCATGTCGTGGAACATCGGTAGCCAGGTGACGCCGCGGGCGTTGCGGTCGATCTCGATGCAGTCGTAGATCTGCAGGACGTTGGCGGCCACTGCCTGGTAGGTGATCTCGACACCGGCGGGCACGCGCGTCGATCCCGACGTGTACTGCAGGTAGGCGACGGTGTCCTTGTTGTGGTCCTTACCGGCGATGGGTGCGACCCAGCTCGAGCCGACGGAGTCGGGCACCGCGTCGACGGCGATGACGCGGGGACGCTCCTTGGCCGGGCGGTCGGCGAAGAAGTTGCGGACCGCCTCGGCGGATTTGGTGGAGGTGAGGATCGCGGTCGGCTCGCAGTCCGAGAGCACCGCGGTCAGCCGGTCGGTGTGACCGGGCTCGTCGGGGCTGAACAGCGGAACCGCGACGTTGCTCGCGTAGAGCGCGGCAAAGAAGCCGATCACGTACTCCAGCGACTGCGGGGCGAGGATCGCGACGCGGTCGCCGTGTTTGGTGACCTGCTGCAGCCGTGCAGCGACCGCCCGGAGCCGTTTGCCGAATTGCGCCCAGGTGAGGTCCTGACGTTCGCCCTCGCGCTCCCGGCTGTAGTCGATGTAGCGGTAGGCGAGTGTGTCGGCCGCGTCGCGGACGTTCCGCTCGACGTAGTCGACGAGTGTTGCGTCCTCGGTGAAGTGCAGCTGACCGTTCTCGTCGAGGAACTGCTCAAATTCAGTCTTCAGCATTCATTACTCCTGTGGCCCCCACGTTCCTGCCCCCAAATGGGCATATCGTGCGTACCTCGTGGCACACCCCGCGGCGCCCGACCGCGCTGCTCGGTTCAGTGTGACCCTCGAGTCGTTCCTTGCCGTGCACCGTTGGTCGTGTCGGTACCCATTCGTCCGTGGACCGCGTTGGTCGCGGTCGCACGACACTTCCCAACTCTTTCGCTCACTTCATGATCGTCATGTCCACCTTGACTCCACCGCAGTGTGATCACGCCACTGCAGCGGTCCTTCACCAGCGGTTGTCGTGCGGCTTTCCGCCCCCGGACCGAGGACACACTTTACTCTCCCTTGAGGAGCGAAATGACCGGCGCGAAGGCATCCATCTGCGTCGGGAACACCCCGACGTAGGACATCGAGGTGCGCCGCCGCACCGCCCGGATCTGGTCGGCGATCTCCTCGAACGATCCGATCGCGATGTACGGCGAGTTCAGCACGTCGTCGATGGTGAACTCGGTGTCGCGTTCGATGTTCGGCGGATACCCCTGCTCGAGTGCCTTGAGCGCCATCTCTGCAGTGGACTGCCGGTCGTCGGTGATGACGATGACCGCGATCGTCCAGTTGAGTTCGATCTCGGCGAAGCGATCGCCCGCGGCCTGCCGGATGCGGTCGACCCGCTCGGCGGTCTTCTCGATGGTCATGTCCGACAACTTCATCCGCCCGTCGGGGGTGGTGCCCGGCGCCACGGAGATGATGTCGGCGTGTTTGGCGGCCAGGGCGAGCATCTTGGGTCCGCCACCGCCGACGGCGATCGGCGGGCGCGGCCCCTGACGCGGTCGCGGGCTGCCCTCGAGCCCCGTGATCTGGTAGAACTCACCGTCGAAATCGACGGTCTCCCCGCGCATGAGCTTGTCGAGGATCGTCAGCGATTCATCGAGCCGTCGGATGCGTACACCTGGGGATTCGAACTCGATACCCGCCTTGTCGAACTCCTCCTTGAGCCAGCCCGCACCGATCCCGAGTTCCAGGCGGCCCTTGCTCAGGACGTCGATGGTGTTGGCCTCCTTGGCCAATAGCGCCGGATGCCGGAAGCCGTTCGCGAGAACCGACGTCGCCAGCCTGATGCGGTCGGTGGCCTGGCTCAACGCTCCCAGTGCGGCCAGCGGGCCGACCTGGTTGCCGAGGTGGTCGGGTACGGCAAAGGTGTCGTACCCGTATTCCTCGGCGGTCTGGGCCAACTTCACGAACTTGCGGGCGCCGCCCTCGTCCTTGTTGCCCTCACCACCGGCGCCGAACCGGAACGCGCGCAGCGTGGTCTCGCCGCCATCGGTCCCGGTGGTCTCGCCCTGGGTCATTGGTTCTCCTCGTCGCGTCAGCGGCGTCGTCATGAGCTCTCGTGGCCCCGCGGGGCGTCCCCATTCCGCAGGACACCGCCGAGCCAGCCCACAACGTTAATGCAGCAGGTCGGCGCCGCCCAAACGGATCGGTCCCCGCTCAGGGCCTTCCCAGCCACCCCGCAGCACGCGACGTCACGACATGGGTGCTCAGTTGTGCGCCGGACGCGGGGCCTCGTCGATGAGTCCGTTGACCCAGCCGCGCATCCACTGGGTCGCGGTCGCACCGTCGAGAGACCAGTACCGCGGCGTCGCATACATCGCGTGCACCGGGTTGTTGATCGCGCTCGCCAGTTGACTCACGGCACTCAAGGGATTCGACGCCGTCGGCGCGTCACAGATGAGATCACCTGGGGCACAGATGGATACAACCTTGCTCTGCAGATCCCCGAAGCCACCGGGACGCGGGCCGGTCATCGTGGTCCCCGGCACCAGCGACCCCATACCCGCGAGCGCGATCTCGGCACCGACGCCGGGCGGGTTGGGCCCGATGTCACGCTGATCGCCGGGCTGACGGCGACCGTCGGCGATGAGTCCGACCCCGAGGACGAGGTCGGCGTCGGCCTGCGGCAGGACGTTCCCACGACCGTTGCCGATCGCCGAGGCGAGGTCGCCGCCGATGACCGCACCCTGTGAGAAACCGACGATGACGTAGCGCGTCAGCGGGCAGTGCTCGTGGGTGGAGATGATCTTGCCCGCGGCACGCTTGTAGCCCTGGGTACGCGAGTCGTTGTAGCTGCTCTGCCGGTCGTTGAGGTTCGTGGGATTCCGGAACTCGGCGATGTAGGGCACCGTGTAGACCTCGGTGCGCGACTCGGGGAATTCACTCTTGATCGCCTTGGAGACGCGCAGCAGCAACGATGCCGGCTTGGACCTCGGATTCAGCGGATCGTCGTTCGGCGTGGACTCCCAGGTGCCCGGGATCACCAGCGTCAACACGTCGGCGCAGTCGGCGGGCTGGGCCTCCGGCCGGTTCGGTGGCGTCGTCGTCGATGGGCCACCACCGCGCGGCGGTGCCGGCGGGCCCTCGACGATGCCCTTGATCCAGATCACGATCAGCACGATCGCGATGACGGCGATCAGTGCGACCGCGAGCATCAGCAGGCGCAGCGCACGTGAGGTCCGTGAGCGTTTCTTCCGGGCGTTCACAGGTCGGTTGCCGCTAGCAATAGTTGTCCTGGGCGGCCTTGATCACCTTGTCGGCCTTGGCATTGGCTTCCGCGGTGTTCTGGGTGCCGGGCGCGACCAGTGCGGTGACGTACGCCTTGGTGGTCACCGGGTCGGTGTTCTTCTTCTGCGCGTCGCAGACGTAGGTCGCCAGCGACAGCGCGACACCGTTGTCGGTGTCACCGAGCAGCGTGACGTTCTGACTGCGCAGGGCCTGCAGGTATCGCTTGGCCTTGTCGTCGAGCGGCGCCCCGTCCGGCGCGGTGAGTTGTCCCGATGCCGGTGCCGTCGAGCCGGGGGTGGTCGCCGGCAGCGTGGACCCGCCGGTGGTCGGGGTGGCACCGGCCGAGGCCTGACCGGACTCCGGCGCGCTCGACGCCGATGCACTCGACGGCGCGGAGTACAGCGACGTCGTGGTGACCGGATTGCTGGTGATCGGGGCGCTCGCGGTGGAGTCGTCCGAACATGCCGCCAACGAACCCAGCGCGAACACCACGCCGGTCATCAGCACACCCAGCCTCAAGTACTTCGTCATCATCACTTCCTCGTCACGCATCACCGATGCCGCCTCGAACCCTCCGACCCCTGGTTCGACGAGAGGCGTGCCGGTGACCACGTACACACACGTGGTGGTTTGTCCCAACCGCCAGCAAGGCTACCCAACAAGGCGGACATGATTCGCCACCGGAGCCACCTCACCTGCGCAAACATCGCGATTCCACAGTCAGATCTCAGGACGCACACACGCGGCACCCGATGTGGGTGCCGCGTGTGTGAGCTGGATCTATCGCGCGAGTTGCGCGCCACCCTTCGGTGACCAGTTGATCCGGCCGTGTTCAAAGGTCTGCGTTTTGCCGCCGTCGCGACCCCACGGCATCTCACCGCTGGTCGGCAGCCCGAGTTTGCCGCCGGGGCCGCCCGCGCCGACATATGCCCCGCCGATCGCGCCGCCGACCACCTGCGGACCCTTCGGTCCGGTGATGATCCGCCCCTCCGCGAAGTCCTGGGCGCGTCCGCCGGGCACGCCGTACTCCGGCGTCAGGCACACTCCCAGCCGGGCCGGACCGGCGACCTTCTTGAACGCCGGGCTGACCCCGCAGGCCACCTTGTCACCGCTGAGGCCGAGCGCTGCCGCCGCCTGCGGCCAGGCCTGATGCATCTCGAATTCCCAGTAGGGCCAGGTGTGGGTACCCGACGCCCGGTAGACTGCCTGTCCGGGAATTCCCAACTGGTTCAACTTGATTGCGAACTGCTGCGAGGTGACCCGGGAGAGCAGCTCGAGTCCCACGCCGGAGTAGTTGGTCGCGAGCATCGGAATGTCGGACGGTTTGTCGTACGGGCCGACCATGCCGTTGCCCGACGAGATGTAGAGGCTCGTGCCCCGCAGTTTGTCGGCGAGCAGGTACGGGTCGTGGGCCTTCCACTCCGGATCGCTGGGCGGGCCGAACATCTTCATCGCGTCGTAGCCACCACCGTCACGCAGGGCGAACTGGATGGCCTGCGGCATCCCGTAGGACGTCAGCTGCAGGATGCCGGAGAACGACGCGGCGAACTTGTAGTACCCAGGGTTGCGTGCAGCGAGCATCATGGCGGCCGAGCCACCCATCGAGAGCCCCTCGATGCCACGGACATCCGTTGAGCGCCAATCACCTTCGATGATGGGCGGCAGCTCGTGCATGAGGAAGGTTTCCCACTTGTAGTTCTTGCCCTTGTCGGTTTCCTTCCAGTCGGTGTAGAAACTCGACTCGCCACCGATGGGCAGGATGACGTTGACGTTCTTGTCCTTGTAGAAGTCGACGACGTCGGTGTTGATGACCCAGCCGCTCTGATCGTCCTGCGCGCGCAAACCGTCGAGCATGGTCAGCTGCGGGAACCGCGCCGTCGGATTGGCCCACCAATCACGGGCCAACAAGATCTGGACCTGGATCTCGGTGTTCATCGACGGGGAGAACACCCAGAGCGCGACACGACGGTCGGTGTACCAGAACACCTTGGTGACGCGGGCGGGCTGGGTGGGCGCCGGGGAGGCCGCGGGAGTGGCCGCCGGAGCCGGGGCAGCTGGGCTCGCCGGGGCCGCCGGGGCCGGGCTCGCCGGGGCTGCCGGACTCGCTGGGGCCGGGGCCGGGGCGGGGGCACCGACGGCGTCCTGCTGACCGATCAGGGCCCAGCCGAGCGCCACCAGCACGACCACCACCATCGTGATGACGACTCGTGGCGTTCGCCGGCTCATCGCACCGCGAGGAGCCGTACGCCCACTCGTTCGCCCCGCACTCACTGTTCGCATACCCTCGCGCTCCTTCGCACCCCTGATGGTCGACGCATCGCGGTCGGCGACCGCGTCGACTCAGTGGCCCCTCAAGTCACAGAAATCTCACTGGTGTCATTACGCCTCAGGTGTTTCTTACACGTCGTGGCACGGGTTGGCGCGACGCCACGCTGTGGCGGGTGAGATTTTTGTGACTTCTGTGATGTGAGTTGCGTAAGCAGCCGGTCATGCCGGACCAACGAGTCAACCCCGGCCGACACCGTGTGGTGGCGGCCGGGGTTGTCCCGGGTGCTCAGTTGACCGCTGCTCAGTCGAGCAGTGTGCTACTCGATCAGTTGAAGAAGCCTCGCGAGTAGGCGTTCCAGACCATGTCCTGCCAGTAGCCCCAGGCGTGGGTGCCGTTGGCGTAGTAGCTCATGATCGGCAGCCCGTTGACGAAGGCGAGACCTTCGAATGCCTTGGCCTGGGTGAACGCGAGGAACTCCAGCGTCGAGCCCTTGAACAGGTCGTCGAAGACGTTCGGCAACGCGTTGTACTTGCCGAAGAGTCCGTTACCGGAACCGACGAACAGTTTCAGGCCCTGCATGCGGTTGATGCGCAGCGACGGGTCGTTGTCGTACCAGCGGCCGTCCCACGGCGGCCCCCACATGGCGTCGACGTTCCACGGCTGCGGTGCGACGTCGAGCATCGCCAGACGGATCATCGTGTGCATTCCGGGGGCACTGAGGAAGTTGTAGCCCGACAACGAGCCGGCGGCGTAGTAGAGATCGCGACGCTTGGAGGCGAGGACCAGCGCGGCATTACCGCCCATCGACACGCCCATGATGGCGTACTTGCCGTTCTTGCCCTGGAATCCGTTGGCCCGGAGTGCCTGCGGGAGGCGGTTGTTGATCACGCACTCCCACATGTAGCGGCTCTGCTGGCCGTTGAAGTTACTGGGCGCGTTCCAGTTGGTGTAGAAGCTGGCCGGTCCGCCGATCGGCTCGACGACGTTGACGCCGCGATTGACCAGCTCCTGGACGTTGGTGTTGATCTCCCAGCCGGAGAAGTCGTACTGGGCGCGCATGCCGTCGAGCAGGATGACGGTGCGCTTGTTCTGCGGCTTGAACCAGGTACGAACCTGGACCTTGCCGGGAGCCATGGACTTGTTGCCGAAGGCGCCGTTGGTGGGCATGCCGCAGGCGTCGATCCACAGCGTCTTGCGGAAGCCCGTGCCGTTGATGCGCGCATCGGCCTGGCCCGTCCCGACCACTGCTCCGATCAGACCCGCGACGGTCATCACGGCGACCACAATCGCCACGAACCGTGCACTGAGTCCCGTGGACGCCTTCGGTTTCAGTTCACCTACACCCATCGACCTGCATTCTCCCTCTGTCACCGGTTCCGACGCAGATCAGCCTTGCGTCGAACTCCGGACTACACCTCTGCGACGTCCGATCCCCCACACCGAACCCTCGCGCAACTTTGAGCACGAGGAACCCCCGGCAGCCTATTGCAGCCACCGAACCCTGACAAACTCTGTGATGTCTCTCACAGCTCTCTCAGGTTGGCGCGGACGGATCGGTCCCACCGCAGTTCTCACGGTCGGTCTATCGGTCGCACTGCGCGGCACGTTACCGATTCGAGATAATTTCTCGCAAGTTCCTCCGATGCTGCGCGAAGGTTCCTCACAGCGTTCCTCTTAACGGGTCAGCGCGGGTGGATGCGCGGCGGCATCGTCAGACCGCAGTGCTGGATCTCGTATTCGGGGTTACGGTCGATGCGATAGTCGTTGAACGTGAACGACTGGATCAGGTTGCTCTTGAACCGCTGCCACGTCCACGGCGCCTCGTACGAGGCGATCCGATCCCGGGTGGCCGGACACGTCAGGGCCACCTGCGCCTGACGTACGACGTCCTCGTCGAGGAACCCGGGCAGGATCGGGGCTCGCGATACCGCTCCGGCCTCTGCGACCACCCACTCGGTCGGCAGCACCTTGTCGTGCCCGATGCGGCCGTCGTCGAGGCGCTCGGTGTGCGCGGCGATCGGATACGCCAGCCCCATCTGGTCGATGACCCGCACGTTGAGCGGTGCATTCATGCTGGTCATGCCGAGATTGAGGAAGAACACCGTCAGGTGGCGCTTGTCCTGTGGGGTATTGGCGGGGAGGCGGGCGATGTACCACTGGTCGTAGTCGAAGGACGCGATCAGCACGCCGCCCTCCTTCTGATACTGCGCGATGTCCTCGACCATCGCCTTCATTCGCGGATAGTCGAGGTAATCCTTGGCGGTGACCGGGTTCTCGATGCCCATGTTGGTGACGTAGAAGCGTCGCTCGTCGACGATGCCGCTGCGGCCGATGTCGATGCCGGCGTTGGGCAGGACATCCTCGTGGACGATCGCCGCCCAGGCGATGGTGGTGATCCACATGGCCGCAAGGACGGTCGAGCCGACCAGCTGCAGGCGTGTGCGGCGGGCGCGCAAAGCGCCGTCGGCGTCAGCGGGAGCGCTGTCGGCGGAGGCGGGGGCGCCGTCGGCGTCCGCAAGAGCGCTGTCGGTGTCGGCGGGGGCGCTGTCGGCGGGGACGGGCCGGCGAGTGCGGCGGAAGGCCGCGGCGACACCGCGCACCGGGATGGTCACCGGAATCACCATGAGCGGCAACAACATCACGAACAGTGGTGTCAGCAGGACGCGGCCGTGCATGAAGTCGCCGCCCTGACGCAGCCAGTACAGACCGACGATGAGGCCGGCGAGCACCATCGCGGTGACCACCGCGCCCGGCGTCTGCAGACGCCGCGACCACGACGCCAACCGGCCACGTACCGACTTCGGGGTCTGCGACGGCGGCTCGGTGGGGCTGAGCTTGCGTGCGCGCACCCCGACGGCGAGCAGGATGCCCGCCATGAGCGCGAGGACGACCGGCAACAGCAACGTGTAGGGCCCGAAGAGGTTGGCCAGGTAGATGAAGCCCTGATGCCACTTGGAACCGCTGGCGTCCTTGGCGACGGCCGGGTTGGGGACCAACAGGGCGTAGTAGCCCATCCGGAAGATCTGGTAGCCCACCGGGAGGATCGCGGCGACGACGACGATGCCGACACGCATCTTCCACGTCTGGGGCGCCAGGAACACCAGCACCAGGGCGATACCGCCGATGACTGTGAGCTCGGGCCGAACCAACGGCGCCAGGCCCGCCCAGAAGGCGAGGAACAGTGTGGCCGCCGAGCCGGCGCGAGTCGCGTCGGCCCCGGAAGGTCGCCGACACCAGGAGATCAGCAGACACCACAGCACCGCGGCCCAGAAGATGCAGAGCCCGTTCTCCAGGCCGCTGGTCGCGAAATCGCGCGCCGGCGGCAACGCGATGTAAATGATGGGGCCGAGCGGAAGCAGCAGTGTGTAGCCGTCGCCGGTGATCCCACCGAGGCGTCGACGCAACAGGCGGGCGGTCCCGTACATCGCGATCGGCACCGCCGACACCGACAACACCAGCGCCACCCACAGGGCGACGTACTCGAGTTGGCCGTCGGTCACCCACGCCCAGAACCACAGCAGGTAGGTCCACGCCGTGGAGGTGTTGGCCTCAACCCGCTCTCCGGCGTTGAACACCGGCCCGTTGCCCGCGAACAGATTGCGCAGGGTGCGCAGGACGATGAGTCCGTCGTCGGCGATCCAGCGCCGCTGCCACGCACCGATCGCGAAGAAGGTGGTGACGGTGATGGCACCGATCAGGAAGCTGATGATGGCGGTCCACTCGCGGCCACCCCAACGCCGCCATGCGCCGACGTCGACCGTGCGCTTCTTTGCGTCGACCGGGCGCTCATCTTCATCGACTGGGCGCTCGTTGTCATCTACTGTGCGCTCGTCGTCGTCGACCGTGCGCTCGTTCGCGCCGACCGGGCGCTCTTCGTCGGGCTCGTCGCCGCCGAGATTCAGACGCAGCCACTGAGTGGGCGCGTCGTCCTCGGGCAACTGCCCTCGATCAGGTGACTGCCCGTGATCAGGAGACTGCCCTCGATCAGGAGACTGCATAGACCGCGACACCCACGCATACTATCCAGGCCACCGCCAGGACCTGCAGCACACGGTCGCCGAGGGCGATCTCCTCGGGTTCTCCGGCCTGACCACCGTCGATGTCGACGGCGTAGCGCAGGATCGCGATTGTGAACGGCACCATCGACAGGGCATAGGCAACGTTGGTGTCGTGGCCGGAGTTCTTGTCGAAGGCCCACAGTCCGTAGAACAGCACGACGGCCGTGGCCGCCAATGTCCACACGAAGCGCAGGTAGCTGGTGGTGTAGTACTGCAGCGCCTTGCGGATCTTGGCGCCGGTGCGCTCGGCGAGTTGCAGTTCGGCGTAGCGTTTGCCGGCCGCCATGAACAGCGACCCGAAGGCCATCACCAGCAGGAACCACTGCGAGAGTCGGATCTCGGCCGCCACACCACCGGCGATGGCGCGCAACAGGAAGCCCGACGAGACGATGCAGATGTCGATGACGGCTTGGTTCTTCAGCCCGAAGCAGTAACCGAGCTGGATCACCAGGTAGATGGCGATGACGACGGCGGTCTGCCAGTTGGCGATGAGCGCCACCCCGATCGATCCCGCACCCAGGACCAGCGCGAGGCCGTAGGCCAGCGATACCGGCACCACGCCCGCGGCGATCGGCCGAAACCGCTTGGTGGGATGGTTGCGGTCCGATTCGACATCCATCGCGTCGTTGACCAGGTAGATGCAGGAGGCGACGAGGCAGAACGCGATGAACGCCAGGCCGACGCGTCCCATCGCACCGACGTTGGTCAGGGCATCGCTACCCGCGGCCAGCGGAGCGGCGAGGACGAGGACGTTCTTCACCCACTGACGTGGCCGGACGGCCTTGATCAGCCCGGTGGCCAGGTTCTTGGGCGGGCCCTTGATCTTTCCGTGCTCGATCGGCTCCTCGCTCATGCCTTCTCCTTAGTGGACTTGCCGCCGACGACCCGCCCCACGAGGAGGCGTGCTGTCGACCCCGGCATCAGTGCCACTGCGCCGACGCGGGCAGCAGCACCTGCGAGCCGGGTGGATCGCGGGTGGCAGGCCGCGGTGTCGGCGGCACGCTCGATGAACTGATCGCCGACGACGACGGCACCGGCGCTCAGTGCGCCGATCGCGGCTCCGGCGGCGACATCGCTCGGATAGTGCACCCCGAGAACCAGTCGCGAGGTGAGCATAGGCGGCACCAGCGCCGCCGGAAGCAGGTAGGGCGGCAAACCTGCGGCCCTTCCGATGAGGATCGCCGCGGCGGTTGTCGAGGTGGCGTGCGACGACGGGAAACTCAGACGGCTCGGGGTCGACACCCCGACGCGGATTCGCGGATCGTGCGGACGTTTGCGTCGGACGATGCGCTTGATGATCACCGACGCCGCGTGTGCGCCGAAGGCGCCGACGCCGGCCTCGATCCACCGTCGTTGCGCGGTCTCGTCGTCGCGCCGCACCGCCAGCCCCCAACCGACAGCACTGATCGCCAGCCAGCCGAGGGAATGCTCACCGAAATGCGAGAGCCCACGGGCGGCGGGCACGACGCCGGGCGCCTCGAGCAGCACACCCTGGACACCGATCAGTGCGGCGACCTCGCCCGACGGCTCCGCGGCCTGCGGCGGTGCGGCCGGCGATGGGCCCCGATCAGTCGATTCCGAAGACACGCGCCCAGCTCTCCTTACTGGTCAGGTCCCGGTGTTGGGCGCGGTAGCGCTCCGTCAACTCGGGGAACCGCTCGTTGAGTTCACGTACCAGCGCCGCGGATTCGCGTGCGAGGGCGATCATCTTGTCGCGATCGCGCTGGCGGTACACCACGCCGCGGCCGTCGGCGGTGGTGACGGTGACGCCGTCGACCCGGCCGAGAGAGAACCACCGCGCCTCGATCGGCGGGTAATTGGCCTGGGGCACTTGGTGATGCCGCGGATCGGCCGGGCGCATGTTGTTGACGATCGCCCCGGCCAGCGCCCGTAGCTTGGTGACCGGGTTGCTCGGCACCGTCGTCCCGAGATGCGTTGCCTCACCACTGGTTCGGGGCAACTCGGTCGCCGACGGCAGGACCACGGCATCCGGGTACTCCTTGCGCATGGCGGCGATCTTCGGCAGCGCGGTCGGCAGCAGCGAACGGATGTGATCGGGGCCGGCGAGGAAGTCGCGGATCGCCTCGTTCTGGATAGCCACCGTCGAATACTCAAGGCAGAGAAGATGTTTGGCGGTTGCCTTGACCATCGACTGCAGAATGCCCTTGATCGGACCGTCGTGGTGGATCGCGGCGACGACGAGCCGGTTGCGCAGATGGAAGTACGCCTGCCAGTCGATGGCGTCGTCCTTGTCACTCCACGCCATGTGCCAGATCGCGATGCCGGGAACCGTTGCCGTCGGGTATCCGGCCTTGCCTGCGCGCAAGGCGAATTCCCAATCGTCCCACTTGATGAACAGCGGCATCGGCAGGCCGATCTCCTCGGCGCAGACACGCGGGATCATGCACATCCACCAGCCGTTGCCCTCGACGTCGATCCGGCGGTGCAGGTTCTTCGAGTTCTCCCGGTCACGCAGCGGATACTCGGCGAAGTCGTGGTCGTATTCCACGAACGGCGCCGCCGTCCACATGAAGGTGTGGTGATTGATGACCTCACCCATGCAGTGCAGGTGACTGCGGTCCTGCAGGTTCAGCATCTGCCCGCCGACCAGCATGGGGGTGCGGGCGAACCGCGACATCGCCAGCGCACGCAGGATCGAGTCGGGCTCGATCGCGATGTCGTCGTCCATGTACAGGACGTACGGGGAGTCGGTCAGCCGCAACGCCTCGTACATGATCCGCGAGTAGCCACCGGAACCACCGAGGTTGCCCTGATCGAAGATGTGCAGCCGATCGCCCAGTGCCGCAGCGGCTTGCGAGTAACCGGGCTCGTCGACGACCTTGCGGGTGCCCTGATCGGGCATCAGCACCGCGTCGATCACCTCGTCCACCAATGGATCCGAGGTGAGCGCGGCGAGAGCGTTCACCGCGTCGGTGGGCCGGTTGAACGTCGGGATGCCGACGGTGACACGTTTGGTGTCCGGACCGCTGGGCACCGGGATCGTCGAATACCAGCCGGCAGAGACGATTTCGGTCTCGGTGTCGGTGGTGACGTCGAACCAGATCCATCCGCCGTCCTCGAACGGTCCGAGGTCGAGCTCGAACTCGATGGTGCCACGGCCGTTTTCATCGATGGGGACCAGATCGCCACCGATGCCGATGCGGGAGCCGTCGACCTTGGAGCGGTAGAGATCGACGCGGCAGGTGCCGATCACCTCGACCCGCAGCACCACCGAGGTGAGGATCGACCAGCGTCGCCAGTAGGCCGCGGCGAAGGCGTTGAAGTAGCTCTCGAAGCTGACCTCGGACTCCGCGCCGAGGATCACCGAGGTGCGGCTCGGGGCGTGGGCACGGCGCGCATTGCTCGCGGATTCGACGAGGTAGAGCGAACGGACGTCGATGGGCTCGCCGGGCCGGGGGAAGATGACCCGCTGCAGCAGTTCGACCGCCGTGGAGTCGGGTTCGACCGTCGACGACGCGGCCACGTTCTCCTGTTGGGCAGGGGTCACACTCATTACTCCGCTCTGGTCTGCGAATGCACTGTCATCGCCGGTGGTCGTGCTCGGGCACTACGCGTCGGGACCCACCAGCGCCGCACCGTCTCGCAGGTGTGGCGCCAAGGTGTTCTCGAACATCGTGAGCGCACTGGCGATGGCCATGTGCATGTCCAGGTACTGATAGGTGCCCAACCGTCCACCGAAGAGCACCTTGGAGTCGGTGGTCTCGGTCTTGGCCAGGGCTCGGTAGGACGCGAGCATCTCTCGGTCCTCGGGGGTGTTGATCGGGTAGTACGGCTCGTCGTCGTCCTTCGCGAAACGCCCGTACTCCCGCATGATGACCGTTTTGTCTGTCGGGTAGGTGTCGCGTTCGGGGTGGAAGTGCCGGAACTCGTGGATACGCGTGTAGGGCACGTCGGCGTCGTTGTAGTTCATCACCGGGGTGCCCTGGAAGTCGCCGGTGGGCAGCACCTCGGTCTCGAAGTCGAGGGTGCGCCAGCCGAGGCGTCCGGCGGAGTAGTCGAAGTAGCGGTCGAGTGGGCCGGTGTAGACGACGGGCGCGTCGGGGCTCTGCGTGCGCAGCGCGTCACGCACGTCGAACCAGTCGGTGTCCAGCCGCACCTCGATGCGGTCGTCGGCGGCCATGTTCTCCAGCCACGCGGTGTAACCGTCGACGGGGAGACCCTCATAGGTGTCGTTGAAGTACCGGTTGTCGAAGGTGTAGCGCACCGGCAGCCGCGTGATGTTGGCGGCCGGGAGGTTCTTCGGGTCGGTCTCCCACTGCTTGGCGGTGTAGTGCTTGATGAACGCCTCGTACAGCGGACGTCCGATCAGGCTGATCGCCTTCTCCTCGAAGTTCGCCGCGTTCTTCGTATCGATCTCGGCGGCCTGTTCGGCGATGAGCGCACGTGCCTCGTCGGGGCTGAAGTACCGGCCGAAGAACTGGCTGACCAGGCCCAACCCCATCGGGAACTGGTAGGCCTGACCGTTGTGCATCGCAAACACGCGGTGCTGATAGCCGGTGAAGTCGGTGAAGCGATTGACGTAGTCCCACACCTTCTGGTTGGAGGTGTGGAACAGGTGAGCACCGTACTTGTGGATCTCGATGCCGGTCGTCGGTTCGGCCTCGGAATAGGCGTTGCCGCCGAGATGGCCTCGACGCTCGATCACCAGGACGCGTTTGCCCAGTTCGGCGGCCGCGCGCTCGGCGATGGTGAGACCGAAGAAACCGGAGCCGACGACGATCAGGTCATAGGGGCCGGAGCGGGGCGAATCGGCGCTGGTATTGGATGCCACGGGTGTTCAGGGTAACCGACCCGACCGAGGGAATCCCAAAGCCGGGCAGCGATGTGGCGGGTCGGGATGCGCGGCCGATGTCGTCCGTCCGTGGGAGCGACGTTCACCTGCGAGTCCGGTAACCTGAGAGTTTCACACCGGCCTTCAGCCATTGGGCCTGCAACTCCCGATATCGCGGTCCGGGGATCATCCCCGACCACGCGAACGAGTTCAGGGGCCGCCCGTGCCGAACGCATCGCATTCCTCTCACGACTCCGATCATCTCGCCGTCGATCGTGTTGTCGTGGTGATTCCCGCCCACAACGAACGCGACCTGCTGCCGTCGTGTCTGCGCGCGGTGCGGATCGCGGCGGACGCGGTACCTGTTCCGGTGCAGATCGGGGTGGTGCTCGACACCTGCACCGACGGGTCCGCCGAGGTGATCGGCGCCGCGGTCACCCCGATCGTCGGCGAGTTCGGGACGGTCGGGGCCGCGCGAGCCGCCGGCATCGCGGCATTGCTGCATGGCGCCTTCCCCGAGAGCGACCCCGAGCGGACCTGGGTGGCCACCACCGACGCCGATTCCGAGGTACCCGGCAACTGGCTGCAGCGCCATCTGACGCGCGCGTCCGAGGGCGCGGACGCCTACGCCGGCACGGTGACACCCAAGGACTGGACGCGGTGGCCCGCGGCACTGGCAGATCGCTATCGGCGGCGCTACCGCGATCACGACGGCCACCGTCACATCCACGGGGCGAACCTGGGGGTGCGGGCCGACGCCTACCTCGCGGTCGGCGGATTCGGCGAGCTGCCGCACGACGAGGACGTCGACCTGATCGAACGCCTGGAGTCGGCGGGTGTCTCGATCGCCTGGTGCGCCCAGGCCCCGGTGGCGACCTCGACACGTCGGCACGGTCGCGCTCCCGAGGGCTTCGCCGCGCATCTGCGCTCGCTCTCCACGACCGGACGGCGCTCGGCATGACCGCTCCCGCCACGCCCCCGCCTGAAATACCCCCGCCCGCCACCCCGGCAGCCCGGGCCCGCCGGATCGCCGACGATCTCACCGATCGGGTGTCGCATCCGGGCGAGGGCGACACCACCGCACGCTGGCGTCTCCTCGCCGACCTCACCCACGACGACATCGCCGTCGGCCGACTCGTCGAGGCACACCTCGACGCGCGCACCATCCTTCACGAAATCGCTTCCGGTACAACCGAACCCCGGTCCTTCTGGGGCGTGTGGGCAGCCGAGCCGCCACAGCCTCGTATCGAGGCGTGCCGCACCGATCGCGGCTGGCGGCTGCGCGGCGCGAAGCCGTGGTGTTCGGGTGTACAGACGTGCACGCACGCCCTGGTGACCGCCGACGTCGACCACGGCGCCCGCGCCCTGTTCGCCGTCGACCTCAGCGAGGCGGGCGTGCGTCGGGAGACCACCGAGTGGGCCGCGACGGGGATGAGCACCACCGAGACCGGCACCGTGCATCTCGACGACGTACCGGCCCGCCCGATCGGTCCCCCCGGTGCCTACCTCGACCGTCCCGGGTTCTTCCACGGCGGCATCGGCGTGGCCGCGTGCTGGTGGGGCGGGGCACGCAAGGTCGCCGATGCGATCTTCCGAACGTCCCCGGCCGACGACGTGACCGCGATGCATCTCGGCGCGATCGACGCCCGCCTACTGGCCGGATTCGCCATGCTCGAGCAGGCGGCCGGCATCGTCGATGCACACCCCGACGATCTCGACGGGGCGCGCCGCCTTGCGCTGTCGGTCCGCTGGTCGGTCGAGCAGGTGGCCACCGAGGTCATCGACCGGGTCGCGCGGGCTCTCGGTCCGACACCGTTGGTGCGCGACGCCGAGCACGCGCAGGCCGTCGCCGATCTCGAGGTCTACCTCCGGCAGTCCCATGCCGAGCGCGACCTGATCGACCTCGGACGGCTCACCGAAGCCCCGCTGTTCGGTCGCTTCGCCGGCCGCGACGGCATCACCCTCGAGCCCGGAGCAGGTACACGATGACCACCATCGGCCCCTCACCCACCCAGTTGCGCTTCGCCGAGCGACCGATCGACATCCCCGGCACCCCCGAATCACGATGGCGAGAATGGCTTTCGGGGCGCACTCCTACCGATCTGGAGGTGACGGTCGATCGGTTGATCGTCCTCGGCGCCCACCCCGACGACGAGGTCCTCGGGGTCGGCGGGATCATGTCGATCGCCGCCCGGGCGGGCGTAGCGGTCACGGTGGTGTGCATGTCGGACGGTTCGGGATCCCACCCCGGGTCGGCAACGGTCTCACCCGAGCGATTGGTGATGCGTCGCCATCTCGAACTCGACACGGCTGCAACCCTTCTCGGACTCGACCGGCCACGGTGGCACGGCCTGCCCGACGGTGACCTCGCCGCCCACCACGAGGCGATGTGCCGCATCGTCGACGGCTACCTCGACGCCTGCGGCGACGAGTCGGTGGCCGTGCTCGCGGTCTGGTCCGGCGACGGCCACCCCGATCACGAGGCACTCGGAAACTGTGCCCGCGAGGTCTGCACACGCCGGGGCGTTCCGCTCTGGATGTACCCGATCTGGATGTGGCACTGGGCAACTCCCGGCGACGATGCCGTGCCATGGGATCGTCTGCGCCGGGCGCCGTTGTCCCCGTTGGAGGTTGCCGTCAAGCACGCCGCCGTGCATGCCTTCGCCTCGCAGGTCCGGCCCCTGTCCGACGACCCGGCCGACAAGGCGATCCTGCCGCCGCACGTGCTGGCCCACCTCACCCGGCCCACCGAATACGTGTTCACCTGATGACCACTCCACGACACCCCGACGACGGCCCGAAGACGTTGCCGGAGAACTACTTCGACGACGTCTACCGCGACACCGACGACCCGTGGGGGTTCACCGACCGCTGGTACGAACAACGCAAGTACGCGCTGACGCTGGCGTCGCTGACCGCTCCGCGGTACCGGCGGACCTTCGAACCCGGTTGTTCCATCGGCATTCTGAGCGCCGCGCTCGCCGACCGCAGCGAGGAGATCGCATGTATCGACGTCAGTGCGCGGGCGGTCGAACTCGCCGTGCGCCGACTGGCCACCACCGACGCCCGGGTCAGTGTGTCCACCGGGGATCTAACCGGTCCGTGGCCGCCGGGCACCTTCGACCTCATCGTGCTCAGCGAGGTGCTCTACTACCTCGGTGACGCCGACCTCGACGTCGTCGTAGAGCGACTTCCCGGGGCGTTGACCGACGACGGCGAGGTGATCGCGGTCCACTGGCGGTGGCCGGTCGCCGACTATCCGCAGTCCGGCGACGCCGTCCACGAGCGGCTGTTGCACTCGCCGTTGCTGCACTATTCGGGCTATCGGGACAGAGATCTTTGCCTTGATGTGTTCCATCGCGGTCCACGCGACAGCGTCGCGCAGCGTGAGGCCCTCACTCCCGGCTGACCGGGCGCACCGCGGTCGAGGAGCGCGGTAATCTCAGGAGTTGCGTCGCCGGATGCGCGCACAGTCGTCCACGGACCATCAGTTGTCGGCAGCAAGGAGTTGAGGGGATGACGCCGGAAATCACCACCCGGATCACCGAGGTAATCAACGATCTACGCGTTGAGAGCAACGACCAGGAGGCCGTGCTGCGCGCGATCTCGAAAGCCGCCGTCGACACGATCGACAACGCAGAGTATGCGAGTGTCACGCTGGTCACCCGCGGTCGGATCGAGACACCGGTGATGTTCGGCGATCTCGCGGGCAAGTGTGACGATCTCCAGCGTGAGCTCGGCGAGGGCCCGTGTGTCCGTGCTGCCGTCGACGACATCACGGTGCGCATCGACGACCTCGCCAACGACCCGCGATGGCCCCGGTTCGCCGCTGCGGCAAGCGCATTGGGCGTTGCGTCGATGGCGTGCTTCTGCCTCTACATCGACGGCAACGACTTCGGCGCGCTCAACCTGCACAGCACCACCCCCTTCGCCTTCGACGACGAGACGTGCTCGCTGGCCGAGTTGTTCGCCGCGCATTGCGCCACCACCTTCGGGGCCGTCCGCGAGAAGGAGCAACTGCGCAATGCGCTCGGGTCGCGCGATCTGATCGGTCAGGCCAAGGGCATGCTGATGGAGCGCTACCGGATCGACGCCGACGCCGCGTTCCTGCTCCTCGCGCGCCTGTCGCAGGAGTCGAACACCAAGCTCGTCGACGTGGCCGCCAACGTCGTCGTCGCCGGCCCCGGCACCTGACCGGCCCCGACCCTTCCACCTAGCGCAGGACGTTGGCCTTCGGGAATCCGAGGACCGGGATGCCACCGCGTGCCCGGAAGTTCTTGTAGCCGCTTCCGGCGAGCACATGCGCTCCGGTCTGCTTGGAGAAGAACAGCATCCCCTGCTGGAAGAGTTGGGTGACCCCGGCGCCGTCGGGCGTCAGGGTCGGTACCCCGAGTGCCGTCCCGAGCGTTCCGGGAACGTCGCCGAGGCTGCCGAGCAGGCCCTGGAACGCCGCGGCCGCGGTGCTCACCAGATCACCGGCTCCGGGCACCACCTGATCGGCGATCCCGCCCAGTGATCCCGCGTCCAGGGATCCGAGGTCCAGGGAGCCCAGCCCGCCGGCCGGGCCGGTCGGTGGCTTCACGATCTGCGGCGGGGTGCGCTGGCCCTGCACGGCGAACCAGTCGGACTTGAGGCCCAGCTTCATGCGTGCGTCCTCGCCGGACGCCTCGACGCTGCGGCCGCCGCCGGTGGCCCGCACCTTGAGTGCACGCCCGTTCTCGGCGCCGAGCCCGTTGGCCTGGATCACCTCGAAGCTGTCCAGACTCGGCAGACCGAACGCGCTCGCGATGGCGCTGGGGCTGATCGTGGTGGTCCAGTTGTGGTTCGGTGACGCGGCGTCTCCGTCGTCGACGACCGCCGGGAACCGGCCGCCCGCGGTGTATCCACCGGTGGACGAGGAGAATTCGGTGAATGCCGGCTGGCCGTTCTGCAGCAGGATCTGCCCTGCCGTCGCGTCGGCGGCCTGGTCGCCGCCCGGGTCCTCGCCGGTGACACCGCCGTAGACCTGCGAGTTCTGGGTGTCGTCGATCTTCTTGCCGCTCGCGATCGCGGCCAGGGCGTAGGTGCGGGCGGCGACGGCCTGGGCCTTCAGCGCCTCCATGCCGCCGGAGGTCGCCCACCCGGGCACGCTCTCCTTGGCGATGACGCCTTTGACGTAGTCGTCGACGTTGAGCCGGTTGGTGACCCGTCCGCCGTCGAGGCCGAGGGAGCCGCGGAATGGCTCGTTGGATCCGCAGAACTTGAGGAATTCGTTGGCCGGTCGGTTCGGGGCGGTGTTGATCGGGTCGGCGAAGGCGGCGTTGACCGTGCGCACGACGGGACCGCCGCAGCCCGCGGTGATCGAGGCGGTGGTGCCGTTGACGGTGACGGCCTGGTTCGGCGCGACCGGTTGCCCACCCACGGACATGCCGGCGTCCGAGCGCACGCTCACGCCACCGCTCTTGTTCGACAGGGCGACGTTGACGATCGGGTTGGCCGGGCGGCCGAACGTCGTCCCGCCGTAGAAGTGTTGCAGGATCTGCCGGTACGACCAGCCCTGCTTGGCGTAGCCGTACGCGCCGTACTGTCCCATCCCGCGGCCGTGACCGAAGCCATGACCGATCAAGGTGATCTCCGAGCCGGCGGTCAGGCCGATCTCGACACGATCCGACGCGGTGACGGCGACGAGACCGACGCCGCCCATGAGCGCGGTGGCCGACACGGCACCGATGACCGTCGACAACCGCCGACGCCGGGCGTGGCCCGGTCGGGTGCGGATGGTCAGGACTCGGCCGACCAGGGACGTCACAGCCACGAGGTCTCGTTTCTCATGATCGAATGTTACGTATGTGAATAGTGGGACTCATGTGACGATAGACAAGTCACTTGAATATCACCAACCACAGGAGATAACAACCACATCACGAGTTGCCTCGGTGCGGCGTGGGCGCACGGCTGCAGTGCGCCGACCACGACACGATCGGCGCGCACGCACCACCGACCCGAGGGAGCTGAGAAGACCAGTGCGGTATCCACGACGAAAGCCCTCGGTGGTCCTTGCCGCCGTGGCGATGACCCTCGGCGCGGCGTTGTTCATCGATCTCGGCTCCGAGCGCTCGGCGCCGTCGGTGCGACCGGTCGACACCCATCGCTCGACCGGGCCCGGCGACGCCGGCGCGATCGACCCCACCGCCACCGACGCCACCGCCACCGACCCCACCTCCATCGACACCGTCGACCTCCGCGAGGTCCCGAATGCGGTGGTCGAACTCGCGCGGTCCGGCCTGGCGCGTGCCGGTATCCGGCTGCCCGAGGTCGATCTGTCCGCGCTCCCCCTGCCCGCCGCGACAGCGCCCTCTACGTCGCCGACAGCGCCCGGCCGCCAACCCGTCGGCGCCCTCGTGAAGCATCTCGTGCGGGACACCCCGTTCAAGATGGTCGGATTCACGTGGAACAAGCCGGTTTGGGACGAGGCCGAGGACGCGACGATGATGCTGCGGGCCAAGGACCCGGTCCGCGGATGGGGTGACTGGGTGGAACTCGAGCCCATCCAGACCTCCACCGACCCCTCGGCCGATCACCCCGGCGGCACCGAACCCGTGTGGGTCGGGGCCGCCAAGGAGATCCAGGTCGCGCTCACCGACGGCCAGAGCGCCATTCCGGCCGCCGATTCCACCGGTGCCGGCCTGGCCGATCTCGTGGTCGGCTCTGCCGGAGAGGTTCTGAAGAACCTCGCGAGCACCGTGCTGCCGGAACTGACGGCGATCCTGTTGAGCCCCGACAGTCTGCTCTCACTGGGGTCGTCGATGCTGACGACCCTCTCGGGTGGTCCGCAGGTGATCTCACGTGCGGCGTGGGGTGCCGACGAGAGCATCCGTTGCTCGCAGCCGACGATCTCCCCCACGCTGAACGGCGCGATCGTCCACCACACCGCGGGCAGCAACGACTACACCCCGCAGCAGTCGGCGGAGATCGTGCGCGGCATCTACGCCTACCACGCACGAACCCTGAACTGGTGCGACATCGGCTACAACGTGCTCGTCGACAAGTACGGGCAGATCTTCGAAGGCGCGTTCGGCGGCCTCGACCGCAACGTCGAGGGCACCCACACCGGCGGCTTCAACAAGAACACCGTCGGCGTCTCGATGATCGGCAACCTCGACGAGGTCGCGCCGAGCGGCCAGATGCTCGCCGCGGTCGGCCGATTCCTCAAGTGGCGTCTGAACCGGGCCGGCCTCAACCCCGCCGCGACGGCCACCCTGACGTCGGAGTACTTCTCCGACAGCAAGTTTCCGCCCGGAACGCAGACGCGTCTTCCGGTGATCGCCGGTCATCGCGATTACAACAACACCAGTTGCCCTGGTATTCAGGGATATCCGGCCCTCGATCAGATCCGGGCACTCGCCGGTGCGGTGGCGCCGACCGCACCCGAATCCCCCGCCCCCGACTCCCCGGCCCCCGAGGCACCGGCACCCGCGCAGTAGTGAATGACGCGCCCCGGCTGGACATCACACCTAACTGAACCACCGAGCCAGCACGCGGGCAACCCCGTCCTCGTTGTTGCCGACGGTGATCTCGTCGGCCGCGGCGAGCGCGGCCGGGTGTGCGTGGCCCATGGCGACACCGTGCGACGCCCACGTGAGCATCTCGACATCGTTGGGCATGTCACCGAACGCGACGGTCGTCGACCCGTCACCTCCGTTGTGGTCCAGCAACTTTCGGAGCCCGGAGGCTTTGTGGGTGTCCGGAAGCGACAGCTCGACGAGTCCGTTGTCGGTGGAGAAGGTGATCTGCGCCAGATCGCCTATGGTTCCGGAAAGTCGTTGCGCAATCTCCGAACTCGGCATTCCGGGGGCACGGACGAGGAGTTTGACGGCGGGTTCGGTGTAGATCTCCTCGTCACCGACCTCGACATGGTCGGGGTTGAGCCACGCGTGCTGATAGCCCGCGGTGGCCACGAACGGCGCGGTGGCGGCGTCGTGCGCGGATCGACCCACACGTTCGGCGGCGATACCGCACCCGGGGATCTGCGCCTGGGCGATCTTGCCGAGTTCGACGAGAATCTCCGGCGACAGTGTCGCCGAGGAGATGATGCGATCGTGCTCGACGTCGTAGAGGATGGCACCGTTGGCGCACACCGCATGTCGCACCGGGATACGCGACCGGTCGAACTGGTCGGTGATCTCGGCGATCCACCGGGGTGGACGGCCGGTGGCGAGGACGAACTCGGCTCCGGCGGCACACGCGTTGGCCAGGATCGTCTTGGTGTACTCCGACACCCGGTTCTCGTCGTCGATCAGCGTACCGTCGACGTCGCTGGCGATCAGCGTTGGTCGTGAGAGGGTCACCGGCTCCTTGCCTTCGAGCTTCACCTACGCGACTTCCCTTCTCGCTGTGCCGCTTTCGCCGCCCGTGCCGCCGCCTTGCGTTGCGCTTCCTCGTCCTCGATCACCGCAGCCTGCTCCGGGGTGGGTGCGGTGCCGCCGAGTCGCGTCGGCACCCAGAACTCACCGGCCGGATGCGGGTAGGCGTCCTGCACCTCGTGCAGCACCTCGGTCATCTGCGCGCGCAACCGCGCGGTCTGCTCCTCGACGTCGGCGTCGGCGGGCACGTGGATTGGCGCCCCGTAGCCGACGGCGATCGGGATACCCGCCCGCCCCATCCGACGCTTGCCGCCCTTGGTCCACTGCCGCTGCGCTCCCCACACGATCGTCGGGATCATCGGGACCTGCGCCTCGAGTGCCATGCGCACCGCGCCGGTCTTGAATTCCTTGAGCTCGAAGCTGCGACTGATCGTCGCTTCCGGGTACACCACGACGATCTCACCGGAGCGCAGCGAGTCGACGGCCGCGCGATAGGCGTCGGTGCCCTGCGAGCGGTCGACGGGGATCGTGCGGGTGTGGTTGACCAGGAATCGCATGATGGCCACGTCCATGACCTCGGACTTGATCATGAACCGCGCCCGCCGCCCGACCCGGTACAGACCGAGCGCCGCAGGCAGGAAATCGACGTAGGCCGTGTGATTCACCACCAGCACCGCGCCACCCCGGGTGGGGATGTTGTCGAGCCCGGTGAACCGCAGATCCACCTTCTGCGCGCGGACGAGGGTGTTCGCGATGATCTCCAGGGCCCGGAACACCGGCTCCCGATCCGCGTTGGTCATGCGGTCAGACTATCGGGTCACCGCCCGCGCGAGACTCCGCATCACGGCCTCGCGCGCAGCGGTCCGGCCGTGGACGCACGCACCCGCAGTGACGTCTCGACCAGGGCGGGACCGGGCGGACGCCCCTCGAGGACGTCGCAGATGGCCCGCACCGCGATTCGCCCGGTGCTGCGCGGCGCGAGATCGACGGCGGTGATGTCGGGGCGGGAGAACACGTAGGCGGCGGTGTCGGTGTAGCCGGCGAGCAGCATCTGATGCGGCACCTCGATGCCGTGGGAGAGGAGTACGTCGAGAGCCAACCGGGCCGCGCCGTCGGGTGCCGCGACGATCGCGTCGGGCGCATCGTCGAGCACCGCGGTCACCTCGGCGACGATCTGTTCGGGGTCGGTCGCGAAGTTCACGTCGCGCACGCGAACGTCGTGGTCGGATTCGGCGAAGAGACGATGCAGGTCGGCACCGAAGGCGGTGGTCGACGGGGGAACCAGCGCCGCGATCCGACGCGCCCCCTGGTCGGCCAGATGGGTGAGCAGTGTCTCCACGCCGTGGCGGTGGTCGATGGTGACCACCGCGGCGGCCGTGGCATCCGGCGCGAGGTCACGCTCCAGAGTGACATGCGGAACCGGAAGTCCGCGAACGGTTTCCATCACCGGATCGGTGAGGCTCGGGTCGGAGACGATCAACCCGTCGAGCGCCAGCGCCGCCATCTGCTCGCGCCGGATGCCGGGCGGCACGAGGGTGATCGCGAGCCCCTCACCGATGGCCGCCTCGGCCGCCCCCTGCATCAGCTGCAGGTAGTAGTCGAGGCCGACCGTCTCCTCGGGGATGAACAGTCCGATCACCCCGGCGGTTCCCGAGCGCAACCCGCGGGCCACCGCACTGGCCACGTACCCGAGTCCCGACGCCACCTCGAGGATGTGGGCGCGCGTGCGGTCGGCGACGCGCCCGCGGCCGGCCAACGCATCCGATGCCGTGGTGGTGGACACCCCTGCCGCGCGGGCGACGTCGTGCAGGGTCGCACGGCGAGAACTCATGAAGACCACAGTAAGCGGGCCGAAGATCGGCGGCAGCAACGGTGCGGAGCTTCGGGTAATTCCCCGAACGCAATGTCAACTGCACGTTACAAAATGCCGATTCGAGTGGCCGGAACGTTCCGGCACAGCTGTTATGAACACCAAACCTCGATCGAGGTCACTGATTCCGCAGAGCAGAGAGGGGTAGTCGGTGGCAGCAGATCTCGTCATCACCGGTGCCGCAGTGTTCGACCACCCCGGGGTCACCGCGGTGTCCGTCACCGACGGACGCATCAGCGCACTGGGTGCGGCGGCCGAGGCCCTCATCGGGTCCAGCACCCGGGTGCTGACCACTCCGGGTGGCCTCGTCCTGCCCGGATTCGTCGACGCCCACGTCCACGCACCGTTCGCCGGGCGCAACCTGAACTGTCTGTGGCTCAACGACACCGAGGGCAAGAGCGCCTACCTCCAGCAAATCGCCAACTACGCGGCCGCGCATCCGGAGTTGCCGTGGATCGTCGGCGGCGGCTGGGCCATGGAGTACTTCCCCGGCGGCACACCCGACCGTCGCGACCTCGACGCCGTGGTCGGCGACCGACCGGTGTTCCTGATGAACCGCGACGTCCACGGCGCCTGGGTCAACACCAGGGCGCTGGAGATCGCCGGCATCGACGAGCACACACCCGACCCGATCGACGGACGTTACGAGCGCGACACCCACGGATATCCGACCGGGACACTGCACGAAGGAGCGGCATACGCCTTCGACGCCGTCCACGTACCCCGACCCGATCTCGCCGAGTGGCGCGCGGCGATCGTCACCGCACAGCGCCACCTGCACTCCCTCGGCATCACCGGCTGGCAGGATGCGTGGGTCACCCCCGACACCCTGGCCGCCTACCGCGATCTCGGCGACGATGGCGGGCTCACCGCCCGTGTCGTCGGCGCATTGTGGTGGGATCGACACGCTGGTCTCGAACAGCTCGAACTGTTCGCCGCACAGCGCGAACACGGTGCGGCACCGAACTTCTCGCCGACGACGGTCAAGATCATGGCCGACGGGGTGATGGAGAACTACACCGGCGCCCTCCTCGAACCCTATTGCTCCTGCGTGGACCATCGCGGTGCCGGTAAGGGCAACAGCACCGGCAGTGGGCTCAGTTACGTGGATCCCGACACCCTGCAGCGCGCGGTGACCGCATTGGATGCCGCGGGTTTCCAGGTGCACATGCACGCGATCGGCGATCGCGCCGCCCGCGATTGTCTCAACGCCGTCGAGCGTGCCCGTACCACCAATGGCCCCAACGATCTTCGCCATCACATCGCCCACCTGCAGTTGGTTCATCCCGATGACCTCCCGCGCTTCGCCGCGCTGGACGTGGTGGCCAATCTGCAGGCGTACTGGGCCCAGCACGAGCCACAGATGGATGCGCTGACGATCCCGTTCCTCGGCGAACGCCGTGCCGCTCTCCAATTTCCCTTCGCCGATCTCGTCGCGCAAGGCACGCGCATCGCGATGGGCAGCGACTGGGCGGTGACCACCGCCGATCCGCTGGCCCAGATCGAGGTCGCCATCACCCGTCGCGACCCCGACCACCGCGACGGCGAGCCGTTCCTGCCCTGGCAGGCACTCGACCTCGACACCGCGCTACGCGCCTTCACCGCCGGGTCGGCGTATGTGAACCACGATCCGTCGGGCGGGCGGATCGCCGTCGGCGCCCGCGCCGACCTCGCCGTCCTCGACCTCGACATCACCCGCTCAGCCCACCTGCCCACCGACGCCGTCGTCGTCACCACCATCGCCGGTGGCGCCGTGGTCCATCACCGAGGAGATCACTGATGTCCGAACCCGCGACCCCATCCAGCCAGAGCGGAACCGGCCCTGCCGCAACGTCATCGGGACAACTGCACCGCGTCCTCGGTCTACCCGAGCTGATCTTCTTCGGTTTGGCCTACATGGTGCCGCTCACCGTGTTCACGACCTACGGCGTGGTCACCGACGGCACCGAGGGCCACCTGCCGGGGGCCTACGTCATCACGCTGGCCACCATGATCTTCACCGCGCTGAGCTACGGCGCCATGGTTCGCATCCATCCCGTCGCAGGCTCGGCCTACTCGTACACGCAGCGGTCGTTCGGCGGGTCGGTCGGCTTCGCCGCGGGATGGGCGCTGCTGTTGGACTACATCTTCTTACCGATGATCAACTTCCTGGTCATCGGCATCTTCGTCAACGCCCTGTGGCCCGCGGTGCCGGCCTGGGTCTGGGTGGTCGTCTCCATCGCGGTGGTCACCGCCCTCAATGTGCTCGGCATCAAGATGGTGACCCGATTCAACTACGCGCTCATCATCTTTCAGATCGTCTTCATCGTCGTCTTCGTCGCCCTGGCCGTCCGCCACATCATCGGAGATACCGGCACCCCGTCGATCGGCTCGGTGTTCTTCGGCAACGCCCAGATAGGTCTGCTGTTCTCCGGGGCGGCCATCCTGTGCCTGTCGTTCCTCGGTTTCGACGCGATCTCCACCCTGTCGGAGGAGACCCGCGACCCGCGGCGACTCATCCCCCGGGCCATCCTGCTGGTGACGGTCATCGGCGGCGGATTGTTCATCGTGGTCTCGCTCGTCGCCTCGTTGGCCTTCCCGGACTATGTCAACTTCACCGACGTCGACTCGGCGGCGAACGACGTGATGGTCCGGGTCGGTGGGACCGCGTTGGAGACCTTTTTCACCGCCGCCTATGTGGCCGGGTGCTTCGCCTCGGCGTTGGCCTCACAGGCCAGCGTCGGTCGCATCCTGTACGCCATGGGCCGCGACGCCACCCTGCCCAAGCAGGTGTTCGGCCGGATCACTGCGCGGTTCTCGACGCCCGCCAACGCGATCGTCATCGTCGGTGCGGTGTCGCTGGTCGCGCTGACCATCAGCCTGTCCACCGCGGCGGAGATGGTGAGCTTCGGCGCTCTCGTCGCCTTCTCGATGGTCAATCTGTCGGTGATCAAGGTCTATCTCATCGAGCAGCGGCGACGCAGCGCCACCGACCTGGTGCGTTTCGGGGTGCTGCCGCTGATCGGGTTCGGGTTGACGATGTGGCTGTGGACCAGTCTGTCGGCCACCGCCATCACGGTCGGTCTGGTGTGGCTCGCCGTCGGCGTCGCCTATCTGATCTACCTCACCCGCGGATTCCGGCGTCCGGCGCCGACCCTGGACATGCGCGAGGCATCGGTGCCCGTCGCCGACCCGGTCTGAGCGAGCGCGGGGCCACTACTCGCCCCGCTGCTCCCCACCCTGCTGGTCGCGCTCGGCCCGCCGCGCAGCCTTGGCCGCCTGCTCCTGCGCATCCATCCGGTTGGCCTCCTCGAGCGTAGGCGCCGACCCGCCGAGCCGGGCGGGCACCCAGAACTCACCCTTCGGGTGCTCGCCGTAGGCATCCTGCAGTTCCAGCAACTTCTCGCCCATCACCTTGTGCAACTGCGCGGTGATCGCCTCGGCGTCGCCGACGGGCTCGATCGGTTCGGCCACGCCGATCGCGATCTTGTAGCCGGTCCGGCCCAGGCGTTTGGGATGACCCTTGGTCCACACCCGCTGGGCACCCCAGATGACGGTCGGGATGATCGGGGCGTCGGCCTCGAGGGCCATGCGCGCGGCCCCGGACTTGAACTCCTTGAGCTCGAAGCTGCGACTGATCGTCGCCTCCGGGTACACACCGACGAGTTCGCCGCTCTTGAGATAGCTGACCGCGTCGTGATAACTCTGCGCCCCGTTGGCCCGGTCGACGGGAATGTGCTTGAGCGCCCGCATGATCGGGCCCGAATACCGGTTGTCGAAGACCTCTTTCTTGGCCATGAACCGCACATACCGCTTACCCTGGAGATACGCGGGGATGCCGGCGTAGGTGAAGTCCAGGTAGCCGGTGTGATTGATCGCGACCACGCCCGGACCCGACTTGGGCACGTTCTCGACACCGGAGATGCTGAACTTCAGACCTTCGGCCAGCCACAACAACCGCGCCGTGGTGATCACGGTGGAGTACACGGGTTCCATGGGTCGAGCTTAGTGGTCGCGCCGACGCCGCGGTCACACCAGGCAACTCGCCGCCGTGGCACGACGCGGTGACCGAACTCATGGCCATCTCGCGCATCCGCGGGCCCGGCCGAACCGAAGTCCATGCGAGAAGGCACGTCCACCTGCGCTGTCCCTGCTCTCAGCTCGACGGTGTTCACAGCACGACGACACCCCCGCCCGACGCACGCCCAGCCTGCCCCGGAGAGGTTCATGCCCACCACCGAACTGCAATCGACCGTCGCGACCACCCGCGCGGTACTCGGCCCCTTCTACGACTTCCGCGAAATGATCCTGGCCGCAGTGCTCGCCGCACTCGCCGGCGCCACCGGCGCAGCGGCCTGGCTCTATTCGGCCGGTTGGTACGTGACGTTCATGACCGGCAACACCGAGCGAATGGTTCTCGAGCACTATCGCGGCGCCCACCAACTGGGATTCACCGCATTGGCCACCGTCGTCGCCTTCTGCTGCGGCGTCGTGGTCGCAACCCTCGCTCGAATCGGCTTGTGGCGCAAGGCACGTCATGGAGCAACTGTGTTGACCGCCGCCTCCACGACGACCGCTTACGTGTGGGATTCGGCGATCAACACCACCGACCAGGACTACGGAGCGGGCCCGGTGCTGTGTCTGGCCTTCGGCCTCGGCGCTCTCAACACCTCCATCAGCCGCAAGGGCGAGGTGGTGATGCCGCTGTCGTACGTCACCGGGACCCTGGTGAAGATCGGCCAAGGCGCCGGCCTGCACCTCGCGGGCGTCAAACGATGGGGCTGGGTGGCCCACGCCACCACCTACGCGGGCTTCCTGGCCGGTGCCGCGATCGGCGGGGCGCTGTTCACGGTGTTCGGGGAGAACAATTCGCTGGCCACGCTCGCGGTGGTGACCGCGATCATCGCGGTCGTGACATGGCGGTTGGACCACCCGAAGTTCCTGGTACGCGACGGCCACTGAGCCACCGGAGACCCAACCAGGTACCGAGGGCCCACGACGGGTTCGGCGCGGGTCGATAGATTGGATGGGCAACGCGTCACCGCGCGCAGCCCCGCGCACCCCCTCCGAAAGGCCAAACGTGCAGATCACCAGCATCGGTCACGCCGGATTCCACATCCAGACCACCGCCGGGTCGATCCTTTGCGATCCGTGGACCAATCCCGCCTACTTCGCGTCCTGGGTGCCCTTCCCCGACAACTCGGAGCTGGATTGGAAGAGTCTCGGGCAATGCGACTACCTCTACGTCTCGCATCTGCATCGCGACCATTTCGATGAGCAGAACCTGCGCGACAACGTCAGCAAGGACGCGACGGTCCTGCTGCCCGACTACCCGGTCCCCGACCTCAAGCGTGAGCTGGAGAAGCTCGGCTTCACCAAGTTCGTCGAGACCACCGACTCGCAGAAGATCACCGTCGACGGCCCGAAGGGCTCGCTCGACGTGATGATCATCGCGCTGCGTGCACCGGCCGACGGGCCCATCGGCGACTCGGGACTGATCGTCTCCGACGGCGAGACGACGGTGTTCAACATGAACGACGCCCGGCCCATCGATCTCGACGTCATCGGTGAGCAGTTCGGGCACGTCGACGTGCACCTGCTGCAGTATTCCGGGGCGATCTGGTATCCGATGGTCTACGACATCCCGCGCCGGTCCAAGGCCAATTTCGCCGCGCAGAAACGCCAGCGTGGCATGGATCGTGCCCGCTCCTACATCGAGCAGGTCGGTGCGACCTGGGTGGTGCCCTCGGCCGGTCCGCCGATGTTCCTCGACGACGACCTGTTCTCGCTCAACGATTTCGGGTCGGGGATCGAGGGTGCCGACAACCCGCGCCCAGGCGACGTGACATCGATCTTCCCGGATCAGGAGACGTTCCTGGAACAGATGCGCATCCACGGCACCGACGACGGGGAGAAGCACCGCGGGCTGATGATGGTCTCCGGGTCGGTCGCCGATTTCACCGGGTCGACACTCAACGAGATCAGCCATCCCTATGCGCCGCATGAGGTTTTCGGCGAGAACAAGCAGGCCTATCTCGAGCGGATGAAGGAGAAGTTCGCCCCGGTCATCGCCGCGGAGAAGGCCACCTGGGCCCCTGCCGAAGGCGACCCGCTGCTCCCCGAACTCAAGGAGCTGTTCGAACCGATCATGGCCGCCTCAGATCTGATCTGCGACGGCATCGGCTATCCGGTCGGCCTCGTGATGGGCGAGGAGACCGTCGTCCTGGACTTTCCCAACCGCATCGTGCGGGAACCCAAGGAGGGAGAGGGCAAGTACCGCTACGGTTTCCGGATCACCCCGGAGATCGTACGAACCGTGCTGCGCGACGACGAACCGGACTGGGTCAACACGATCTTCCTCTCCACGCGGTTCACCACGTGGCGCATCGGCGGCTACAACGAATTCCTCTACACGTTCTTCAAGTGCCTCACCGACGAGCGGATCGCCTACGCCGACGGCTGGTTCTCCGAGGCGCATGACGACTCGGCGTCGATCACCAAGGACGGCTGGGAGATCCAGCGTCGGTGCCCACACCTCAAGGCCGACCTGAGTAAGTTCGGCGTGATCGAGGGTGAGAAGCTGACGTGCAATCTCCATGGCTGGCAATGGGATCTGCCGACCGGCCGCTGCCTGACATCGAAGGGCCACGAGTTGCGGGCCAGTCGACTGGAGTAGCGGCGCCACTCGGTGACGACCGCCCTACCCCCGTTGGATGGACGGGCCCTTCCCGCCCGATGGTTGCGTGCTCGGCCCTCCCCACCCGGTGGTCGAGGTGCACGGCGCCCCAGGCGCTGGGCCTCGAGACCCCTTGTGCCGCGGGGTATCCGGATGACGGTGGTCTGGTTCCAGCGCTGGCGCTGGTGGTCTTGAGGCTCTCCGCACGCGGCTCGGCACCTCGACCATCGGGGGAAACCGTCCACCCGGTGGTCGAGGCCTTCCCGCGCGGGAAGGCTCCCGCCCGTCCCACCCCGGTGGTCGAGGTGCCGAGGAGCGCCAGCGACGAGCCTCGAGACCTCCTGTGCTGACAGGCTTCCGGTCCACGGTGGTTCGAATCCAGCGCTGGCGCTGGTGATCTTGAGGCTCTCCGCACGCGGCTCGCACCTCGGCCATCGGAGGAACCGACCCATCCCGATGGTCGAGGTGCCGAGGAGCGCTAGCGACGAGCCTCGAGACCCCTTGTGCCGAAAGGAGTCCGGTCCACTGGCGGCACCACACCTCGTCCATCGGGTGGGGTTTGTCTCTATGGAGTTTTCAAAGATCGGATGCGGCCCCGGCCAGGCCGGGTGCGGGAATCAGGCTGCTGCGTCGTCGAGTCGCATGGTTCTGCGGTGGTAGGACGGTACGGGTTGTCGTTTCGGGTCGATGCTGGCGGGTGGGATGAGCCAGGGGTGTCGGTCGAATCCGATGATGATGTCCCATCCGTGGTGGTGGACGTCGTCGTGGCAGCTGGTGCAGAGTAGGCAGCCGTTGTCGAGGTCGGTGGGCCCACCATCGGCCCAATGCTCGAGATGGTGTCCTTGGCAGCGTCCGGCGTGGGCACCGCATTTGATGCACCCGCGATCACGCACGAGTAGGGCTTTGCGTTGCCCGGGGGTGAAGAAGCGTTTCGCCTCCCCGACACTGAGCGGTACCCCGTTGGGGTCGAGCATGATTTTGGTGATGGTGGTGTCACACGACAACAGTTTGGCGGTGGCTTCGGTGATCGGACCCATGTTCTGCAGGTCCCCGCCGAGTGCCGGGTTGTCCGCTGACCAGGTCCACAGCAGGCCGTTGGTGGGTTTGGCCGAGAACGTGGTGTCCGCTAGTCCTTGTGCCGCCAACTCCACGATCGTTTCGAATGCGGCCGCACAGATCTGTTCGGGTGTCCGAGGATCCGGGGATCCGTCGGGTTGAGGTTTGGGCGCCGACAAGGTTTCCATCAAAGTACGGGTTTTCTCCCCGGCGATGATGTCGAGGTTCGCCGAGATCTCCAACCGTCCGTCGTCGGTGATGTGGTCGGTGTAGGAGTTGATCGTCTTGTCCTCGGCGGCCGGTAACCCGCCCGGTGTCTCGGCCGCCAACTCGTTCCCCAACTGTCGCGCGTAGGTGTTGATCTCGGCGGGGGTGAAGCCGGCGAAGTAGTGCGACAGCAGTTTCCGCAGGAATTCACACCGTTGCACGGTGTCGAGGGATTCTGGGGAGCGGGTGTCGATGTGCGCCAACCCGCGGACGATGGCGTCGGTGTGTTCGGACGAGATGGACCCATCCGCCGCGTGCGCGAGCAGCAGATCCACATCGGTGGTGGCGGCGACCCGTACGTACCGACCTGCGACGGCTGGTGCGAAACCCGTGCTGATCAACAACTCCCGAAGCCGGGTGGTCTTGTGATCGGCCACGCCCAGCCGGTCCATCTCACCGGTGAGGGTGGTGGCGTGATGATCAACCAGGTTCCGCAACAACAGGACTTGCTTCATCGCGCCGAAGGCTTGGGGGCCGGTCAACTGCGGGTTCCACTGCAGGCCGCTGAGTTGGGTGGCGATGGTGGCGAAGACTGCTTCGGCGTCAACGGATTCGGTGTCAAGAATGGCATTGGATTCGATCATGGCCCCTCCCCGGTGGCTGATCGGTGTGATGGGTTCAGTATACCTCGCCAGGGTGTTTGATGCAAGGGATGTTTTGGTCAATTCTGTTTGTGGACAACGTGTTTCGGCGCTGATTTTCTGTCGGTGGGGTGTGGTAGGGGGCGTGCGTTTCGTTTGTCTTGCTTTGGATGTGGTTGGGGGGCTTGTTGTCTCGCCAGGTCTCGAGGCTCGCCGCACGCGGCTCGCACCTCGACCATCGAAGGAAAGGTCTCGGCCATTGGATAGGGGGTGCTCGACTGTCGGGGAGGGCGCCTGGACTGTCAGGAGTAATGCGTCCGCGGCTCCACTGTGCAGACGCGGCTGATGCAGCGGGAGCGTTTGTAAACCCGGCTCGCGTTCAGGTCGTGTGACGGTGGATGTGGTTGGGAGGCTTGTTGTCTCACCGGGTCTCGAGGCTCGCCCCACGCGGCTCGCACCTCGACCATCGGGGGAAAGGTCTCCGCCATCGGATGGGAGGTGTTCGAGTATCCCTTATCCCCGACCTCACCTCTTCACCCCATCCCGGTCGTCGGCCGTCGAGAACAGTTGCCACACCGGGCCGGTCACCAACCAGATGACGGTGACCACCCCGAGCATCCCGAATGTCCCACGGAGGTCGGTGGCTTGCTGATCGTTGGCCACGGTGACCGACAGGAGTAGCACCGCGCCCGCGGCGATCGCTGCCGCGATCAGCCACAGCCCGAACAGCACCAGTTCGTGGCGCATCGCGGCAGCGCCACCGCGAGGTGGTCGGGCCGGCGCCGGTGCACCGGCAAACCAGTGAGCGAAACGTGCGTCCGCCCAGGTGATGATCGAATGGCCGAAGGCCACGGTGACACCGAGGTAGATCCCGGCCAGCCGGTGCACCGTCGTCACCTCGGTGCCATGCGAAAGATCAACGGCCACAGCGGCGAGCAAGAACAGGTCCACCAACGGCACCAGCGCCAACACCACCGTCGACGCCCGGCGCCTGCGCAGGATGTAGCGAATCGACATCCCCGCGCACACCAGCACCCAGAACCCGATCTCGCACCCGACGATGACCCACAGGACCGGTGACCGCAACACTTCATCTGTCATGTCACCACGGTGGCGCGCATACCAACCCGACCGCATCGGCCATCCCATCGAGCACTCCTGGGTCGGGAGAAGTCATCCTTTCGTCGGATGACCGGAATGTCGGCTCGTGCGACGATGGGTGCATGTGGCGACTTCCGGTGTCCCGCGCGCTGCTCAACGACGTCGGCCTCACGCTGCTGTTCCTGGCCCTGGGCGTCAGCCTGTACGCGACCGGCCTCGGGGTGCTCGACGAGAACGCGAGCCCGCTACCCACGTGGTTATGCCTTGTCTCCCTGGGTTTCGCGTCGTGCTCTCAGCTGTTCCGTTCGCGGCATCCGGCCGTCGCGCTGACCGGGGTCAGTGCAGCACTGGCACTCGATTCACTGACCGTCCCGTCCATCGGGGTGTGGTTGGTGTTCTCCGACATCGTCTACTCCACGTGCGTCTACGGCGGTGCTCGCCTCGTCCGTGTGCTGTACGGGCTGGCCGCCGTCGTGTCGGTCGCGACGTTCTTGCTGGTCTCCGTGGTCGCCCACGATGACTGGCGGTTGCTCTTCGTCTGTGTGCTGTGGTTGCTCGCACTGATCGGCTCGCCGCTCGCGTACGGGCTGGCCGTGCGCGAACACCGCAGCGCGTTGTCCCTGGAACGCGAACACTCGCGGGCGCTGGCCGAACTCGGCGAGCGAGAGCAGATCGAGGCCGTCGCCGACGAACGTCGTCGGCTGGCCCGCGAACTGCACGACGTGATCGCCGGTCGGTTGTCGGCGATTGCGGTGCAATCGGCTGCGGCGCTGCAATATCCGGAGAACACCGCTCTCGCGGGGAAGGCTTTGGCCGCGGTCCGGGCGAGCAGCGTGGAAGCGCTGACCGAGATGCGCGGGCTGATCGACCTGCTGTCCGATGGCAGCGAGCAGAGCACCGACGGCCGACACACCACTGCCGGTCTGCGACGTATCGATCGGCTGACCGAACCGATCGCCGAGTCCGGCACAGACATCACCATGGAGATACCGGCCACGATCACCGCCGCCGACGGCATCGATGCGTTACCGCCGGTCGTCGACATCGCCGCGTTCCGTATCGTCGCCGAAGCACTGACGAACGCCGCCACACATGCACCGGGACAACCGATCCGGGTGCGGATCACCCATGCGGACGACACGCTGGTCCTCGACATCTGTAATCGACTCGCCGCTCACCACGATCACCATCCGACCGGCGATCGTCACACCGGACGCGGCCTGGTCAACATGCGCACTCGCGCCCACGCGGTCGGCGGAAGGCTCTGCGTCGAGCGCGGCACCGACGAATTCCGGGTCACCGCAACACTTCCGACAACCTCCTCCGATGCACCGAGGATTCACCCGTGACGACGATCCTGATCGCCGACGACCACGCTGCCATCAGGGCCGGTCTGCGGATGATGCTCGAGCCGGCCGAGGGGATCGACGTCATCGGGGAGGCCACCGACGGCGACCAGGCGATCACCGGCGCCCGCGACCTGCGCCCCGACGTCGTCCTGATGGACGTCCGGATGCCCGGGACCGACGGCATCCGCGCCACCGAAGTGATTGTCGGCGAGGGAATCTGCCCGGTCGTCGTCCTCACGACGTTCGACCTCGACGAGTATGTCTTCGGCGCGCTGCGGGCCGGGGCGAGAGGATTTCTGCTGAAGACGGCGTCGGCGGAGGTCATCATCGATGCCGTCCGCGCCGTGGTGCGTGGTGACGCGGCATTGTCGCCGGAGATCACCCGCCGCGTTGTCGACGCGGTCCGGACCACGCCCGGCGGCTCACCCACTCCCCCACCACCCACCGCTCTCGACGATCTCACCGCCCGCGAAAGAGATGTGCTGCGTTGCCTCGGTGAGGGTTTGGCCAACGCGGAGATCGCTTCAACCCTGTTCATCACCGAGGCGACGGTGAAGACGCACGTGTCGCGGGTGCTGATGAAGCTCGGCCTGGAATCGCGGGTGCAGGCTGCCATCTTGGTACGCGACTTGGGCGGGGTGTGAGCGTCAGATCCTGGCCTCCGGCGGTCGACGAGCGTGCGCCGTCACGGGATCAGCACGATCTTTCCGTGCGTGTGGCGCTTCGCCAGCTCTCGGTAGGCCTCGCGCACCTGAGTCAATGGGTATGTTGCGGCGACGGGGATCACGAGCTCTCCGGTCGCGATCGACGACGCGAGCCGGCCCAGCGTAGCCGCACTCTGTGCCTGCGCCTGGCCGTCGCTCTTGACGCCGAATTCCTCGACGGCCGCGAAATCGATGATCGTATTGATCCGATCGGGAGCCACACCGAGTTCGATCGCCAATGCGACGTATCCGCCGCCGAAAAGGTCGATGAAGGCGTCGATACCACCGCCTGCTGCGGCCTCGATACGTTCGCGCTGACCAGGGCCGTAGGTCACCGGAATCGCCCCCAGCGAGGCCAGCCAGGCGTGGTTGGCCTCACTCGCGAGGCCTATCACCGTGGCGCCGGTCGCCACCACAAGTTGCACCGCAACGGTTCCCACGCCACCTGCCGCACCGGCAATGACCACCACTTCACCACGAGTCGATGCGACCGCGGCGACTGCAGCGGTCGCGGTGAATCCGACGACGGCCAGACCGCCGGCCACCTCCCATCCGACTTCGGCCGGTTTCACGGCCAGTTGCTCGGCGTCGACGACGACGTATTCGGCATGACTGGCCCGGTCGTCGGTCCACCCGATCACCTCGTCCCCCACAGCCACACCGGTGACTCCGGAACCGACATCGGCGACCACGCCGGCGAAGTCGGTGCCCTCACCGGAGGGAAAGGTCGCGGGCCAACGTTCGTGGAACACACCCTCGCGGATCGCTACCTCACCGGGATTGATCCCTGCGGCGCGCACATTCACCAACACCTGACCGGCGCCCGGGGTCGGCGTCGGCACCTCGGCGACGTAGAGCACGTCCACACCGCCGTAGGTGTCGAATCGCACTGCCTTGGAGAGCTTGTCTGCGTGGGACATGACGCGTCCTCTTTCTGGGGGTCGATGGTTCTGTGGGTCGGTGCGCCATCGACGCCGACACCGCAGTCAGTACACCCCGAGGTGGCTGCCGACCACCATGGCCGAGGCGCTCGTCCCACATGTCCGAACGTCTCATCGTATGGACGCTCAGTGCATGCAACGCTAGATTCGACGGTGTGGACGTCCTCGCCGACCTGCTGTCCCGCGCTCATGCTCGCGGTGCCATGTTCGGGCATTGGCAACTCACCGGCGAGTGGGGCCTGGAGTTCGACGAGGGCTTCAACCCCTTGTCGATACATACCGTGATCGGCGGCGATCTCACCGTCGAACGCGACGGGAAGCCGCCGGAGCGGGTACGCCAGGGCGATCTGATCGTCATCCGGGGTGGTCGTACGCGGTTCGTCTCCACCCCTGGCGCGCCGGCGATGAGCCTGACACGGGCACAGGCGGCAGGACCTGTGCCCGGCACCTCCCGAACATTTGCCCTGGGACCGGGCAGCCACGGGCCATGCACCGAAATACTCTGTGGTGCTTATCGATTCGAAGGTGGATTGTGTACGACACTACTCACGTCACTGCCGGACCTCGCGGTGGTGTCGAGCGCGGGTGATCGTCGACTGGGTGCACTGATCACATTGCTCGCCGACGAGATCCGCGCTACTGAACCCGGCCAACAGACGGTTCTCGACCGGCTCATCGACCTCCTCCTCGTCGCAACGCTTCGGGCGCTGTGGACGCGGGGCGATACGTCTGCACCGCAGTGGTATTCCGCGTTGGCCGACCCGGTCGCCGGGGCCGCATTGCGGGCGATGCACGCCGACCCGGCGCGTGCGTGGACAGTCGCCGACCTCGCCGCGGAAGCGAAGCTCAGTCGCGCGGCATTCGCCCGCCGCTTCACCACGGTCACCGGCGTACCGCCGCTGTCTTACCTCACCACCTGGCGGATGACACTCGCCAAGGAGGCCCTCGCCTCGTCTCCCACATCATTGGCCGCGATCGCCGGACAGGTCGGCTATGCCGACGAATTCTCTTTCGCCACAGCGTTCAAACGCGAGGTGGGCGAAGCACCGGGCCGATTCCGTGCCCGGGTCGACGCCGCCGACCGAGCGTGACCACTGCCCCGCTGCCCGGCGCAGTGCATCGCGGTACCGCCTCAGCACCCACCCGCCGGCCGCCCGGCGAACCGGCCCTGCAAGAAGGTCCACGCGTCGGCGGTGAACGGCCCGAAGGCACGGAGGTGATCGTCACCTCGGTAGACGTGCACCGCCGTGGAAAGCCCACGGCTGCAATAGCTTCTCGCAAGTCCGACGACGTCGCCGACCAGCATCACCCCGTCCCCACGGCCGTCGGCGTCGCCGATCCCGAGCATCATCGGCGTGCGCGGAGTCCCGACCGATCCCATGACGTTGGCGGCGATGGCCGCCGGAATACCGGGGACGTCGAGCAGGGACGGGTATTGCGGCTTGAGCAGCGACGCATCGGTCAAGCCCGGATACTTACCGAGGAAGTCGTTGATGCACTCCCCGCGAATCTCATCGAGAACCTGTGTTCCCTTGGGAGACAGGTACTGTCCGATGCCGATGTCGTAGGTGCGGTCATAGACGTCCATCAGCGCCGGGATGACCGCCGACCACCGCGGCGTGCCGTTGACGTAGGGCAGGTTGTGCGCCGGGTTGACGAGCACCCCGCCGGCGGCGGCACCGACCAGATTCAGCTCGGGGGCGTAGGCCGGGGCGAGTTCGGCGCCGAAGCCGGTGGGGATGGAGCCGCCGGAATAGCCGAATAGACCGACCGGCGTGGACGCCGGGACACCCAGATGACGCTCGGCGGCGCGGATGCTGTCGAGCGCCGCATACGCCGATTCCCGGCCGATCGTCCACCGCAGTTGCGGCCCTTCATAATCCGGCACCACGACGGTGTATCCCGCGGCGACCATCGTGGTGATCATCGCGAGATCGATGGGCGCCGCTTGTGACGATCCGCCCCGGAGCGTGTACGACGGATCGCATTGACTGCCGAGCGCATCGTAGAACTCGTGATAGGACACGATCTTTCGCGCCGACCCGGGCGCAGCACCAGGCGGGGAGATGATGGTGGTCACCGTCGACGACGGTCTGCCGAACGTGTCGGTCGTCCGATACAACAGCTGGGTCGCCTGCGCCGGCAGGCCCGTTCCGGCGTAGCCGAGGGTAACCTCACGCTGGCGCAGGATGGCGCCCGGCCGTGCCGACGAGAGCCCGGCAGGCGGTGTGTAGAACGGGTCGGCACTCGGCGGGGCCGGCGGCGCAGCGTGGGCCGGCCCGGCCGACAGTCCCCCCGTCACCAATGCGCACAGTGCGAGGAACACGATCACTACGAGAGCGCGGCGCCGCGCACGTCCGGGGGTCGACATGCCAGTCATTGTGTCGTGCGGGCGCCGACTGCGTGCAGTGAACGCCTCAGCCCGCCGCCTCCACATTCGCCACCGCCGACGACATGGCGACGATGATGGCGCCGGCGATCGCCACCAAGAACGCGACGCCGGCCACCACCGCCCAGCCGTGCCGGACGGTGTCGCCGAGCAACACGATGCCCGCCACACCGGGCACCACGGTCTCCCCGACCACCAACGACGCCGCGGCGGCGCTCACCGACCCGGTCTGCAGAGCGATGGTGAACAAATAGAACCCGCCCACCCCGCACACCACAACCGCGTAGGCGGCCGGATCGGTCAACAACCGGCCGAGGTCGAACGGGGAGACGCCGTCGACGACGCGCACGGCGATCGCGAGAACCCCGAACAGCACGCCACCGAGCAGTCCGGCCCCGACGGCGACACGCGCACCGGAGAACCGCATCACCACCAGACCGAATCCGATCAGCACGGCACCGGCGATCAGCACACCCCAGTGCAGGGATCGTCCGGCGTCGTCGTGGCCCTCCTCGCCGGCCGCGATACCGAGAACGGTGAGCGCGGCGATCACCAGCACGATTCCCATCCAGTCACGCACCGACAACCGCGCGTGCAACACCACCATCGCCAACAATGCGGTGACCACCAGGTTCGCCGCGATGATCGGTTGCGCGACGAACAATGGCATGGTGCGCGCCGCAACCATGTTCCCGATGAATCCGAGAGCGTCGAGAACGAAGCCGATCAGGAAGGAGACGGTGATCATCGCCGCGAATGTCGAGGCTGCGCTCGGCACCTCGTCTTGCTGTGCACCGTCGTCGACCTCGGCGGCGCCACGGGCCTGTAGTACCGACGCGGTGCCGTAGGCCAAGGCGGCGAGGACGGCGGCGACGAACCCGACGATCACGCCTCAGTCCTTGCCGGTGCCGTGGTCGGAGCCCGATTCCAATGCCGTACGCGGCGTCGCGGATTCGAGCGGACGCGGGCGATGCTCGTGGTGGTAGGCCGCCGCCTCCGCGTGCTCGACGGCCTGCACCGCGCTCGACGACGACACGATGACACCGCCGATGACCGCGGCGATGAAGGCGATGGTGGTGGGGATCTCCCAGCCATTGGTGATGGTGTCGCCGAGCAGCAGGATGCCGATCGCACCCGGGATCACCGTCTCGCCGACGACGAGCGCGGCGGCGGCACCGTTGACCGATCCGGTTTGCAGCGCAACGGTGAACAGATAGAAGCCGAGGATGCCACTGAAGGCGAGTCCGTAGAGCGCCGGGTCGGTGAGCAGATGCGACGCAGAGAACGGCGAGAGGCCGTGCAAGACACGCGAAGCCACCGCCATGACGCCGAACATCGCACCGGCGACGAGCCCGGTGGCCGAGGCGATGTGCTTGTGCAGCACACGCATCAGCACCAGTCCGAGGCCGAACAGCAGGAACGTCGCGACCAGCGTCGCCCAGTGCATCCATTGCTCGTTGCGCGTTCCCTCGGGTCCGGCGCCGACGGCGAGCAGGACGAGCGCGGCGATGACGACCGTGCCCGCGATCCAGTCGCGCGTCCGCAACGACACGTGCAGGATCACCATGGCGAGCACCGCGGTGACCACCAGCCGCGCGGCGATGATCGACTGCGAGAGGAACAACGGAATGAGGCGCGCGGAGAGAATCGTTGCGCCGAACCCGATCACGTCGAAGAAAAGGCCCAGCAGAAACGGCCACTTGATCATGGTGCGGGCCGTGGATCGCAGACTCGGGTGCGCCCGCTTGGCGGCCTTGGTCGTCGTCGCGGTCGCCGTGCCACCGGCATTCGCCGGGGCGGCGGCGCGCTGTTCGGCGGCCTCTCGTCGTGCGGTCCATTCGGCGGCCATCGACTGCAGGACCGCGGCCAACGCGAACGCCACCGAGCCGATGACCGCGGCGATGACACCGGGCATCATCGCGCACTCACCGCCATCTCTCGCCCTGCCGTTTTCACGCGACTGTCATCTCTGCGCGACCGTCATGTCATGCCCATCTGTGCGCTGCCGATCCCGCCATCATGCCGGGGCCAGCACCTCCGTGCCGACAAACCGGGCCAACTCCTCGGGCAGACGTACCGAGCCGTCGGGCTGTTGATGGTTCTCCAGGATTGCGACGAGCCAGCGGGTGGTCGCCAGCGTGCCGTTGAGGGTCGCGGCGGTCTGCGGTTTGCCGGATTCATCGCGGTAACGGATCGAGAGCCGACGGGCCTGGAACGTCGTGCAGTTCGACGTCGAGGTCAGCTCGCGGTAGGTGTTCTGTGTCGGAACCCATGCCTCACAGTCGAACTTGCGGGCTGCCGAGGATCCCAGGTCACCACCGGCGACGTCGATGACGCGGTAGGGCACGTCGATCGCGGCGAGCATCTCCTTCTCCCACGCCAGCAGTTTCTGGTGTTCGGCCTCGGCGTCCTCGGGTTTGCAGTAGATGAAGCCCTCGACCTTGTCGAACTGGTGCACGCGGATGATGCCACGGGTGTCCTTGCCGTAGGAGCCGGCTTCGCGGCGGAAGCACGTCGACCAGCCGGCGTAGCGCTTGGGCCCGTCGGACAGGTCGAGGATCTCGTTCATGTGATAGCCGGCCAACGGCACCTCCGAGGTGCCGACGAGGTACAGGTCGTCGTCCTTGTCGAGGTGATAGACCTCGTCGGCGTGGGCGCCGAGGAATCCGGTGCCACCCATGACCTCCGGGCGCACCAGCACCGGCGGGACCATCAACGTGAAGCCGTTGGCGGTGGCCTTCTGTGCGGCCATGGTGAGCAGACCGAGCTGCAGCAGTGCGCCCTGCCCGGTGAGGAAGTAGAACCGCGACCCCGACACCTTCGCGCCGCGCTCCATGTCGATCAGACCGAGCGACTCGCCGAGTTCGAGGTGGTCCTTCGGGTTCTCGATGGTCGGCGGCTCACCGACGTGCTCGAGCACCACGTAGTCGTCCTCGCCGCCGGCCGGGGCGCCCTCGACGATGTTGGAGATCGCGATGTGTGCCGCCTGCGACCGTTCGTCGGCCTCGTTCTGACGCGCGACTGCGGCCTTGACCTGCTCGGCGAGTTCCTTGCCCTTGGCCAGCAGCGCGGTCTTCTCCTCGCCCGAAGCCTTGCCGACCTGCTTGCCCAACGCCTTCTGTTCCGAACGCAGGGAGTCGGCCTCGACGATCGCCGCACGTCGCGTGGCGTCGGCGTCGAGGAGTTGGTCCACCAGACCCGCGTCTTCGCCACGAGCCTGCTGCGAGGCGCGGACACGGTCGGGATCTTCGCGCACAATCTTGAGGTCGATCACGATGTCAAACCCTACTTGAGCAGGCCGGGCCCGCCCGGATCAGGAGTGCCGCGCTCAGCGCCGGCTCAGCGGTTCCACAGGGCGAGATAATCGTCGCGCCCGAACATGACGGCCGTGTCGTGGGCGGTGGGTGTGCCGGCGTGCGGGTCGGCACCCGCCTCGAGCAGGGTCGTGACGACGTCGTCATGACCCTTGAACACCGCACCGGCCAGCGGGCTCTGACCACGATCGTTGGCGAGGTTCACGTCGGCACCGTGGGCGGCGATCGCGGCGACGGCGTCGGCGTGGCCGTGGTAGGCCGCGAGCATCAGCAGCGAGTCACCGGACTGATTGCGCAGGTCGACGGGCACTCCGGCGTCCAGATAGGCCGCAAGATCGGCGGCCACGCCCCGGCGGGCCAGGTCGAACAGGCGGGTCGCCAGTGCGACGACCTCCGGATCGGTCTCGTCGGGTTCGGGACTCACCCGGCCGAGTGTAGGTACGACGGGGCCGTGGCGCCCTCGGTGATCGCCGAACCACCAGGCATCATGGAGGACGATGAGTGACGAAGCCCACCGCGACGAGGCGGACGAGGACCAGGCGAACGAGACCGTCGACCTGAGCAAGTCCGGCGATCGGGCGGCGAACGAGCAGACCACCCAGTTCGCGCCGATCGCCGACGACACCGCGACCCGACCACAGGCGTGGTCGGCGGCCAGGGCGAGCGACGACGCGGACGCCACCGATTTCGAGGACGACGCTGATCTCGAGCCCGCCGACGAGGACCCCGATGCGCCCCCGGCCGACTCCCGCGGATGGCTGCAGCGCAATGCGGTGCGGGTCGGGCTCGCCGCGATCGTCGTCGGCGCCCTCGTTGCCGCCGGGGTGGCGTTCGCCATGGGCACATTCAACGATCGCGGCAGCGTGGGCGGCACCGACATCGGGCAGAGTGAACGCCTCGCGGAGAACGCCTTCACCCGATCGGTCGCCGGGGACTGCCTGACCTGGCCGGAGAACCGGCCGGGTGATCCGGCGAAGGTCGACTGCGCCACCGAGCACCGGTTCGAGGTGGCCGGCGCCCTGAACACCGCGCTGCTGCCGGGGTCGGAGTTCGGCGACTCCGCGGCGTGGCCCGGGCCCGAGCGATTCGGCCAGATCCGCGACGAACAGTGCCCGGTGATCGTCAACCGCTACCTCAACGGTCGCCTCGACCCCGATGGCCGGTTCTCGGTGGGACTGATGTACCCGTCGGATCAGCAGTGGGCCAAGGGAGCTCGCGAGTTACGCTGCGGTCTGCAGATCACCGGCGCCGACGGCACGCCACAGTTGTTCTCCGGCAAGGTCGGCGAGCAGGACCAGTCCTTCCAGTGGCCGGCAGGCACCTGCATCGGCATCGATGCCGCAACGCGTCGCGTGACGTCGCCGCCGACGGTGGTCAATTGTTCGGAGCCACATGCCTTCCAGACCACCGGCATCGTCGATCTCGCACAGCGTTTCGGTGACGCCACCTCGGGGAAGCCGTGGCCGGGCGAGAAGGCGCAGAATGAGTATCTGACGACGATCTGCCCCGGTCAGGCCGAGCGATTCGTCGGCGGCAAACAGAAACTCGATGCCACCACCCTGAACACCCAGTGGTCGGTGATCAGCGAACCCCGATGGCTGTCGGGAAGCCGAAAGGTCGTGTGCTTCTTGGGACTTCCCGACCGCGGCGGGTTCGCGACCCTCGTCGGCGACGCGCGTGGCACCGTCCTGGTCAACGGCAAGGTCCCGCAGCCGCCCGCGCCGGGCCCGTCCGGGCGCGCCACCCCGACGCCGGTACCGCTACCGCCGGGGGTCACCCCCAACCCGTTCGAGACCGCGGCCCCGGCCGGGTAGGGACCGATGACCGTACACATGCGCGACGAGGAATTCGAAGAACTCGTCGGCGACGCCCTCGACGCGATCCCGTCCGAGCTCACCGACGCGATGAGCAACGTGGTGATCCTGATCGAGCCGCGCAACCCCGATTCCCCGAACATCCTGGGACTGTATTCCGGTGTGGCACTGACCAAACGGACCCACGACTACGGCGGATTCCTGCCCGACACGATCCACATCTACCGGGAGCCGATCCTCGCCATGTGCCACACCCGCGAGCAGGTGGTGCGGGAGGTGGCGATCACCGTGATGCACGAGGTCGGGCACCATTTCGGTATCGACGACGAGTGGCTGCATGCCAACGGGTGGGGCTGAGTGCCCTTCCTGCGTTGCGGGCGGTTCATAAGTCGCGGGCGGTTCAGCCCATCGGGTTGTCGCCCACCGAGTCGTCGGTGACGACAAGCGGCTCGTCGACGGCCTCGTCGAACGGCGCCCGGGTGGCGCCCCAGCGATGGCACACCCACAGACCGTCGCGATACTCGAGTTCGACGCTGCCGGTGTTCGGCAGATGCGTTGCGGCGGCGAACTTCCCGTCGATCCCCGCCAACCGTGCGGCGACGAGTCGGATGGCCGCACCGTGGCTGACAACGACCACGTCGGTGGCGTCGGGACCGCTCAGGTAGGTGGCGGCGAGTTCGTCGATGGCCGGCAGGTAGCGGTCGTAGACCATCTGCAGCGATTCGCCGCCCGGGATGCGGGTGTCGGGGGCGCCGGAGTACCAGGCATCGAGGACATCCCGGAACACCCCGTGCGCCTCGTCGTCGCTGCGGTCTTCCAGTTCACCGGCCTGCACCTCGTGGATGCCCTCGACGATGCGCGGCTCCACCTCCCACACCGAGCTGATCAGTTCGGCGGTCTGCTGCGCGCGCCGCGCCAGTGAGCTGACCAGGACGGCCGGGCGCTGCGGGTGTTCGGCGATGATGCCGCGGTTCTCCAGACCGTATCGAACACCTTGGCGGACACCGAAATCGGTGAGGGCGGCTCCCGGTAACGCGGTGTCGAGACGACGCATCACATTAGACGTCGTCTCACCGTGCCGTACCAGGTGCAACCGGGCCATCAGTCCTCTCCTCTGCGTATCCGGGCCAACCACTGGGCGTCGGCGTCATGGTCGGGCGGCGGGGTGCCACCACCACTGCCCATCGGCCACGAACCGAGAAACGTTATCCGCTCGGAGCGCCGGTGCAGTGCCTGCAACGCCTCGGCGACCGCGGCGTCGTCGACGTGGCCCACCGCATCGAGGAAGAACCGGTACTGCCCGGGCATCGTCACCCCACGTTCGAGGTCACGCCGCGGTCGGGACTGGATTCGGGTGAGATCGATTCCCCGCGAGGCGAATTGATTCATCGCCGACATGAGACTGCCGGGCTCGTTGGCCAGTTCGAGGATCACCGACGAGCGGTCCGCCCCGGTGCGTGGCAGCGGCGCCGACGGACGCCCGATGAGCAGGAATCGGGTGACGGCGTCGGCGGCATCACACACCCCATCGGCCAGCACCCCCAGCCCGGATGATTCGGCGGCGAGCCGGGTGGACACCGCCGCGTCGGCACGCCCGTCGGCGGCGTCGACCGCGGCCGCCGCGTTGGACGTCGCGGTGACGAATTCGGCTCCCGGGAAGAGCTTTTCGATGCTTTCCCGCACCTGCGCCGAGGCCACCGGGTAGGCGGCGATGGTGCGCACATCGGCGGCGGCGGTGCCCGGACGGGCGGCGATGGTGAAGGCGATGTCGAGGTCGCATTCGGCGAAGACCTGCACGCGCGGCACCACGGCGCGGGGGTCGGGCACCAGCGCGTCCATCGTGGCCGGCACCGACCCCTCCAGCGAGCTCTCGATCGGCACGCATGCGAACTCGGCGCGACCGGATCGGACCGCATCGATGGTGGCGACCGGACTCTTCTCGGGCTGCTTGTCGATGTTGCTCGCGGTGCCACCGGTCAGTGCAGACAGAAGTGACGCGTCGGCGAGGAACTTGTCGAGGGCCATCTCGGTGAAGGTTCCCGGCGGGCCGAAGTACGCGAACTGTGTCACGACAAGAGCCTAATCGAGAACGCTGCCGAGATCGCCTCAGCGCGAGTCTCACCATTGACGACAGACGGATCGAGTTTTAGGTTAGGGTTACCTTCATTCCAATTGGTTCGGCGACGAACCGCGGGTACCGCAGCACGACCAGTGAGGATCGCCATGACACGTGCCATCACCGACCGCCCGTCGGACGCCGAGGTGATCGCGACGGCCTGCCGCCGGGCCGATGCGGCCATGCTCGCCATGGAGGATCCGACACAAACATCGAGCAGTGAACCGACACCGGTGGATCTGGTGCATCTGTTCGAGTCGCAGGCGTTCCTCCTCGTCCCCACCGACTGCGAGGCGATCGTCATGGCCGGCGATGCCGCCGACGGAGTGCCGGCGATGGTCGAGATCACTGACTGCGCACCCATCGACCTGCGCGAACGCGTCCGGTCACTGGTCTGGCTGAACGGCACCGCCCACGCAGTGCCCCGCAACCTCGAGCGTGACCTGGCCGTCGAGATCGCGACCGAGCACCCCAACGGCGGCCTGCTCGACATCGGTCACGGCCGGTCGATGATCCGACTGCAGGTCGATCGCGCCGTCGTCGCGAGCAGTTCTGGTGCCGCGGCCGTCGCGGCCGGCGAACTCGCCGTCGCCGATCCCGACCCGTTCTGGGAGTACGAGGGCGAGTGGATCGCCCACCTCGACGCCGACCACGCCGACGTCGTCGGCCAACTCGCCCGCAAACTCCCCCGTGACCTGCGCAAAGGCCGCGTGCGTCCGCTCGGGCTCGACCGCTTCGGCATCCGCTTCCGCGTCGAGGGAGCCGACGGCGACGCCGACGTCCGCCTCCCCTTCCCTCGCCCGGTCACCGACGTCGGCGAACTCTCCCGCGCACTCCGCTCCCTGGCCGGCTGCCCGTTCATGAACAGCCTGCCGGACTGACCATCCCCGGTGCCGGTATCGGGCGCCAGCCCATCCCCGCGGCGCCAGCCCATCTCCGATTGTCGAGGTCTTCTTTTCGATGGTCGAGGTGCGAGGCGCCCCAGGCGCCGAGCCTCGAGACCCCAGCAAGCCGACAACGAAACACCACTCCCGATCACTCCTCCCCACCTCCATGCGTCCTGCATGATGGCTGCCATGTGGCGCCAACTCGTCGGTTTTGCGGTGTTCGCCGGAGCGTTGTCGGTCTTCGTCGCGGCGATCAGCGGACAGGGCTTCCCCGGAATGGGCTGCTCGGTGATGTGGGGATCGGGGTTGTGCGTGAGCTCCGGCGACTCCGGCATCTGGAGGTCCCTGGCCATCACAGCAGCAATCGGCGCGTTCCTCGGCCTCCTCCTCGGAGCGGTGTTGTGGTGGGCAGGCGTCCGCGTCTCCGGAGCGCCCGACAATCGACTCGGCCGTGTGGTGTGCGCAGGTCTGCTCGGCGTGATCGTCGGATTGTCGCCGGCGCTTGTCATCGTTGGCACCGCCTTCGGCGGACGCGTCGACTACGACGTGACCACACAGCTGGCCGCATACGGGATCAGCGCCGTCCTCGCCTACGTCCTCGGCGTCGCCGCCGTCTACCTGGTCCTTCGAATGTCGAGGGATTCCCGCAGGGAGACAACGGCATTGGCGACCGCAGTCGCATTGCCTCTCGGTGCGGCCGCCGCCACTGGGTCCGGTGTCGCAGTCGCCCGCCACCTCGGCTACACCACCGACACGACGACCTGGGTAGCGACCGTTCTCGCCGCGACCGCCGTCGTCGCCGCGACCTTCGTCCTCGCCCGTGGCTGGGCACTACGGTCGGGACCGGCCGGAAACGCCGCATCCGACCAGGATTCTCCGCAGCCGGCCCTGTGACCGACCGCTCTGACCTGTTTTCAGTCATTCCCGAAGTAGCTATGGCGCAAAAGCCCAGGTCAGATCTCGCGCCTACTTTCAAAATGACTGAAAACAGGCGATCGACGGGATCGAGCGGTGGCTGCGACGACCGCTCCGGCGAAATCACTTGACTAACTATTCTTCACTTGAGAATATCAAGCGCATGCGTAGCTACGGCCAGTATTGCGGGCTCGCTCGATCGCTCGAAGTGGTCGGCGACCGATGGAACCTGCTGATCGTTCGCGAACTTCTGATGTCCCCGGCTCGCTATCGCGATCTCCTCGACCGGCTTCCCGGCATCGCGACCAACCTGCTCGCCGGTCGACTCCGCGACCTCGAGACCGCCGGCGTTCTCGAGCGCCGCCTGACGGGCACGGGCAGCACCGTCGAGTACGCGTTGACGCCGTGGGGCGCGCAGCTACGCGAACCGATCGAAGGCTTCATCCGCTGGTCGACTCCGTTGATGATCCGCGGCCCTGAGGGCGACGAATTCCGGCTCGAATGGCTGGCCCTCGCCGTTCCGGCGTTGCTCGACAGGCGCGTGACCGACCGCTCGGCCCCGACTATCGGGCTTGACGTGGGTGACGAACCGCTGCAATTGCGAACGACGCGTTACGGATTCGAGGTCTTGCCGCACGCCGGTCGCGACCTCGTCGCCACGGTGCGTGCCGAGCCTGCTTACATCCTCGGACTGGCCGCAGGCGCCTTCACTCTCGACGACGCACTGATGCTGTCGCTGATCAAGATCGACGGCGACGAGTCGGCGGTGCGCTCCGCGTTTGCCGGGTGAGGTAGCAGCCCGGTTAATCGGCATCGACCGAAAACCACTTTCACCGAATCGCTTCCAGACTTACGGTGAAGGAATGTCGACAACAGGAGTGGTCACCGTCTGGCACCAGGCCGAGGGCTGGGGCATCGTCGAATCCCCTTCCCTGCCGGGTGCCGCCTCGGCTGACTCGTTCCGGATCAGGGGCGAAGCTGTCGCCGACCACAGCGTTGGGCCCCTGTTGGGTTTCCGGCCGGGAACCGAGGTGGAGTTCGAATACTCACGTGCCGAAACCCCGGTGAACGGATGCGATTTCGTCGTCCACGCCGTGTGGCCGGTCGGAGTCACCCCGCGGAAGCGTTCTCCCTCTCCGTATTCGGGAACGTTGTGGAACAGCGTCGGCAAAGCCGGACCCGACGGCTTGACGACGATGCGTGAAGATTCCATCGACGACTCGCAGGTTCCGCGCGTGGAGAAACCGAGTCTGCCCAGCACCGTGGGTACCGTTCGCGTCTGGCACGGCGAGGATGGTTGGGGTGTGCTCGATTCCGTGGCCACACCGGGTGGTGCGTGGGCGCACTTCAGCGAGGTCGTCGGCGACGGCTTCCGCTCCCTGACCCCTGGGCAAAAGGTGGAGTTCGAGTACGAGAACAAGGGCCAGGACGGATACCCGTACCGGGCAAACAACATTCGCAGTCGCTGAACGAGGACACCCGAGGAGAGGATCCAGCACATGTCGGTACAGCCGTGCTCTGATGAGGCGGCGGCGCAGTGGATCCTTGATCAGGACCGCGAGTGGTATGACCTGACGGCACGCGGTCCACTCGGGTATGAACAGACCGCGCGTCTTCGGTTCATCCCCGATCCCGCCTATGTCGGTCAGCGCGAGAGCGATGCCGTGATTCCCGACGACATAGCCTCTGGCCCAACCGAACTGTGGCAGGTTGCCGTCGCGACGTCACTCCTGCGAAGCCACACCGGCACTCCCGACGACTGCTACTTCCTGATCTGGGAGGGGTGGCCCTATCCGGAGTACAAGTCGACAACCGCCGCGAAGGTGGACCTGCGCGGCGGGGTATTTGATTCCGAGACGATCGTCCGCAGCTACTACCTATTTCGCGGCAGCTCAGATCTTTTCGCGTCGACCGAACCAAGTGAGCCAGGTGCGCACCAACGGCCGCCTCTGGAGAAGCTGCTGCCACTACCTTCGTTCATCTGGCCGAGCGATCGCGCCTGGTGCATCACCAAAGACGTCGACCCACATTTCGCAAGCATCGGCGCAAACACCCGGGCCGTCGACGAGTTGCTTTCGGACACTCGGATCGACGTCGTCGTGGACGAGCCCACGAGCGAACCACCTCGATACACCTGACTCATCGGCTCACTGGGTACCGGGCATCGCCCCACGTCTCCCCCTTCTCGCCTGTTTTCAGTCATTCCCGAAGTAGCCTCGGCACAAAACCCCAGGTCGCCGCGCTCGGATACCTCACCCGATGACTGAAAACAGGCGACCGACCGCACACAACGTCCCACCAGCACCCCTACCCTTCAGATCTCCGCGCCTCACACACCCGCCCCGTAGGCTGACGTCTCATGCGACTCTCGTCCCTCGTGCGTCCCGCGGCCCAGCAGGTCGTCGACGTGGTCACCGACCAGCGCGAGCGCCGCGGGCTGATCATCGAGTTGGTGATCGTCGGCATCCTCACCTTCGGTTTCTCGGCGATCTCGGCAATCCTGTCGCTGATCGAGCTGCAGATGACCAGCGGCGTCGGCAACGCGACGGTGGCACTCAATCCCAGCCAGTCCACGGTCGGCGCGATCGATTTCCTCCGACAACTCATGAGCGCCGTCCGCCTGTATGCGATCGCTGCGCTGGGCGCGTATCTGCTGTGGCGCGGCGGCGTCATCCTCGGCCGTGTGGGCCTCGGCCGCATTCGCACCCCCGACATCCCGCCCGGCCTGCTGCTGGCCGCAGTCATCGGCCTGCCTGGCCTCGGATTGGTGGCGGCCGCCCGCGCACTGGGTATCAACGCGCACCTCGTCCCCAGCGAGCCCGGGCCGTGGTGGCATTGGGTGCTCTACATCCTGCTCGCGATCGGGAACGCGGCCGCCGAGGAGATCGTCGTCGTCGCGTATTTCATCACGCGACTGCGCCAACTCGGACTGTCGGAGAACGGGTCACTGGCCGCCAGCGCGATCCTGCGTGGCGGATATCACCTGTACCAGGGCGTCGGCGCGGGCATCGGAAACGTGGTGATGGGACTGATCTTCGGCCGGTACTACCAGCTCACCAACCGGGTATGGCCGCTGGTCATCGCGCACGCCGTCATCGACGTCGTCGCATTTGTCGGATATGCACTGCTGCACAACCACCTGTCGTGGGTGGGATGAGCTGCGCCCGCTGCGTCAACGACCCCGAACACAACCGCACGAATGACACGGACACGCCTGAGCCGTCGGTACATTCAATGAGGTGAACCAGCCAGAACCGCCGAATGCGGGACGACGCGGCGGTCCTCCACCCGCCCCGCCGCGGCGGAATCCGGCACCGATGGGACCGCCCCCACCGCACCAGGGCCCCCGGGGCCCGTACCCGCCTAGCCAGTTCCCGCGTGGCGCCGATCGCCGACCCCCGGTTCCGCAGAACCCGCGACCGTCCGGACGCTCCACACCTCCAGCACCCGATGCCGCCGACCCGACGCGCCGGGTCGCGCCACCGAACCGTCCGCGCGGTGATGTCTACGAACCACCGAAGGCCTATTCGGGTGTCCCCGGGTACGCGCCACCACAACAGCCCGAGCCGATCCCCGGGCGCGAGCGCCCGACCCGCAAGCCTGTGCCGGCGCAGAGCCGTTCGGCCTCCGACGCGCCGCCGCGCAGGCCGCGTCCCGACGCCCCACGTCCGGTCGCCCCCAATGAACCCGAACGCCGCAAACGCGCGCTGCGTCGTCCGCGTGGCACTCGACGATTGACCCGCCGCAGGGTCGGAACCATCCTGCTGGTGCTGCTGCTCGTCGTGGTGATCACGCCGGTGGCGTTGATGTTCTACTACGACTCCAAACTGCACCGGGTCGACGCACTCGCCCCGTACGCCGGCAAGCCCGCGAGCACCCCGGGGACCACCTGGCTGATCGTCGGCACCGATGCGCGCAGCGGCCTCACCGAGGAGCAACGCAAACAGTTGTCCACCGGTGACGACTCGGGAGCGCGCACCGACACCATGATGTTGATCTACAAGCCCCCGTCGGGGAAGGCGACGATCATCAGCATCCCGCGTGATCTCTACGTCCCGGTTCCCGGGCAGGGCAGCCACAAGATCAACGCCGCCTTCAACTTCGGCGGCCCGACACTGTTGATACAGACCGTCGAAGGACTGTCCGGGGTGCACATCGACCACTACGCCGAGATCGGATTCGGCGGGTTCGACACCCTCGTCGACGCCGTCGGCGGCGTACACATGTGCATCGACACCCCACTGCGAGACCCCAAGGCCGGGTTGAACCTGAAGGCCGGCTGCCAGACCCTGAACGGCACACAGGCATTGGGCTTCGTGCGCACCCGCGCCTTCGCCGACGCCGACCTCATGCGCGTGCAGAACCAACGAAAGTTCTTGGCGGCGTTGATGGCCAAGGCGACCAGCCCGTCGGTGCTGTTGAATCCGTTCCGGTTGTTCCCGTTCGTCAACGGCACGGTCGACACCCTGACCGTCGACAACGGCACGCACATCTGGGATCTCGCCCGGCTCGCGTGGTGGCTACGCAGTTCACCGCAGACGATCACCACCCCCAACGGAGGTCCCGTCGACACCGACGACGGCAGTTCGTTGGCCGTCGACGACACGACAAAACAGTTCTTCGACGCTCTGCGTCAGGGCCGGCAGATCCCCCAGGAATATCTCAACCAACCAGCCGGCTGACCCGATCAGGGAAGCCCAAAAGGTAGGCGAGACTTGCCTTTCTAAGGCTTCACTGGGATGAAATGCCCTGCTCACGCCCTCTACCCTGTCCGCTATGAGCACTCCCGAACGCACCAAGTTCCACCAGTTGCTGCACGATCAGATCGGCAATGAGTTCGCCGCGTCGCAGCAGTACATCGCCGTCGCGGTCTACTACGACAACCACGACATGCCGCAGCTGGCCAAGCACTTCTATGCGCAGGCCGTCGAAGAACGCAACCACGCGATGATGGTCGTGCAGTACTTCCTCGACCGCGACATGGAGGTGGAGATCCCCGGAATCGATGCTCCGCGAAACGATTTCGCTGACTACCGGTCACCCATCGACCTGGCTCTCGAGCAGGAACGCCGGGTGACGCAGCAGATCGTCGACCTGGCCAAGTCGGCCCGCGACAGCGGCGACTACCTCGGCGAGCAGTTCATGCAGTGGTTCCTCAAGGAGCAGGTCGAGGAGGTCGCCACGATGACGACGCTGCAGACCATCGCCGAGCGCGCCAACGGCAACCTGTTCGATATGGAGAACTTCGTCGAGCGCGAGGTGAACGGCCCGGCCGCACCCGATGCCACGGCCCCCACCGCGGCCGGCGGCAACCTCTGACGATCCGCCGTCATCCACCCTGCCCGAAGTCCGAATAGTCGGTTTCGTTCCCTGATCGGAAAGAAACTCTGCCGATATTCAGCCATTCTTCAGCAGCGTCGGGCAGGGTGGGCCCATGGCTTCATCGCGTATGAACCCTCAGAGAGGCATCAGCTCCCGAGCCGACCGACGCACCACGGTGCCACGCTGGTTCGCCGCCATGGCAGCGGTGTACGGAACGGCCGTGACCTTCCTGGCCGTGGCGTTCCTGCTGGGGGCGAGTACGTGGTCGCATTCGGCCAGCGGCAGTGCCATCGCCGACGGCTTCGCCCGCTGGTGGCCATCGGCGAGCCTGGCCGCGGCGATCGTGGCGATCGTCCTGGTCACCTTCGGTGCCGCCGCCTCGCGTCGACGCCGCACCCGCGCGCGGGCGCGCTTGCCACGCATCTGACACACCGCTGCGCTCCGCCTCAGCGCAGCGTGACCTGCCGACCGCGGATGCCGTCGCGCGAACTGCGTTCCTCGATGGTCAGCTCAGTGGTCTCGGCGAGCGCATCGGTGAGCCACCCGTCGAACTGATCCAGCGCGTCGTACCACTCCTCGTGATGACGCTCGTTGTCGAGGTCGAACACTGGCACCAGCAGTCCGTGGGTGCGGAACGATCCAGCGAACCGCGAGCCCTCACCCAGGGTCAGCCGCCCCGCGGCGTGCAGACGCGCGAGGGCGGTCATGACGTCGTCCTCCGGTTCGGGTCGGACCCAGCGCAGGTGGGCTCGTTCTCCGGCATCGACCCACCAAGGCGCCCCGTTGCCGCTGTCGACGTGCATGCGTGCGGTGGGCAACACGGTCTCGTTGGCGCGCTCGAGCATCGCCGCGATCTCCGGCGGCACCTCGTTGCCCGGCGGGAACCACCATGAGAAGTCGTTGTGCACGATGATCGGCAACTGCGCATCGACGTCGAGGATGTCGGCGAGCTCGGGGCCGTCGGCCTCCTCCCCGGTGTGCCGGTACTCGTTGCCGGGACCGGTGTGTGCGGCCCATTCGATGGCGGCCGCGAGCGCCCGATTCAGGTCGTCGGGGTCGGGGTCGGTCTGTAGCGCCGCCAAACCCTCTGTGGCGCCGCGTACTTCACGGGTGATCGCCGCGACCGCGCCGGGCAGGATGGTGGCCAGCACGACATTGTTGCGCGTCGCATCCGGTGCCGGCGGAATTGGCGTGGTGTCGTCGGGCATCACCGACGTCAACTCCGGTTGCGGTGGTCCCGGCTCGATGAGGTCGAGCACCGCGGTCGCCGACGGGACGAAGGCGCGCAACGCCACCAGGTCGCACTCGGCGGCGAGGCCGGCGAACGGGCGCGGCGACGGCGCGAGCGCTGCCGCCGCCCGCGCCTTGCGTGCGGCCACCCGCTCGGCTCGATTACTTCCCGGACGCGGCCCGCTACCCCGTTTGCTCTTCTTGCCCATGGGACCACCCTCTCACGGACGCCGACGACGCCGACGCGTGCGCCTGCTGCACGTCAGTCGACGGTGACGAGCCAGTCGCGCACCTTCTGTGGGTGGTTGGTGGCGATCCAGCGGACTCCGAGGTCGGCACACAGCTGGACGTCGGCCGCCTCGTCGACGGTCCAGCAGTAGGTGACGCGGCCCGCGGCGGCTGCCTTGTCGACGAGTTCGGGATGCATCCGCAGCGTCTCCACCGACGGGCCGATGCCGGTGGCGCCGACGGCGGTCGCGGCGCTGCCGCCGAGGACGCGCGCAGTCTCGCCGAGCAGGATGGTCGGCAGGATCGGCGCGTGCCGGCGGATTCGCCACACCCCCGCCGAAGAGAACGAGATGACCACGGCCCGACTGTGATCCGCCGACGGCGGGGTCGCCACACCGAAGTCGTGCAGGGTCGCCAGCAGCTGTTGTTCGACGAGGCTGCCGAAGCGCACCGGATGCTTGGTCTCGATGAACAACCGGACCGGGCGACGCCAGTCGAGGGTCAGGGTCAGCAATTCGGCGAGGGTCAGGACCTTGGCCGGACCACCCCCGGCATGCCAGCTACCGAAGTCGAGTTCGCGCAGTTGCGCCAGCGTCATCTCGCTGACGATGCCGGTGCCGTCGGAGGTGCGGTCCACCGTGCGGTCGTGAATGCAGACCAACTCGTGGTCGGCGGTCAGGCGGACGTCGCACTCGAGCCCGTCGGCACCTTGTTCGAGCGCGAGTTCGTAAGCGGCCAAGGTGTGTTCGGCCACATCCGCAGACGCACCGCGATGCGCGACGACGGCCGGTTTACCCGACCGCGAGACCTGCTCGGCGAGGTTCATGCGACCACCACCCATCGGTGTGCGGGGACTTTCGGTTCGGCGGAGCTCCCCGAGAACGCCGCGGGCAGCCGATGAGCGGCCCAGAAGGCGAACGCCGCCGAGACCGCCGCGGTGAGGACAACCATGAACAGGGCGTTCGCTCCGGTCTGGATGGAGCCGGATGCCGCGCCCACCCACCAGGTGATCACGGTGAGCACCGCGATCGCGTTGACCACCGTCCAACCCACCCAGAGCTTGTGCAGCCGGGTACGCGCGGCGCGGCGCGCGACGTCGTCGAGCATCTCGGCGGGTTCACGTAACAGCAACGCGGCACCGGCGACGTTGACGAGTGGAATCGCGGCCAGCGGAATGCTCTGCCACCGCGACCGCGAGTCGAAAAATCCTCGCGCGCCGTATGTTTCGGTCCGCACAGCCAACAGCCACCGGACGAAGACGACGGTCGTATAGACGAATCCGGCGAGCGCCAGCAGTCCGGCGGCCAACACCAGCACCGTGCTGAGGCCGATCAGCCAGCCGGGCAGCGTCGTCGACCGGTTGATCACCAGCAGGAGATAACGGAGCAGGTGCGCGCACGTCGACGCGACGAACGCGGCCCCGGCGATCTGCAGGGCGCCGGTCAGTGCCATCCCCAGGCGGGCGGGAGAGTTGCGCGGTTCGTCCTCGGTGACCGGGGTGTCGACGAGACCCCACCGAGGAAGGTAGACGTACCGCGGGATCAGCTGCGGGCCGGTGCGCCGTGGCGGTCGCGGTGGCGGCAGGGTGTCGGCCGGGCGGCGGGCCACCCATCGCACTCGACGGCCGCCGTACATCCGCGGCGGACCGGACGGTGGTCGCGTACCGGACGGCTGCCGGGCCGGAGGGCTGTAGGCGGCGGGACGCGGCGGCGCGCTGGGCGACTGCTGGTAGGCGGCGACGACCGCGGTGGCCTCGACGTCGGAGGCCACGAGGGTCAGCGGACCGCCGCACCGGGGACAGCGGTCGCGTCCGTCGCGGTGCGGAGCCTGGATTCGGCAACGCGGGCAGAGGTCGAGCATCCTCAGACCGGCCCCGATCCGGACTCCACCGGCTTGCCGTTCTCGCGCCAGGCCAGCATCCCGCCACGCACACAGCTGCCGTCATAGCCGACCTGCAGCAGGTACTGCAGGACGCGCATCGACCGACCACTGGAGTGACAGATGACGTAGAGGTCGGTGTCGGGATCGATCTCGTCGAGTCGCCCGGGGACCTCTCCGAGGGGGATGTGCACGGCGCCGCGGACGTGACCGTCGGCCCACTCGTCATCCTCGCGGACATCGAGCAGTACCTTGTCGGTGGCGGTGCTGAAGTCATCCGGCAGCTCGGTCACGGGAACCTGTGGAATCTCGCCCATGCTCACCGATCCATCGTCGCACAAGCGCGGCGATGCCGACCGCGCCGCCGCACGAAGGTGGTCACCTCCGAGGGACCGGTTCGGCCGTCGAGTCGACGTACTACACCCCGACTTGACATTCGTCCAAACCCGACCGGCGCTCTATGTAGGTCTGCATAACGCTATCCACATGCACTTCCACTCCCGCTGTGACCTGCGGCACAGAAGACCATCAAGGTGTGGATGAGACTGTGGAATCTGTGGAGAACTGGACACGGTCAACCGACCCAGTGTGACGACGGTCACGAGTTCGCAACAGCAGCGCGTCAAACAGTTCACGACAGTGCAGCGCATGAGCGAAATGCGCAGTTCACATTCATCCCCATCACCTGTGGATAACGTGGGGACAACAGTCGGCCGGACGGATGATTCGCATCACATCAGCGCGTGTATCGGCCCGATGTCGCATCGGCAGGGCGTCGGCCCGGGTCAGCGTAGGCGCACCGCGCTCGCACGTTCGAGCGCACTCACCGCGCCGCCGATCAGCTCCTCGGCGACCACCGATGCCCGGACCTGATCGCCGACGATCCGCGTGAGCAACGGTTTGGGAGTGTCGACGACGGTGATCTCGGCGTCGGGGTAGTGCTCGGCCACCACCGATCGCATGACCCCGACGCCGTCGACGAGTCCGATTTCGACGGCCCGCTCGCCGATCCACACGTCCCCCGTGAACAGGACCTCGTCTGCGGCGGACAGTCGTTTGCCGCGGCGCTGGCGCACCCACCGGATGAACGTGTCGTGGAGTTGGTGCTGCAAACCCTGCAGCCACTCCACGTCGTCGGCCTTCTCCGGCGAGAAGGAGTCGAGCCGCACCTTGTTCTCACCGGCCGAGTACAGACGCCGTTCCACCCCGAGCCGACCGAGGACGTCGACGAACCCGAATCCGGACGACACCACACCGATCGAGCCGACGAGCGAGGTATGGGCAGCGTAGATCTCGTCGGCCGCACACGCGATCCAGTAACCGCCGGAGGCGACGACGTCCTCGCAGAACGCCAGGACGCGCACGCCCTTCTCCGACGCGAGCTGCCGGATGCGTTCGGCGATGTACTCCGACTGCGTCGGCGACCCGCCGGGGGAATTGATGACGATGACGACCGCGCGCAGATGCTCGATGTCGAAGGCACGCGTGAGAATCGGCTCGACGCTCGTCGTCGACAATCCCGGCCGCCCCGGCCCGCCGTGGCCGATCACCCCGTCCAGGCGCACGACGGCAACCTTGTCCGACCGCTTGTGCGCCAGCTTCTTCGCAATCCGCCCCAGCGGTCCACGGCTCATCCCACCGAGCCTAGGGCATCGTTCGCGTTGGGTCGGCACCCTAGACTGCTGACGTGCAGATCCGCTGGCTCACGGCGTTCCTGGACTTCGGAGCGTCGCAATTCGGGACCGAGGTCACCTATTGGCGCGCGATCACCGGATCAACAGTGTCACCCCCACGCGGTGAACACCGCGAGTTCGCCACGCTCGAGCCGTTCAGCGGCGACGCCCACCTGCGGGTGCAGCGCGTGCACGACGGCGACGGTGGCGTTCACCTCGACATCCATGTCGACGATCCGCGGGCCGCGGCGATCGAGGCCGGCGAGTTGGGCGCGATCCTGGTCGCCGATCACCCGACCCATCTGGTCTACGACTCCCCCGCCGGCATGCGCTTCTGCCTGGTGCCCGCGGTGGGTTCACCCCGCCGGGCGCGTCCGATCCGATGGCCGGAGGACACGATCTCGATCATCGACCAGATCTGTATCGATGTACCTGCACCGCTGTTCGATCGCGAGGTCGTCTTCTGGTCACTGTTGACCGGCTGGCCGGCCCAGCCGCGGGCACGTGCGGAGTTCCTCGCGCTGCGCCGCAATCCGGCATTGAGTCTGGGAATCCTTCTGCAGCGCTTGGATTCTGATACCGACCTCGAGGATGCCACGCGCGCGTCGGCGCATCTCGATCTGGCCACCACATCGGTCGACGACGAGGTGGGCCGGCACGAGGATTGGGGTGCCCGCGTCGTGGCGCGGCACCCGTCGTGGACGGTGATGGCCGATCCGGCCGGTAGGTATTACTGCATCACCGACCGGAATCCGCGGACGGGTCAGTGACATCGGACGGCTCCGCACCATCGATGCGGCTGCCGCGCACCCACTCCTCGATCCGGGAGAGCTCCTCGTCGAGTTCGGCCCGCGCCCCGCGGCTCGGAGTGCCGAAAAGGTCGGTCTCCACGGTCTCGGTGCCCGGCGGTATCCGCCAGGTGCCGGCCAGCCGGCCGTCGATGAGGACGAAGCCCGGCGAGCGCCCGTTGGGGGTGACGGTCCGTGCAAACAGGTCGTCGTCGGCGATGCGGGCCCGATCACCTTGGGCAACGAGGACGTGGTCGAACGGCGCGATCAACCGGACGGGCGCGGGCTCGTCCTCGTCGGCGAGGTCGAGACCTTCCAGGTCGTAGAGCGTCTGCCCCTGCGGTCCGGTGTAGGCGGCCAGCTCCCACTCGCGTTCCATCTGTTCGACGAGCGGACGTAACCCCTTGAGCCCCGACCACTTTCCGATCGCGGCGACCGACGCCGGGCCGAAGCCGCGCAAGTAGAGCCGGACCAGTTCGCGGCGCGCCTCCTCGCCGTCGAGAGCAGGCTCGCCGGGACCGATCCAGTCGTCGAGAAGCGCATAGGTCGGGCGGCCACCGCCTTGCCAGAGTCCGCGTGGCGGGACCTGCACGAGCGGCAGCGCACATCGCGCCATCCCGGTCAGCGTCGACGGCTTCTCCCCGGGATGTCGTTCGGCGAGAGCGCGCCCGAGCTCGTCGCCGCCGATCGGGCGGTCGCGCAACAACTCCCAGGCATCATCGATCACTGCCGCCGGGGTGCTCGACGCGAGCTTCGAGGCGTGCGCCGACCGCAGTTCGCCGTCGAGGACCGGCTGCGCGAGCGGACGAATCCAGCGGGCGTCGGCGCCGTCGACGAGAAAGACGGTGCCGCGCAGCAACGCGATGCGCACGACCTCCCGGTCGGTGAGCAGCTCATCGAGTTCGTCGGGTTCGAAACCCTCGATGCGGCACTGCAATCCGAAGAAAGCGGCTTTCGGGTCCTGTGACTGTATGCCGACGAGCCGGTCGATCACCTCGATGGCGTCCTCGTCGGCGCGGGCGAGCAGGTGTTGACGACGCAGCAGTGTGCGATTCCACTGCCCCGCGGTGATGGATGGGGGCACCGCCGCGGATCAGGCCGGGTAGGTGACGCCGGTGGCCGCGTGGCAGCGATACCCGTGCGGGTTCTTCGCGAGGTACTGCTGGTGATAGTCCTCGGCGTAGTAGAAATGCCCGTCACCGGCCCGCTCGAGCGCTGCGATCTCGGTGGTGATCGGCCCCAGACCGGCGGCGTCGAGTGCTTTCTGGAAGGTGGCCGCACTCGCCGTGGCCGTCTCGGCGTCGGCATCGGAGAGGGTGAAGATCGCCGAACGGTACTGAGTGCCGATGTCGTTGCCCTGCCGCATCTCCTGCGTCGGGTCGTGGTTCTCCCAGAAGATCTGCAGGATCTTCTCGAGGCTGACCTGCGTGGGATCGAAGACGACCAGCGTCGACTCCGTGTGCCCGGTGCGAGCGGTGCAGGTCTCCTCGTAGGTCGGGTTGGGCGTGTAACCGCCGGCGTAGCCGACCGCGGTGGTCCACACCCCCGGAACCTGCCAGAAGATCTCCTCGATACCCCAGAAGCAACCGCCGGCCAGGACCACCGCCACGAGCCCGTCGGGAAAGACGCCGATACCGGGACCGTCGTCGGCGGATTCACCACGCATCGGGTGGTGCAACACGATGTTCTCCGCGGCGAGCGGGACCGGCGTCGCACGACCCGGCAACGCCGCATCGGCCGAGATCAGCTGCTGTTTTCCGGAGCGGGAGGTGAGGAGCTCGTCAAGCCACGACATGCCGTCGAGTCTACGCGGGTCGCCGGGGGCGAAGTTGAGCCCGAACTGCCCGTGTGTTTATGATGGCGAAGACGGCTGTGATATCCGTCACTGAGAAGTCCGACTCGACAGCCCCGAGGCCCCTGGTCCACCACGCGACCCGCATACCCGTAAGGACGACGATGGCCACTGATGCGACCCACGATGTTCGTCCGTCGCTCACGCGTGGCCAGTCGATTCCCCGCCCCACCTACAACGTTCGCTCGTCGTGCATCGGCATCGGTCTGAGCATCTTCGCGCTCGTCGTGTTGCTCGTCGCGCTCGCCCTCTGGTGAGGGGGCACCATCCGGAGCGATCCGCTCACAGCGAAGCGATACTCGGTATGAATCCCGCAAATCCGTTGCGCTTCTTGGATTCTCGTTGACCGCACCTCGTCAATACCTCAACCCTGCTTGAACTTTGTTGGGCCGTGTTTGTTGCATTCCCACAAACACTGGGGAAGGCTGGAAGCATCCGCGAGGCGGCGTCCACCCTGGGCGATCACGCGCGCGTCGATAGTGAAAGCAACACCCGAACGGCATGTGCCCAAGGGGGTATGTGCGCAGAGAGGATTACCGTGGCCGAATACACCTTGCCGGATCTCCCGTACGACTACGCGGCACTGGAGCCGCACATCTCCGGCAGGATCATGGAGCTCCATCACGACAAGCACCACGCCACCTACGTCAAGGGCGCCAACGACACCCTCGACAAGCTGGCCGAGGCTCGTGCAGACGGATCGATCGCCGGCAAGGTCTACGGACTGTCGGCAACCCTGTCGTTCCACCTGGGTGGCCACACCAACCACTCGATCTTCTGGAAGAACCTGTCGCCGAACGGTGGCGACAAGCCCGAGGGCGACCTGGCCGCGGCCATCGACGACCAGTTCGGTGGCTTCGACAAGTTCCAGGCCCACTTCACCGCCGCGGCGACCACGCTGCAGGGGTCGGGCTGGGCGATCCTGGGTTACGACACCATCGGTGGCAAGCTCGTGATCCTGCAGCTGACCGACCAGAGCGGCAACATCCCCGCCGCGATCATCCCGGTCGTCATGCTCGACATGTGGGAGCACGCCTTCTACCTCGACTACCAGAACGTCAAGCCGGACTACGTCAAGGCCTGGTGGAACGTGGTCAACTGGGCCGACGCCGCCGAGCGCTTCGGCCGGGCGACCTCGCAGGGCAAGGGCCTCATCGTCCCCGCCTGAGTTCTTCGTCTTCACCGCCGACGGCGGCCGACCCTCCGTGGGTCGGCCGCCGTCGCCGTTGTGCGGGCCGATCCACGCAGGGCCCGATCGTTGCCCCGGCAAACCGTTGGTGTCCCCAATTCTGGTGCCATAGAGCATTTTTCGGCCGAACGGACGACACCGAACAGAGATGAATGGACCGAACGACCGATATCGGCGATATGCCCGAGGCGGTTGGCGTCGCACTGCTCTGTTCACCGTGACGTTCCCTCGAAGGAGAACTCGTGCCCTCTCGCACCATGCGCGCCCTCTGCGCCACCGCCCTGTCCGCAGCCGCTTTGGCCGTCGCCGCCCCCGGGCTGGCCCAGGCCGACGGGACACAGGACCCGGCCTATAGCGGCCCGGTAACGCCCTGCGACGTCGAAAACACGCCGCGCTCCGGAGGTTTCGCTTCCGAACCGCAGAACTTCCCCAAGAGTATCGGTCGGACCGGCCCGACATCGTTCGTCCTAAACTTCAACGCGGAGGACGAACCTGACAAGTTCGATGTGATCTATCAGAACAAGCAGATCGCCACCACCGGATGGCGCGGTTCCGAGTCAGCGAACAAGTTCAATCGCCCCCTGTCGGGACCGGGCTCGGGAAGTATCCGGGTCGCAGTACCGCGGGGCTCTTCCTCGGTGGTCACTGTGCGGGTCTCCACAGATTCGGAAAGCACGGTCTGGCACTTCACCGCTCAGTGCCCGAACTGATCCGCCCGGGGCGACTACAGCAGCACCGTCGCCGTGATCGCCCCGGCACAGGCGACGGCAACGATGCCGAGCACGAACCAGTCCCGCCGATGCGGTCGGGACGGGTAGGCGGTGAGGCGGCCGGTGCCGCCGCGCGCGGTGATCGCCTCGGCCATCTCCTCGGCACGACGCAGTGCCGAACTCATCGCCGCGACCACCATGTCGATGATGCCCATCTCGGCGGCCGGGTGTCCGGAGTCGGCCGGCGCGGTCGGTCGCAGCCGGTGTGCCGCGCGCAGCAGACGTAGCTCCTCGATGAGCATCGGCAGGCCACGTAGGCACAGGGCGATCGAGACGGCCCACTCGTCGACGGGCAGCCGCAGCCATCGCAGTGGGCGCATCAACGTCGCGATCGCGGGGGCGACGTCGGCCAGCGGCGTCGTCCAGATGACCAGGATGGAGGTGGCGACCAGCACCAGGCCCAACGCGGTGGCCCGCGCGAACACGACCACAGCGGCAACACTGACCGCGGCATTGACGGCCGCTCCGAGGAGCAACAGCCCCCAGAACCACCACGGCGGCCGGGGAATCGCGCCCAAGGGGATGCCGGCGATCAGCGCGGTGATCACCAGCACCGCGGCGACCATGCCGAGTGCCGGCCACGACGGCAGCACCCAGGTCATCACGCTGAGCACGAGAACCACGAGGAGCTTCGTGCCCGCCCAGAGCCGGTGGATCACCGAATCGCCGGGCACCTGACGTAGTGGCACCGTACGCATCGTCATTCGTGAGACCTCTTTCCGCGGAACAGCGTCGGCCGGGCGGCGTCGGTCACCTCGGGCTCGTGCGGGTTGATGTCGAGCGCGGGACCGTCGTGGACGTGGTCGGTGCCGCCTTCGGTGAGGACACCGCGCACCAGGTGGACGCGGCGATCGCACACGTCGCCGAGGGAGGCGAAGTCGTGGGAGATGATCACGATCGTCATACCCGCCCGCCGCAATCCCGCGAGCACGCCGATGACCTCGGTGCGGGCGCCGGGGTCGAGACCCGCCAGCGGCTCGTCGAGGACGAGCACCTCCGGCCGGCGGGCCAGCAGACCAGCCAGCACCACCCGGCGCATCTGACCGCCCGAGAGCGAGTCGGTGCGGGCGGCGGCGATCGAACGCGGCAGTCCCACCGACTCCAGGGCCCGCGCCACCTCGGTGGTACCGACCTTCTCACCGCCGGCGGCCATGATCTCCTCGCCGACGTTCTGCTTCTGGATCTGCAGGCGCGCGTGCTGGAAGGCCAGCCCCACCTCACCGACCTTGCCGGTGACCTTGGCCCAGTCACCGTCGTCGGAGAGTTCGCACGTGCCCTCCGACGGCGCGATGAGTCCGGCCATGATCCACGCGAGAGTTGTTTTCCCCGAACCGTTTCCACCGACGATCAGCAGGCCGTCACCACGATCGACCGTCAACGACACCGCGCTCAGGGCCCGTACCTCCCACGGCGAACCCGCGAGATAGGTGTGCCCGACGTCGGTCAGCCGCAACAGCGGCGCGCGATGGCCGATCGCGTGGGTCTCACCGACGGTCTCCGGCCGCGCCTCGCCGCCCGGTCCGGCGGCGGGGAACCACGTCGGCGATTCGGGGACCGCCCGACCGTCGACGATGTGCACGACGCGGTCGGCGGCCGAGGCTTCCGAGGCACGGTGGGTGATCAACACGACGGCGACGCCGCGGGTGCGCGGCAACGCGGTGAGCAGCGCCATGATCTCCTCGCGGCCCTGCGGGTCGACCATCGAGGTCACCTCGTCGGCGATGAGCAACGCGGGATTGCGGGCCAACGCCCCGGCGATGGCCAGGCGCTGCTGCTGACCGCCGGACAGATCCGAGGTCTCGCGTTCACCGAGGCCGGCCAGTCCCACCTCGGCGAGCAGCGCCTCGACGTCGACGTCGGCGCCCGCGGGCAGACCCCAGACGACGTCGTCGGCGACCCGGGAGCCCAGCATCTGCGTCTCCGGGCGCTGCAACACCATGGCGGTACCGCCGAGGCGACCGAGGCCCGCAGCACCCGGACGGGTCAGGGTGCCCGCCGACGGATGTCGTCCGGCCAGGATCTTGGCCAGCGTCGACTTGCCCGATCCGTTGGCGCCGACAACGGCGATGAACTCGCCCGGCTCGATGGTCATGTCGATGCCGCGCAGGATGCGCCGACCGCCGGGTTCGTAGGAGAACTCGACGTCGCGCAGGGTCATCGGCAAGGGGGCGATGACGGTGTCGTCACCGATGGTGACCTCCGCGTCACCGGCGTCGAGGGTGTCCTCGCTGGGCACGTCGGAGAGCCGCTCGATCACCGCGCCCAGAATCCACCAGGCCACCACGATGGTCAGGAAGGTGCCGACCGCCCCCGACACCAGAATCCACAACCACCACCAGTCGACGATGCTGGTGCGGAAGCTGGTGAGTCCGTGGGCGATTCCGTCCCCGATCGACGGGATCTTCCCGATCCACCGGGCCGCGCCCTCGAGGGAGTTGGACAACGCGGCCAGCACCAGCTCGCGCAGGGGCTTGAGGATCAGCAGGATCAGCACGGTCACCGCGGCCACGACGGGCGCCACGATGGTGGCCGCGGCCAGCATCGCCGGCACGCCACGGCCGCGTCGTTTGAGTTCGCCGATGATGCCACCGAGGACCGCCGAGCCGAACACCGACAGCGCGGCACCGCTGCCGGCCATCGCGAAGGCCACCCCGGTGGTCGCGACCGCCGCCGCGACGGTGGCGCGCGGGCGCGTCCGGGCGGCGATCAGGGCCAGCGGCACCGGGGCGAGTACGCGCACCGCACTGGCGAGCGGGATGACCGCGGCGATGACGACGGCGGCCACGGCCAGCCCGCCGAAGATCGCGATCGAGGCTATTTCGACCGGGCGCAGCGGTCCGCGGGGTGCACTCGGCTTCCCCGCCGAAGGTGTCTCGGTCTTTCTTCGCACCCCACCAGTGTGCCTGGACGTGCTGGGCAGCCCGCCGCGGCGTCGGCGCACACGGTCCGCAACAGGCGGTGAACGCGAAGTGTAAAAGTACCGTCACATCCCGGTGATTCGAGTTGTCGCGGCGCTGGGAAGGGTGGATATTTTCTTCACCGGTTGTTCGCCAGCCGGTTCAGTAGTACCTCGTCAGGAGGGAGTCACCATGCAGTCCACCGCGATCGGACTCACGCCGGTTCACCAGGAAGGCGAACTCAACGGCATCCTCATCTCCGGCCGCTGGCCGGAATCGACCCTCGAATGGACCCAGACCCTGGTGGCCTCGGTCCGCATCGCCTGCCGGCCCGGATTCCTGCCCACCACCACGATCTTCGGCGTCGTCGAGGAACGACCCGAGGAGGCCGCCGACGACGCCGTCGGAATGATGGTCGCCGTCGGCAACGTGGTCGACGACAGCTTCCTGGAGGCCGGGCGCTTCCTCACCAATCCGCCCGCCCTGCTGATGCTGCACCCGCCATCGCGGACCCGTCCGTCGTTGCCGGAGTGCTCGCAGGTGGCCTCGGGGTGCGTGCTGCTGCCCGGACTGCCCGAACTCGGTCTCGAGCACCGCGCCGGATGGGCCGAGGCCGAGGCCGACGGGACCGTGGTGAACCTGCGCAATCAGGTGGGAATCGACCCCGGCGCCGACCCGGACACCGCGGTGCTGGCGATGCTTCTCGCAGCGTAAGCCGCCCAAGCTTCCCGCACTGCCGTCCGGATCGGTTTTTGAGGGTACCCAAACTTTCGTTTTTGTGCCGCCTACCTGCGGAAATACGGCCGCGCGAGACGTTGCGGGCGGCACTGAGGTCTGGCTAACGTGGCCCTCATGATTGCTGCCCTCCTGTTGAGCTTCGGCGTGATCTTCGTCGCCGAACTCGGTGACAAGTCGCAGCTGATGGCCATGACCTACGCCCTGCGCTACAAGTGGTGGATCGTTCTCGGTGCCATCACCGTGGCGACCACCGCCGTCCACGCGGTGTCGGTGTTCTTCGGCCATTTCCTGGGTCTGTCGATCCCGTCGGACATGCTGTCGATCTGCGGCGGCCTGGCGATGCTGATCTTCGGCCTGTGGACGCTGCGCGGTGACGACCTCGACGACGACGAGAAGACCAAGGCCGACCGCGTCGGCGCCTCGGTCTTCCTGGCGGTGATGTCGTCGTTCTTCCTCGCCGAACTCGGCGACAAGACGATGCTCGCGACCATCACCCTGGCCACCGACAACGACTGGGTCGGCGTGTGGATCGGTTCGACGATCGGCATGGTCGCCGCCGACGCCCTGGCCATCGTGGTGGGCATGCTGCTCGGTAAGCATCTGCCCGAGCGCGTCATCTCCCTCGGTGCCGCGGTGCTGTTCTTCGTCTTCGCCGGTTGGCTGCTGTTCGAGGGCCTCACGGCGGCGAGCACCCCGGTCGTCATCGGGACCGTGACCGCAGTGGTCGTGCTCATCGGCGTCGGCTCGGTCTACATCCGCCACGTCCATCGGCGGCGCCGGGCGAACGAGGCGGCCCGGGCGCCCGAACACCAGGTGGCGGATCAGCAGGGGCCCGATCAACACATGGTCGATCACACACCCGATCAGCCGAGTAGCACCGACGGGTCCCGATAGCCAGTCGGCCACGACATGTCCTAGGGTGTTCGGGAAAACACCGAACGAACGATCGGCCAGGGGTGTTCGACCTCTGGCCAGACCCGAAAGGACATGAAACGATGGACGTCTCCGGCTCCTCCGTCATCGTCACCGGCGCCGCCTCCGGCCTCGGTGCGGCCACCGCGGCCCGCTTCGCCGCCGCCGGCGCCGAGGTCTTCGGCCTCGACCTGCAGGCGGGTATCGACAAGGCCACCGAAGACGGCGCCCCGGGCGGTGTGAACTTCATCGCGACCGATGTCACCAGCGAGGACGAGGTGTCGGCGGCCATCGACACCATTGCCGAATCGGGCGCCCCGCTGCGCGTCGCGGTCAACTGTGCCGGTGTCGGCTGGGCGTCGCGCATCCTGAGCAAGAAGGGCCCGCACGATCTCGATCTGTTCCGCAAGATCATCGACATCAACCTGGTCGGCACGTTCAACGTGATGCGGTTGGCGGCCAACCGCATGCAGCAGGAACCCGCGGTCGGCGACGACGGCGCTCGTGGCGTCATCATCAACACCGCGTCGGTGGCCGCATTCGAGGGGCAGATCGGTCAGATCGCCTATGCCGCGTCCAAGGGCGGCGTCCATGCGATGACGATCTCGGCGGCCCGCGATCTCGCCCAGGTCGGCGTGCGCGTGTGCACGATCGCGCCGGGCACCATCAAGACCCCGATGCTCGCCGGGATCACCCCGGAGTTCCAGAAGACCCTCGCCGAGGGCATCCCGTTCCCGCAGCGTCTCGGCGAACCCGACGAGTACGCCCAACTCGCCGAGTTCATCGTCGCCCACGACTACCTCAACGGCGAGACGATCCGGATGGACGGCGCACTGCGCATGGCGCCGCGCTGAGCACTGTTCGACCCTCGGGGCCGGTCAATGCGCAGCGTGCCGGCCCTGAGGACTCTCCTGTGAATCTTCTTCCGTGACAAAGTGTTTCGGGCTATTGGGCGCGTCGGTGTCGTCGTCCTCGACGTCGGGCAGGGCCGCGACCGCCGCGGACAGCTCCAGCAGCGGGGCCGCATCGCCCTCGAGACCGTCGTCGAGAGCGGGCAGAAGGGCACGCACCGCCCCCGATCGAACCCCCTCGGTCTTGCGGCGCTCGACTGCCATCCGCACCATCCCGGCACGAACATCGACACCTGCATAGTCGAAGGCGTCGGAGAGGAACGGGCTCAGTTGTGCGAGGGCGTCCCGGATCTCGACCACCCGCCGATGCAGCAGCGCCGTCGGCGACATGCGCCCGGGATCGGGCAGGACCACTTCGGGGACCGCGTCGGTCACCAGCTCCCACAACGGCAACAGGTCCTGAGCGGCCCGACGGCGCCGACGATTCGCGGTGAGTCCCTGCCACTTCGAACGCAGCATCGGGAAACTGATCCCGAACAGGAACCCGACGACACCGAGCACCTCGAGCCATCGGCTGGTGGTCAACAGCCACGACGCGTCGATCACGCCAGTCGCGTTGCCGAGCACGTAGACGATCTGCACGACCGAGCCGATCGCCAGCAGCCCCAGCCCGGCGATCAGCAGGATCAGCGCGGTGCGCATGTACCCGTCTGCGTGCGTCAGATACTTGGCGACGCTGCGCACGCAGGCGAAGAACCCATACGCCAGATAGCCGCAGGCGATCAGATAGAACAGCGCGTAACCCCAGTTGGTCAGCGTCCAATGACTCAGTGACGCATCGCGCATCTCCGCGGGCACGAACGACAGGGTCACCTGCAGCCCGATCAGCGCGGCGACGAGCGGGATGGCCTCGACGCCGGCACGCCGTTCCCGGGTCACCGAGCGGCCGGGATAGAAGAACACGACGATCAGGGCGGCCACGCCCAGCGCCAGCAGGCCGTACAGGACAACCCGGGAGGCCCCGGCGAACAACCAGTCGTCGAGGGTGTGCGCGACCGAGTCGTTGTCGACGACGAAGGCCAGGGTCAGTGCCGTGACCGCCACCGTCATGGCGAGGGCCTGCAAGCCACCGCCGTGCCGACGGAGTTGGTCGATCCGCCAGCACAACGCCGCGGCGAAGATGACCAGCGCGAGCACGTTGATCACCGCCGGCGCCGTCAGCCATCGCGTGGCGAGGACCTCGGCGGCCAACGGATGCACCGACATCACAGCCACCCCTTGTGGCCTCCGAGGAGGCGCTGCAGCCCGCGGATCTCCGGGTCGGCGGAACTGTGCCCGACGCCGTCGCTGGCCTTGGCCGCCCACGTGAGGATCATCGACGCCAGGGTCTCGGCCTCCCGTTCGCGGTCGTCGTCGTAGCAGGTACCGCGCAGTGACGAGTCGGCGTCGGCGTCACTGAGCCCGGCGAGCACCTCCGGCATGCTGGCGAGCATCTGATGGCCGGCGATGAGATGCGCGAACTCGTGGATGACGATCTGATCACGATGCCAGCGTGTGGTGTTGACCTGGTGAAAGAAGTAGTCGGCGTCTTCGGCGGCCAGCCATACCCCATTGGGCACTCCCGCCGGAAGCGGGTGTGCGATGAGGCGGATCGGCCGTCCCCTGCGTTCGCCGAAGCGGTCGCAGAGCTGATCGACATCGAGCGGCAGGTCGAGGTCGAGCGGGGCGAGTACCGAACGGCACAGCGTCCACATCTCGCGCGAACTGCGCATCGGACACCCCTCCTCGTCGTGGCGGAGCGGGCCCGCGGCGACGACGGAGATCAGTCCTCGATCTCCTTGCCGCCGACTACGCGCAGCCGCGCATCGGCCTGCTCTTCGGTCAACCCCGCTGCCACGATATCCGGCGGATCCTTCGGCAGCCCCTGCTGCTCGCGCAGAACCTTGATGAGCTCGTTGACCACGGTCACCGAATCGCTGGACAGACCGGCCAGACGGAACGCCGCGAGCTGCACGTTCGTGTCGGCTTGCAGGCGCATCAGGTCGATCTCGTCCCGGGTGCGCTGGGCCGCCCGATCCTCGAGGAAGTAGTGCACGTCCACGCCGAACGCGGCCGCGATCCCCTCGACGGTACGGAACGACGGCGACTTGGCCTTACCCGAGCGCAACTGGCTCAGGTAGGACTCGCCGAGTCGGAATCCGCGCTCGGTCGATCGCGCCGCGATCGCCTTGGCGCTGTACGCGCGGCCATTGGGCCCCGGCACCGTGCGGAACAGCTCTTCCAATCTGCGCGCGAACAGGCCGGGGTCGGTGTCGACCGGCTTGTCTTTGTCGATCGCCCCCGTCGTCGAACCCGCGGGCCGTTCATCGCCTCGTGACGTCATACCTTCTCCGAAACCTGAAACTTGCATTTGCAAACATTAAAGACCGTAAACCCGAGATTCCGCAACGGCAGCTATCATCAAATTTCGCACGGCCGTGTCCTCGGGAACCACTTCAGCCGCACAGCCAGCACTCCTGAAGCTTTTGTGGTGTTGATCACAGTCACTGTGACAGGGGTCCATTGGCCGTGATCAGTCTGTGATCCTACAGTCACAGATCGGTGAATACGAGGCAAACACGGCCGCGCGGCCATTGATGGATCACTCAGAAATCGGGAGATCCCCCGACGACAGAGATCCACCCGACGACAACAGGAGAGACCAGCGATGGGACGGCACCGCACACCGACGCCGCGTTGGCATCGACGTGTGCCGTTACTCACGCTGCTCGCCACATTGATGCTGATGGTCGGCGCCGGGGTCGGGGTGGCCGTTGCCTCGCCTCCATGGTCACCGGGCGGCGGATCAGGGTCGCCGGGCGGCGGGTCTCACTGCCACCACTCGTGTGGATCGACCGGTGGATCGTCGTTTGTCGCACCTACAACCGATCCCGAGACAGCACCCAGCACTGAGTCAACCACCACATCGTTAACCACCACATCGCCGACGACGGACGAAACGCCGCCTACAACACCGACCAGTATCACCGTCCCTCCCCACTCCCACTCCGTACCGTCCGTGTCGACGTCCACCTCGTCGTCGGGCAACGTGGTGAACCCGCAACGTGAGCGTCCCCGGCCGACGGCCACTGCACCCGCACCCGCGGCACCCGCCGCGCCGGTGCCGCCGGTCGTGCCCGTCGCACCACCTGCCGCAGGTGCGGGTGGTGCGGGCGCGGTTCCCGGGACATCCGCTCCGCACACCGGCCGATCGACACCGAATTCCGCCCCGGCGGCGTCTCCCGCGCCGGGCGCACCCGCACCGCGCGCCACCACACCACGCGCCACCACACCACGGCCGGTCTCGACGGCTCCGCAGGCGGCTCCCGCCGCGGAACCGAAGGTCACCCTCGCCGGCGTCGGCGGCTTCTTCCGCGACATCTCGCCCGGCCTGTTGCTACTGCTCGGCGCCGTCGCGCTCGTCGGCACCGGGCCGTTCCTCGACGCCCTGCGTTCGACGCGCCTCTGACCGTCGACGCAGCGTCAACAGCTCTTCTTGATAGGGGACGCGCCGGGCGAGGTCGGGATCGGTCCAGTCACCGTCCATCCATTCCCGCAACACCTTGGTGGCGAGCACGTCGTCCTCGTTGTAGGCCAAGAGCCGATCACGTTGGGAGAGATCGAGTTCGGTGGTGCCGAGCGCGACAGCCGCCTTGTACCAATCCATCGACGCGGCGCCGCCGGCCTCGTCGTCGCGCCAGGTGAAACCGGCGACGGGAGCGACCTTCTTCAAGCCTTTGCCCTGCGGGCACACGAAATTCGCGCTCACCGCCTCATAGATATCGACCCACTCCGACGAATCGATGAACGCCTGGACCTCGGCGCGCGTGGGGACGCCTGGTGCGCCGGCGAACCGATCGGCCGAGGAGAGCAACCACCGGTTCTCGGCCTGCTGCGAATAACAGTAGGCGGCAAAGGTTTTCCCGCTGTCGTGCGCGGCCTGCCGTTCGGCTTTCAGCCACGCCCAGAACTCGGCGAACGAGCGGGCCTCGTCGGCGGTCGGGAGTGGGTGCCAGGTGACGAAGGGCCGATAGCGCACCGGCCGGTCGCGGTCGACGTTGTCGGTGAGCAGCGTGCCCCATAGGTAGGCGCCGTCCTCGCCGTAGCTCTCCATGTCGACGTCGACCTCCACGTCGGCCCGCCGCACCAGGGGTCGCTCGACCCGGCGCACCAGGGGCACCTCGGTGAGCCAGGCGATCGCGTTGACCACGGCGTCGTCGAAGGCCACGTTCGACGGCCACGACTGCGGCGCCGGCCCCTCGTAGCGGGCGAGCTGGTCGACGGTCCGGATTCCCGCCTCGGTCAGGGTGTCGGCCTGCCCCGAGGAGACCACGAGGCTGATGTCGCGGCGCGCCTCGAGTTCGGGACCACATTTCTCCCACCACGGGCAGCTGCGGCACTCGGAGACCCGGCGCGGTGCGGTCAGCACCGACCCCGCGGCGATGGCCTGTCGCCGCTCGAACACCGACCGGTAGTCGGGCAGCGTCGTTCCGATGCGGTGCACGACGATGCAATCGATGTCCAGGCCGATCACCCCTGCGCACAGGTCCGGCTCGTCACGCGTCGGGGCCAGCCCCTCGTCGAGCAGCATCTGGGTCAGATGGGCCAGCCGCAGCTGGTCACGACGGTGGTTGCGGATGGTGCGGTGTGGGTCGGGGGTCGGCAGCCAGCCCCACAGCGGGCTGGTCAGCAGCGCCGCCGTGCCCTCGGCGGGCGCACCGCGTCGCGGCTTGGCCGGATACGACGCCCGATGATTCACCACGATGATCGGGAAATAGCCGTCGTCGACGCGTACGAGAAGTTCCGAGTGTCCCCGACGACCATGGTCGGGGTCGATCGGCAGCGTCGCATTCCAGATCCAGTGCGCACCCTCGTCGCATGCCTGCAACGTCCGCGCCGCCCGCTGTGCCGAGGAGCCCGGGCCGACGGTGACGAACGTGTTCGGTTCCTGGTCGCTGTGGATGGCCCGCAGCAGGTCACGGACACGATCCCGATGCAACGCCGCAGCCTCGGTGCGACGCGCGGCCTCGGGTGTCTGCGGACGGTCTCGGGTCATCTCGGGGTGCGCGGAATCCAGGGCGAGGCGATGCTCGCACCCGGCGAGGTCCCGGGCGTGCAGCAGGCTCACCACCGTCGTCGTCACCTCCTGCAGTCCCCGGTTGTGCGGTATCGCCCGTCACAGTCTGTTTCCGAGCCTATGTAATGCTTGTGTCGGTGGGTTCACCATCGCGGTCGCGCGCGTCATGTCGCGATCGTGTAGATGGACTCGTACAGGTGGACAAAGACTCGGCAGTCCCAGCGAAAGGTGCCCCGATGGGTGTGTTCTCGTCCGACGGTAGAAGCCGTGCCGAACGGCGGGCCGAGGCCAAAGCACTCAAGGCCAAGGCGAAGCTCGAGGCCAAGTTCGAATCCAAGGATCGTCGCAAGGCCGCCAAGGAACGCCGCAAGGCCGAGCACAAGCTGCGGGGCAAAGAGCTCAAGGTCGAGCAGAAGACTGCGAAGAAGGCCGCCAAGGCCGACCGCAAGGCGAGCAAGGCGCAGGTGAAGGTCGCGCAGGCCGAAGCCAAGACGGTGGCCGCGAAGGCGAAGGCTGCCGCCGACGCCAAGCCTTACAGCCCGGCGAGCGTGCGCCGCTATCTGACGGTCGGCCGGCTCGTCGCACCGATCGTCGCACCGGTTGTGTATCGCGCCGCGGTGGCCGCACGGGGTCGGTTCTCGTCGATGCAGGCCGAACGGGTCGGCGTCGCGCCGGACGTGCTGCGTCAGTTCTCCGGACACGGTGCGAGCCTCGCCGCGCGGATTGCCACCGCCCGCACCTCCCTGGACAAGGTGGCCGCCCAGGACACCACCGCCGATGCCAAGGCCTTCGTCGACGCGATCGGCAAGCGTCTGGACAACCTCGCCATCGCGGTGGACGCCGCCGAGGCGATGGCGTCGGGACAGCGTCGCACCGCGCACCGCGCGATCGAGGACGAACTCGGGGCGATCGACGCCGACATCCTCGCGAGGCTCGGCGTCCGGTCCTGAGCAATGTCGGGCGCCGGTGACGGCGTCGTGAGACGGCGTGGTGCTGTGTCCGGGGTGTCCGTGTCCGGTGTGTGTCATGTCTAGGATTGGTTTCGCCACGTCAGCGACATGCGAGGGAGCGACCGCACCATGACCGACCCGGACCCGAACAAGGCGCGCCCATCGTCCGAAGGCCGGACGGCCGGGAGTGGCGAGCCGGAAACGGGTTCCGGCGCGGCCGGTCACAGCACACCGGCCAAGAAGGTCGCGAAGAAGAGTCCCGCGAAGAAGGCACCCGCCAAGAAGGCTCCGCCGAAGGCCGCTGACGCCGAGGAAACCGCCGCCGACAAAGCCGCAAACGACAAGGCCGCAACCGACAAGCCGGCGGCCACGAAGACCCCCGCGAAGAAAGCGCCCGCGAAAAAGGCGCCGGCAAAGAAAGCCGCGGCGAAGAAGTCCGCCCCGAAGAAGGCCACCGCCGAGAAAGCCCCAGTGAAGAAGGCGCCGGCGAAGAAGGCGCCGCCCACCAAGCGGCCGTCACCGAGCGCGGGCACCGCGCCGGCCAAGAAGGCGCCACCCAAGTCGGTTCCCCCGTCACCTGAACCGGCACCCGAGCCGACACCGGCCCGTGCCGCTGTCGAACCCGAGCTTCCCTTCGACGAGCCGGCCGCCGCCGAACCAACCACCGAAGCCGTGACGTCCACCCCCTCGGCTTCCGAGCAGCCTGCATCCGCAGAATCCGACAGCACGGCGATCGTCGACGTCGTCGCCGAATCCGATGCTCAGCGAGCCACTTTCGCGCAGCTGCGCGCCGGCGCCCCCACGGAGCTCCCCTATCCCGTTCGTGTGCCGGTCGTCGTCGGCGGCGGCCTACTCGCCGTCCTACTGCTCCTCATCGAGGTACTTCGGCGTCGGCGGAGCTGACCGACCATGGCCGCGGTTCGGTGCCTGTGGTGCGTAATCGCCGTGGGCGCTCTGGCATTCGTGATCTGGGCGGCGTATCAGCCGGTCGGTTTCGTGTCCCTGGGATGCGGCAAGGGCGGTGTACTGGAGGAGACGGGCACCCGACCCGGTGCCACGTGCGCGGATACGGCCTTCTCCGCGCTCGGACCGTGGCCGTTGATCCAATTGGGTCTGGCGCTCGCCCTGCCCCCGATCGTGGCGGCGATCGTCATGCGGTGTTGGGTCTCGTGGCTGGTGGTCCCGGTGATTCTCGTCGTAGCCTTTGTCGGCCTTGCTAATTGGGCCTTCTTCTGGGGATTGCTCACCCTCGCCGGGGTGCCGATGGCCGTCCTGTCGCTCATCATCGCCGGTGCACATCTCGGCGTGAAAGCGCTACAGGACTCGGAACGCACACGCGCCGACAGCACGGGGTCGCTTGGAGAGGTCCTGCGGCGAGCGTAGTCGCGGAGGGGAGCTAGCAGCGCGGAGCCGAAACCAGCATCGGTACAAGCGATCTCGCGGCTCTCCGCCTGGCGGCTCATCATCCCCCCGATCACAGCGAAAGCCATACCCACTACCACACCCCACCGACAGACAACTGCCGCCAGCCCACCAGCCAAACCTGTTGTCCACAAGCACCTTTCCTTCCGCACAATCCGGTGCAACGGGTCCCGAGGCCCGGCGTCTGCGGCGCCGTGCACCTCGACCATCGGGTGGGGAGTGTCCGATCGTCGGATGGGGAGAACATCAGCATCATTCGAGGGGATCGTCGTCCCCCGCTGGTCGAGGTGCGAGCCGCGTGCGGCGAGCCTCGAGACCACCGGCGCCGATGCTGGATTCGGGTCACGGTGGACCGAGCACCCATCGGTGCAACGGTTCTCGGGGCGGGACGGCCATCGGGACGGAAGGGCCGAACGTCATGAACCGACGGGCGGGTGCAAGCCGCGACCGCGGATACAGTTTCCACCGAATTGGGCCGAAAACCCCGAAAATCGGGGTCGGATACCCGCTCCGGTGGAAGTTATATTCATATCAACCGCGACCATCCACTGAAGGCAAGTTCCACCAGCGCGGCGCCGGCGACTCAGGCGATGCGAGCGAGGATCGCCTCGGCCACCTGTTCCGGGCGGCGTTGCGGAATCCAGTGGTCGACTCCTTCGAGGACGATGAAGTCGTAAGGGGCGTCCACCATCTGGGCGCAACCGCGGGCGCCGGCCCGGGACAGGTAGACGTCTCCGTCGCTCCAGATGTGGGTGGTCGGCACCGTGACCTTGCGGTTCATCAGTCCGCGATCGCCGTACTTCAGTGCGCGATACCAGTTGAGTCCGCCGGTCAGTGCACCGTAGTCGATGATGTCGGTCTGCAGCTGCTCGGCGAAGCCGGGCGGACCGAATCGTGCCGCCCTCGGGTTGGACATGCCTTTGCTCAGCGCCCATTCCGCGAATCCCGGGATCTGGAACACCCCCATGTACCACGACCGCAACAGCTGACCACGCGGCATCGCGCGCAGATAGGCCCCCGGATGCGGAACCGCGAGTGCGGTCAGCGTGGCGACACGATCGGGATAGTCGGCGGCGACGGCCCACGCCACTCCCGATCCCCAATCATGGCCCACCAGATGAATTTTCGGTGCGTCCAGCGTGTCGGCCAAGGCAATGACGTCGCGGGCGAGCTCGGAGATCCGGTAATCACGGACGGCGGCCGGACGCGCCCGCGGGGAGTATCCGCGCTGATCAGGGGCGACAGTGCGGTAGCCGCGCTCGTTCACGATCGGGGTGACCAGGTTCCAGCACGCGGCGCGTTCGGGAAATCCGTGCAGCAGCACGATCGGGATGTCGGCGCCCGGTACCTCCCCCGACCCCACACGACCGGAGTCGATCACATCGAAAACATATCCGTCCCTGCCGAATTCACTGATTCTTCCGGTCTCGCCGGTAGTGCTGTCGTCCGTCATCATACCTCCCGTCCAGGACCGCCGAAGCCGTTCCGGCGGCAGCGCACTGCTCGACAGTAGCGCGTCCGGCGCTCATCGAACCCGCTCACCGTTCACTGCCCCCGGTCCGTTCGGTCCGGACGTAGGTGGCCGGGGGTCTCCCGACGATGCGACTGAACGCGCGCGTGAGATGCGATTGGTCGCTGAATCCCAGACGCACCGCCGTGTCGGCCCAGTCGACGTCTCCACCCGCATTGGCGATCGCAGCGACATCGAGTATCCGGAACCGCTGGATGACCCACTTCGGTCCGATGCCCACGTACTCACCGAACTGCCGCTGCAGCGTCCGCAAACTCACGCCCGCCTGTGCGGCGAGTTGCTCGGCACGAGTGATGGACGGGTCGTGTTCGGCCGCCTCGGCGAGCGCGGCAACCTCGTCGATCACCGGGTCGTCGACGGGATCACGCTCGGCGAGCCACCGGACGGCGATCGTCACCAACTCGTCGTCGCCCACGTCGGGATCGAGGAGTTGCCGCGCAACCTCACGGTCATCGACGCCGAGCACGTCGGCCACCGTGCGCACCGATCGGGTCCACGCACTCACCGGACCGTCGAGAAATCCCCGAAATCCACCGGCACGGAACGCGATGCCGAACACCTGACCGTCGTCGGTGAGCGTCCGCGAAAACCTGCTCTCCCCCACGCCATGCACCCAGAGCCTGCCGTCCTCGGCCGCCACGTGCACCACGGGTTGCGGAATGACCTGCTGCTCATGAATGTCGACGGTGGACCAGCGCACGATCCAGAAGTAGTCGACCCAGCGAGCGAGATCGGCAGGCGCACGCAGACGCGACACCCGGAACGGCATCGCGGCGGCAGGTCCGATGATCGCCCGTGGCCCGCGGCCCAGCACGGGCCGCGTGGTGAAGCCCTCGTTTCCGTCCTCGCTCATCACGACCAGTGTCGAACCGATGTCGCGTTTGTACAAGACCACACCCGCACCCCAACCGCACCCTGGAGCCATGAGCACCTCATCGACGTCCCGGACACACTCCGTCACAGCCACATTCCAGGTCACCTCGTGGAACGAGGAGAAGATCTACACCACCGACGACCGCACCGTCGAGATCAGCGGCGTCACCTACCCGGCGCGGGGGTTCAGCCGCGCCGACGTCGCCTACTCCTACCAGGGTGACGTCACGGGCACGGGCACCCTCGCCTACCTGCTCACCTACATCGAGGGCGCCGACGCCCCGACTGCGGGCTTCGAGGCGTTCGAGGGTTCGATCGATGGCCACGAGGGCAGTCTCGTGCTGCGGCACAACGGTTTCCACAACGCCACCGGCGTGCACGAGACGGTCGAGATCGTCGAGGGCCTCGGCACCGGCGGTCTGGCAGCCATGCGCGGACACGCCGAGATCGACCTGGCCGGCCACAGCGACGACGGCTACCCGATCACCTTTCACTACACGATGGAATGAGCAATCCACCCGGGCCCACCAGCACGGCAGCCGCGACCGATTCGGTCGCGGCTGCCGTGGTCTGGCGGGCGTGATCAGACCGAGGGGATCAGATCAGCTTGTACACCGTCTGCCCGCCGACGGTCATCGCGGTGAAGTTCTGCGACACCCAGGTCGAGATCTCCGAATTGCCGCCGGGACCGCCGCCCGATCCGCCGATGTAGTAGGCGATCTTGCCCTCCGACACCATCTTCTTGAATTCGTCGAGCGTGGGCGCGGGGTCGTTGCTCCAGCCGCCGATGGCCATCACCGACTTGCCGGTCGCGATCTCGATCCCCGACGCCGACTGCGATCCGTTGGTCGCCGCCGCCCAGGTGGCGTTGGTGGACTGCAGCAGCTTGACCAGATCGCTGTTCGACGAGACGTCGCCACCGAAACCACTCATGCCACCGCCACGTCGTCCCTGCTGATCCGAACCGTTCTGGGCCGAACCGTTCTGGGACACAGTCCCCGACGGCGGGGTCCCCTGGGTACCCTGCGTCGAGCCGTGCTGCCCACCTCGTCCGCTGAAGCCACCCATGCCACCGGGTCCGCCCATACCGCCACCGGCCGAGGAGGTCTGCACCGCGGTCGGGATCGACCCACTGTGCGCGGTGGCCGCGGTCGCGATCGAAAAGGCTGCGGTACCACCGAATCCGGCGAGTGCACCGGCCAGCACCGAGGCGGCCACCACCTTCTTCAGACCCAGCACGCTTCCGGCGATCACACCGACCACGGCGATGACGGCCACCACACCGATCAGCCACCGGCACCAGACCGGACCCCAGTCGTTGCGATTGAGCAGCACGATGGCCCACCATGCGGCCAGCCCGATCATCGCGGCCATCGCGATGCGTCCGTCCCAGTGCGCCCGCCGCCGCCACGCGAACACCGATCCCATGCCGACCAGCGCGCCGATCGCCGGGGCCAGCGCCACCGTGTAGTACGGGTGGATGGTGCCGCTCATGTAGCTGAAGATCATCCCGGTCACCAGCAGCCAGCCACCCCAGGTGACGATGGCGCCGGACTCGACGCGGTCAACACCGTTGCGGTAGTTGAAGATCGGGAAGCTACGGATCATCAGGTACACCCCGAAGGCCACCACGAACAGCGCCACCGGCAGCAGCCACGAGATCTCGTTGCCCATCTCCGAACCGAACAGTCGATTCAGACCCGTCGAGCCGCCGAAGGAGCCTCCGGCCTGCCCGCCACCGGGACCACCGCCACCACCCGGGCCGTTACCGCCACTGATGCGACCCAGCCCGTTGTAGCCGAGCACCAGATTCATGAACGAGTTGTCGGTGGAGCCCCCGATGTAGGGCCGCGAGCTCGCCGGGACGAGGATCGTGACCAGCACGAACCAGCCCGCCGACACCACCAGCGCCACCGCGGCGAGCAGCAACTGCCCGATCCGCTTGAGCCAGCCGTTGTTCGCGAACAGCAGGTAGGCCAGCGCGAATGCCGGCAGCACCAGCAGGCCCTGCATCATCTTGGTGAGGAACGCGAAGCCCAGCGCGACACCCACCAGGGCCAGCCAGCGGCCCGAGTTGGTCGCGATCGCCCGCGCCGTGCAGTAGGCCGCGGCCACCATCAACAGCACCAGCAGCGCGTCGGGGTTGTTGAAGCGGAACATCAGGGCGGCCGCCGGGGTGAACGCCAGCACGGCGCCGGCGATGAGGCCGGCCGCGGTGCCCTGGCGGGGATCGGCGATGACACGGCGCATCGTCGCGTACATCAACGCGACCGACGCGACGCCCATGATCGCCTGCGGCGCGAGCACCGCCCAGGAGTTCATCCCGAAGATCCGCACCGACAACCCGGTGACCCACAGCGAGGCCGGCGGCTTGTCGACGGTGATGAAGCTCGACGGATCCAGCGCGCCGAAGAACCAGGCACGCCAGCTCTGCGACCCGGCCCAGGCGGCCGCGGCGTAGAAGGTGTTGGCGTAGCCGCTGGCCGAGAGGTTCCACAGATAGAGAACTCCGGTGATGGTCAGCAAGCCGGTCAGGCTCAGCTTGCTCCACGGCATCGGTCGCCCGGTGCGCCGATGGCTCGGTGGGGCGGCGTCGTCGGATGGCGGCGACGAACTCGGCCGATCCAGAATTGCGGTCATCATTCCTCCTGTCGCGAGACCTTCACGTCTCGCCGTTGCTCACTGCGTGTGTTGCCGGGTGGACGTACGCCGGGCGATCCGCCCCGCCAGTGCACTTGCCTCGTTCATGGCAGCGCACTGCATCGGGTTCAAGAATGATGTCCGGTTCTCCACCCCGACTGGACGACGACTGGGAGAAGCCTGTGAGCGTGCGAGCGGTGTTGGGTTGCTCACACTTCGTCGTTACCTGGGCTTTCGCGTTTGTCAAAACCGTTACCGAAGCGAATTGTGGAAGGTGAATGTGTCCGCGATCGCGAGGTAATGATGGACAACCGGATGTCGTATCGGCGGAGGGCCGCGTATCTACCGTGGTCCCACAATCCGTTGATGCGACGCGGCGATCGGATGATCGCCGCCGCGGTCGTCGCATCCGTCGTCATCCTTCTCCTGGCGATCCCACTGAGCGTGTGGGCGGCCGATGCCACCTATCGCTCGGTCACCGACCGCGCCGACGCCGCGATCCCCATCTCCGCCACGGTCGTCAGCGTCTCCGATTCGGATCCGACCGCCGTCGAGACCACCGCCACCGTCTCGTGGCGCAATTCCTCGGGCGTGCACACCGATTCGACGTCGGTGCCCCGCGGCACCAAGGACGGCTCCACCACCCCCGCATGGACCACCCCGGACGGCACCCGGCTCCAGGATCACCCCGGCCCCACCGAACGCGTTCTGGGTGCGGTCTGGGTGGGTGTACTGGCCTGGTGTGCGATGTTCGCGCTGGTGATGAGTGGGGTCACCCTGGTTCGACGCCGGGTCGCGCGCATCCACGACGTTTTGTGGGACCGTGAGTGGTCGCAGGCGGGCAACGCCAACGGCTGGGCTTCTCGCTGACCCTCAGCCCGGTCCGCCGACCCCACCCGGCCGTGTCGGGGTCGTCGGGACATTGTTCGGGTTCACCGGCACGAACGCATTGGCGGCGCGGCCGTTCAGCGTCGGGGAGAGCCCGTTGATGAACGTCAGGACCTGCGCCGCCTGCGCCTGCGGGTACGGCGTCGGGACGTAGTCGTTGTAGGACTCCGTACGTGACACCCGCGTCGGGATCACCCGGAAATCGACGCCGCGCACCGCGGTACCGGCCATGTCGAAGCGGGTTTGCAGGATGAAGGTGCGTTTGTCGGTGGGGTTGCTGTTGCCACCGAAGGCGAAGTTGCCGAACGAGTATGCAATCAGCTTGCCCCGATAGATCTCCATGGACTGGATGACATGGGGATGGGTTCCGACGACGAGGTCGGCGCCCGCATCGATCGCGAGATGGGCGAGCTCGGTCTGCACACCGTACGGTTCGTGTTCGCTCTCGATGCCCCAGTGCATGAACGGGATCACCACGTCGGCGCCGCGGGCTCGCAGGGATTTGATGTCCGACACCAGTTTTCGACGCATCTGTGCGCTGTCGGTCCACGCCTGGTATCCGACGAAGCCGAACCTCACGCCCTTGATCGTGGTCAGGTTGTCCAGGTCGTACCCCGACCCCTCACTCTCGTCACCGGTGCCGAAGTACTCCACGCCGACACCCCGGAGCGCGGCGAGAGTGTCATCGAAACCGACCTGGCCGTAATCGAAGGTGTGATTGTTGGCGACGGTCACCACGTCGATCCCGCCCGCGGGCAACGTCGCCGCGAGCGCCGGATCACCGTGGAAGTGATAGACCTCGCCCTCCCCCTTGTAGCGCTGCGTGCCGCGGCGCGTGAGCGCCACCTCGAAGTTGGCGACGGTCAGATCGTCCGCATCGAACAGCGCCTTGACGTTCTGGAAGAAGTAGTCCGGCCGCCGCCCGTTGTCCGCCCACACCGTCGGCAACGACGTCGCCGTGGAGAACTTGTCGTCGGTGCCCAGGATGTTGTCACCGGTGAAACTCAGGACGAGCTGCTGGGCACGGGGCATCGGCGGCGCGGCAACCGGCCCGGGCACCACCCGTGCGACCGGCGCAGCCGTCGTCGACGATGCCGACGACGCCGCCACCACTCCGACGACGACCCCGATCACCACGACCAGCCAGACGCCGGAACGTCGGCGCACACTCGCGAACACTCTTGCATCCAACCGGATTGGCACGCCGTGTGCGTGTCGGCTGATCAGGGGATTTCAGGCCCGGGAGGGGCCGGAACCCCGGGTGTTCGAGTGCTCGAGAATCCGATCAGCGACCGGGCAGATACTTCAGGGCGCGCATCGCGAACGGCGTCGCCGCGCGGTAGAGGCCCTGCGGGATGCCGGGTGCGCGATCGATGCCGATGAACCGCTGCTCGGCGATCGTCTGCGGCTCGGTGTATTTGAGCAGGCCCTCCTCGCCGTGCCGGCGCCCGACGCCGGAGATGCCCATGCCGCCCATCGGGGCTGCCGTCGACGCCCACGCCGCGGCATAGCCCTCGTTGATGTTGACCGTGCCGGCCCGCAGCTTCTCGGCGATCCGCTGGGCCTCGTCACTGCTGCCCGCCCACACGCTGGCGTTGAGTCCGTAGTCGGTGTCGTTGGCGAGTTTGATGGCCTCGTCGATCGAGTCGACCGGGTACACCGACACCACCGGACCGAAGGTCTCGTTGGCGAAGCACTCCATCGCATCGGTGACGCCGGTGAGCACGGTCGGCTCGAAGAAGAACGGTCCCAGGTCGGCGCGGCGCTTGCCGCCCGCGATCACCGTGGCGCCCTTGGCCACTGCGTCGTCGACGTGTGCCTGGGCGGTGTCGACCTGGGCGGCTGAGGCGAGCGAGCCCATGTCGGCACTGAAATCGTAGGTGGCGCCCAGGCGCATGCCGCGGACGAATGCACCGAACTTCTCGATGAACTCGTCGGCGATGATCGCGTCGACGTAGAGGCGCTCGATGGAGATGCACAACTGCCCGGAGTTCGAGTAGCAGGCGCGGGCGGCGCCCTCGACGGCGCGGTCGATGTCGGCGCCCGCGGTGACGATCATCGGGTTCTTGCCGCCCAGTTCGGCGGAGAAGCCGATCAGACGTCGGCCGGCCTGCTCGGCGAGCGTGGCGCCGGTCGCCGACGAGCCGGTGAACATGACGTAGTCGGTGGTGGCGACGATCGCTTGTCCGACAACACTTCCCGGTCCCGGTACAACAGCGAACAACTCGGCCGGCAGGCCCGCCTCGTAGAGCAGTTCGGCCAGCGCCAGCGCACAGTACGGGGTCTGGCTGTCGGGTTTGATGACCACACCGTTGCCGGCGAGCAGCGCAGCCACCGCGTCGGAGACCGCGAGGGTCAGCGGATAGTTCCACGGGCTGATCACGCCGACGACACCCTTGGGCTGATATCGCACCCGCACACTCGTCGCGCCCGGGATGATGCCCTTGACCTTGCGGTCGGCGAGCATCTTGGGGCCCGCGGTGGCGTAGTGCCGCGCGGTCAGCGCGACGTCGATGACCTCTTCCTGGGCGTAGACGCGCGCCTTGCCGGTCTCGGCCTGCGCGATGTCCATCAGCGACGCCGCGTTGCGGTGCACCAGCTCGGAGAACTTGTCGAGGACCTTGGCGCGGTCCTGCGGGCTGCGCGCGGCCCAGCCCTCCTGCGCGACGCGGGCGCGGGCCACGGCGGTCTCGAGGTCGGCGGCGGTCCCGACCGGGATGGTGGCCATCTCGACACCACTGAACGCCTCGAGGACCGGGCGGGTGGGCCGGTCGGCGGCGTTGTCGATGGCGACGAGCGCACCGAGACGGGCGAAGTATTCGGGAGTGGGTCGGGCCATGATCTGTGCGCTCCTCGTCAGCGATCGGGAGATGGGTGTGACGGTCAGACGGCGGCGACGAGCACGATGCCGTCGTCGTCGGAGTAGAGGGTGTCGCCAGGGACGAAGGTGATGCCGCCGAGGTCGATGGGCACGTCACGCTCACCTGCACCGGTCTTGGTGGACTTGCGCGGGTTGGTGCCCAGTGCCTTCACACCGATCCCCATCCCGCCGATCGTCTTCGCGTCGCGGATCGCGCCGTTGACGATGATGCCGGCCCAGCCGTTGGACCGGCCGAGTTCGGCGATCAGATCGCCGACCAGTGCGGTGTGCACCGACGCGTCGCCGTCGACGACGAGGACACCACCGGGGTTGGATTCGCCGAGCACCGACTTGAGAAGGGCGTTGTCCTGGAAGCAGCGCACGGTGCTCACGCGGCCGACGAACTCGCGCACGCCGCCGTACTGGGTGAACTGGACGTCGCAGCTACGGACATCGGCACCGATCTCATCGACCAGGTCGGCGGTCGGGGTGAAGGTGAGCTCACTCATGCCAACCAGCATAGGTGTAACCGCAACCAACAGGTAATGACCCCTACTCCGCCGACAGCGCCCTCCAACCCGCCGACAGCGCCTTCGCGACGCGTCCTCGAGCGCTCTCGGCGTTGAGACAAGCGCCGTCGGCGTGAAACCGGGCGCCGTCGACGACGGTTACCCCTCGTCGGGCTTGACCAACGGGAACGGCAGCGATTCGCGGATCGACTGACCGGTGATCAGCATGACGACGCGGTCGACGCCGACGCCGAGTCCGCCGGTGGGCGGCATCGCGTATTCGAGTGCCTCGAGGAAGTCCTCGTCGAGTTCCATCGCCTCCGGATCACCGTCGGCGGCCAGAATCGATTGCGCCGTCAGCCGTTTGCGTTGTTCGACCGGATCGGTGAGCTCGGTGTAGGCGGTGCCGAGCTCGACGCCCCAGGCGACGAGATCCCACCGTTCGGCGACACCCGCGCGGCTGCGGTGGGCACGGGTGAGCGGCGAGGTCGACGTGGGGAAGTCGATGTAGAACGTCGGGAACGTCGTGCGGTCCTCACCGAGGTGCTCATACAGTTCGAGCACCAGCGCCCCCGCGTCCCAGTCGGGGCGGTGTGCGATCTCCAGCCGATCACAGATCCGACGCAGGTCCTCGGCGCTCGTCTCCGGCGTGACCTCCTCACCGGCACCCTCGGAGACCACCTCGTGCACGGTCTTGACCGGCCAGTCACCGGAGATGTCGATGCGCTCGACGGTGCCGTCGTCACCGGTCCGGTAGATCACCGGCTCACCGTGCGCCGCGATCGCGGCGAACTGGATCATCTCGCGGGTCAGATCCAGCATCTTCAGGTAATCACTATGCGCCTCATAGGCTTCGAGGCTGGTGAACTCGGGGTTGTGGCTGAAGTCGACGCCCTCGTTGCGGAAGTTCCGCCCGATCTCGTAGACCTTCTCCACCCCGCCGACGCAGAGCCGCTTGAGGTACAGCTCGGGTGCGATACGCAGATAGAGGTCGAGGTTGTAGGCGTTGATGTGCGTCTGGAACGGGGTGGCATTGGCGCCGCCGTGGATTCGCTGCAGGATCGGCGTCTCCACCTCCAGGAAATCCCGGGTGGCGAGGAAGTCGCGCAGCGCTTTGACGACGACGCTGCGGGTCTTGAGCAGGTCCCGGCTGCGGGCGTTGGTCGCCAGGTCCAGATAGCGTTGGCGCACACGGGCTTCCGGGTCGGTCAGACCGGCCCACTTGTCGGGCAGCGGACGCAGGCATTTGCCGTTGATCCGCCACGCGTCGATCAGCACCGACAACTCGCCCTTGCGGCTCTCGCCGAGCATGCCACGCACCTCGACGAGATCACCGAGGTCCACATCGGAGCCGAAATCCGGTGTGCCCGGAATGATCCGGGAATCCTCGATGAGCAACTGCACCTGCCCCGACCAGTCGTGGAGGCCGGCGAAGATCACTTTGCCGAAGTCACGCAACCGGGTGATGCGGCCGGCGATGGTGACCTGGGTGCCCTGCGGTAGTTCCCGGGCCGCGGCGATGGTGTGGGTGGGCGCGTCGGCCGGCGGGTACGGGTCGAAGCCCTCGGCGACGAGCCGATCGAGCTTGGCCATCCGGACCCGGACCTGCTCGGGCCGATGCACGGAGACCGCCTGCTGATCGGCCTCCTCGGCGAACTGCGCGACGAGCGCGTCGACGTCGACTCCCTGCGGCACCGACGGCTCGCCGGCTTCGTACTGTTCCTTGCGGCCGAAGCGCGGCAGCCGCACGAAACCCTCGGTGACGATGCTCGCCAGCCCGGCACGCGGGAGCATCCGGGCGTCCTCGAAGCACAGGTACCGCGGCTGCCAATCCGGCAGGTACTTCGCGTTGGAGCGATAGAGCGACTCCATCTGGAAGAACCGGGAGCCGAACATCAACGCCGAGTAACTCGCCCGCATCACCGGTCCGGCACCGATCTGCCCGCCATGCTCGAAGAAGGCGCGAAACGTCGCGAAATTCAGGGAGATGTCGGTGACGCCGACCTGTTCGGCACGCTGACACAGCTCGACGACCATCGTCTCCACCACGCCGTTGACGCCGTTGCGGTCGCGGCGCATGAGGTCGAGCGAGACCCCACGCCGACCCCACGGGACGAAGGACAGCAAGCCGATGACCTTCTCGTCGTCGGTGCCCTCGTTCTGGATCGCCTCGACGAGCAGGCAGTTGCCATCGGCGGGGTCGCCGAGTCGCGAGAGTGCCATCGCGAAGCCGCGTTCCTCGTCGGTGTCGCGCCACGCGTCGGCGCGGGCGATCGCCTCGGCCATCTGTGCGTCCGACAATTCGCTGTGCCGTCGGATTCGTACGGTGACCCCGGCCCGCCGATTACGGGTGACCGCCTGGCGCACACTCTTCATCGCCGGTCCCGACAGCGTGAAGTCGCGGGTGTGGATGATCGCCTCGTCACCGATGTTGAGCGTGCCGAAACCCGCCGCGTCGTATGCCTCGGCGCCGCGCTCGCTGGCGCCCATCGCCGCCGGATGCCAGCCGTACCGCTCGCACAGCGTCAGGAACTCCGCGATCGCCCCCGACCACGAGTCCGGGTCGCCGATCGGATCACCGCCGGCCAGTCCGACGCCGAGTTCGACGCGATAGGTGATCGCCGCCCGACCGTCGAGCGAGAACACCACGGCCTTGTCGCGGCGGGTGGAGAAGTAGGCCAGCGAGTCGTCGTCGCCGAACCGGTCGATGAGCGCGCGGATCAGTCGTTCGTCCTCCGCGGTGATCAGCGACTTGAGCCGCTGAGACCGGAACAGCACGATCGCGGCGGCGATCAGGGCCAGAGCCCCGAACAGTCCCAGTAGCCCGTTGATCCACGGATGGGTGTGGTGGCCGTCGAAGGTGCGCTGATCGATGGTCGCGAAGGCGACGACGCGGTTGAACGCATACGGCAGACGCTCCCCCGACTCCAGGCTGCCGGGTACCAGCACCACCAGACCCCAGCCCAGCATGGTGGCAACAACCAGCCCGGTGATCAGCACACCGAGCGCACGCAGCAACGCGGCGCGGCGGACCCGGGTGTAGAACTGCCGGAACGTGAGAACCAGGAAGAAGAGGATGGCCACCTGTATCGCCAGCCCGATCCCGGTGTTGATCCGCTCGGTGCGGGTCATGTCCAGATCGGAGCCGATCGCCGGGATCAGGAGCAGTGCGTTGGTGAGCATGAACAGCACCAGCAGGATGACGCAGATCCACCAGGCGATGCGCTTGCGGGCGGCGAGTGCGATCGCCACCAATGCCAGCACATAAGCCCAAGCGAAGCTCGTCTCCGGCATCGCGACGATGTAGTTGTCGACGTAGTCACGAGGAACGTGAATCCAATGCCGGAAGAACGGAAAAACGCTCGACGCCAACGCAATTGCCGCCATGACGCCCACCACGGTGCCGGCGATCCGCGGCGCGTTGTGCCCGAAACCCCGTGGATGCCGGATCTGGTCGAGCAGATCAGCCGAACGGCGTTCGGCCGCTGTCCGATCCGGCGGCACCGATCCGTGCTGCTTCTCGTCGTCGGGGGCCTGCTGCACTCCGGTCTCGACCGCCATGACAGACAACCTTAGTGCGCGGTTCGGCTCGCCGGGAACGCTTGCCGTCTGCCAGGATGGCGGTGTGTTCGACGTCGCGATCAGTGATCAGGTCATCCGGCTCGGCCAGTTCCTGAAGCTGGCCAACCTCATCGACTCCGGTGCGGAGGCCAAGGAGGTCATCGCCGAAGGATTGGTCTGTGTCAACGGTGACGTGGAGACCCGACGCGGTCGTCAGCTCGTCGTCGGCGACGTCGTCGAATTGGGCGGGCAGTCCGCGCGTGTCTCGGCGGGGTGAGTCCCACCGGCCGGGCGCAACGGCGGTCGGCCCCGGCTCAGCCGTGGAGTCGATTCAGCCGTGGAGCCGACGGAGTTCAGCAGCGGTGATCAGTCGTTCGGCTTCGGCCGGGAACATTCGTGCCTGACGGCGGGTGCGTCGGATGGACAGCGCCCCGAGCCGGGCGGGTCGACGGGGTCCGTGGAGTGTCTCAGCCAACTTCATGACTCAACGCTTCCCTGAATCAATACAACGGATACTGACTTCGTCTTACTGTAGCGGCGGTTTTCCAACTCGCAACCACACCCGTGTACGTCGATGATGACACGGAAATCGTTACCGTCCTGGTAGCGACGCGCGACCCGGTGACCTGCGGAAGATCACGACGTGGCGAAGATCACGCCAGTCCGGCGAGGTAGTCGTGCGCCCACTGCACCGCCGTCACTCCCGGCTTGACCTGGAACGTCGCGTAGTCACCGTGCGATCCCGACTGGATGAACTTGTTGAACTCGATGATCTGCTCACGCGCCCGCGCGTTGCTCAACTCCTGCACGATCCGGCCGGGGCCACCCTGGGTGAGCATCTCGTTGACGATCGCCGCCGCCTCGAGCTGGTACTGGCCGTACTGGCTGGGCGTCGGATCACTCGTCTCGGCGAGGTAGCCGACGACGCGCGTGACGTAGTAGTCGCGCGGGGTGTTGCAGTAGAGGTCGCTCGGCACGCAGATCTGCCGGGTGACCGGCGTCAGCCATCCCATGCCGCCGATGCGGGGTCCGCCACTGCCCTGGCCGGTGAGCGGGGGTCCCACCAGCGGATCCTTCGACGAACGACGCGGATCGGCGAGGAGCACCACCCCGGCGACCTGCTGTGGACGCACCCGCTCGGTGCCCGCGCCGACCTCGGAGGCGAAGTCGCCGGCGGCGTCGGCACCCTGGCTGTAGCCGGTCAGCGCGATCTTGGTGGCCGGGCAGCGTCGCAACATGGTGACCGCGAGGCCGGTCACGTTCGAGACCGCCTGCGCCTTGGACTTGCCGTAGATCGCCTTCTCCCAGGGGAATGCGGTCGCGTCGTAGCGGACGTAGGCGACCTGGGTGTCGGCGCCGAGGCCGGAGGTCACGTCGCCGAGCAGTCCGGGTCCGTCGGCCCATGTGCCCGGTACCGCGATGACATAGAGCCGCGGACAGTCGGCGGCGTGCGCCGTGCCGCCCGCCGCGACCGCGCCGATCGCCGCGATGAGCAGGGTCAGGACCATCACAAACAGCTTGCGCACGAGCGCCTCCCCTTCAATCGTGGCCATCGGCCGGGTCCCCGCAGACCCGCGACCACCGACCAATACCCGAACGAGTTTAGGACCGGGGAGACGGTCCGCAAACCCTTCGGCGACGAAATACCGGTGAACGACACCGCTTATCGGACAAAGGAGCCATGCTGTGGTCAACGTCTCGCGCACCTTCACCGTCGACCGTCCCCGCGACCAGGTCGTCACCTATCTCCGCGACTTCGCCAATGCCGCGGAATGGGATCCGGGAACCGTCGAATGCACGCAAAACACCCGGGGCCCAATCGGTCTCGGCACCACCTGGCACAACAAGACCAAGCTGTACGGCATCTCCACCGAGCTCACCTACGAACTCACCCGCGACGACCCCGACCACGTCGTGTTCACCGGTTCCAACAAGACCGCCACGACGACCGACGACCTCTCGTTCACCGACGCCGGCAACGGACGTACCTCGATCACCTATGCGGCCACCGTCGATTTCCAGCGATTCGGCGCCATCGCCGAACCGATCTTCGGGGTCATCTTCAACCGCCTCGCCGACTCGGTGCCCAAGGAGATGACCAAGGCCCTCGAAGGCCGGTCGAACTGATCTCCGCCTGGTGAGCCTGCCTCCGCAGACGACTCGACCGGTGACCGGCGCCCCGTGCGGGACCGCCGACCACCGGTCGTCGTGATCGTGTGCCTCAGCGCTGGGCGACCTGCGTGGGGTAGATCGGAGCGGGCAGATCGGTGCGACCGGCCAGGTACTGATCGGCGGCCGCCGCGGCCGAACGCCCCTCGGCGATGGCCCACACGATCAGTGACTGACCGCGGCCGGCGTCGCCGGCGACGAAGACGTTCTCCTGGCCGACCGCCCGGAACTCGTCATCCCGCTTGATGTTTCCGCGCTGGTCGTATTCGACGCCGAGCTTGTCGAGCAGGTCGGTGCGTTCGGGTCCGACGAAGCCCATCGCGAGCAGCACCAGGTCGCACTCGAGTTCGAAGTCGCTGCCCTCGACCTTCTCGAAGCGGCCGTCACGCATGACCACCTCGTGTGCCTTGAGGCCGGTGACCTTGCCGTTCTCGCCGACGAACATCTCGGTGTTGACCGAGAACACCCGCTCGCCGCCCTCTTCGTGGGCCGAGGAGACGCGGTACATCAACGGGTAGGTCGGCCACGGGGTGGACTCGGCGCGCTCCTGCGGCGGACGCGGCATGATCTCGAACTGGTGCACGATCTCGGCGCCTTGACGCAGCGAGGTACCGAGGCAGTCGGCGCCGGTGTCGCCGCCGCCGATGATGACGACCTTCTTGCCCTTCGCGGTGATCTGGCCGTCGACGGTGTCGCCGAGCTGTACGCGGTTGGCCTGCGGCAGGAACTCCATCGCCTGGTGGATGCCGTCGAGTTCGCGGCCCTCGATCGGCAGATCGCGACCGATGGTCGAGCCCATCGCAAGGATGACGGCGTCGAAGTCCTCACGCAGCTGCGCGACGGTGATGTCGACCCCGACGTTGACACCGGTGCGGAACACCGTTCCCTCGGCCTTCATCTGCTCGAGACGACGGTCGATGTGGCGCTTCTCCATCTTGAACTCGGGGATGCCGTAGCGCAGCAGGCCGCCGATGCGGTCGGCCCGCTCGTAGACGTAGACGGTGTGACCGGCGCGGGTGAGCTGCTGTGCGGCGGCCAGTCCCGCGGGCCCGGACCCGACGACGGCGATGTTCTTGCCGGTGTGCTCGGTCGGCAGCACCGGGGTGACCAGTCCACTGTCCCAGGCGTTGTCGATCAGCTCGACCTCCACCTGCTTGATGGTGACCGGCGGCTGATTGATGCCGAGCACGCACGACGCCTCGCACGGCGCCGGGCACAACCGCCCGGTGAACTCCGGGAAGTTGTTGGTGGCGTGCAGACGTTCGATCCCGTCGTCCCACCGATCCTTGTACACCAGGTCGTTCCACTCGGGAATGAGGTTGCCCAGCGGACAGCCGTTGTGGCAGAAGGGGATACCGCAGTCCATGCACCGGCTGGCCTGTGTCTGCAGGTGGTCCTTGTCGAAGTCGGTGTAGACCTCTTTCCAGTCGAGCAGGCGCAGGTCGACCGGACGACGGTCGGGCAACTCCCGCTCGGTGTGCTTGAGGAATCCTCTGGGGTCAGCCACGTGCGGCCTCCATGATCGCTTCGTTCACGTCTCGTCCATCTCGCTCGGCGTCCGCGGCGGCTGCCAGCACACGCTTGAAGTCGCGCGGCATCACCTTGGCGAACTGCGTCTGCGTGGTCTCCCACTGCTCGAGCAGTGCTGCGGCGACCGGTGATTCGGTTTCGTCGCGGTGCTCGGTGATGATGCCCGCGAGGAACTCGAGATCGTCGTCGTCGAGCGGTTCGAGTTCGACGAGTTCGGGATTGAGGTTGTCGGCGAAGTTCTGTTGCGGGTCGTACACGTAGGCGATGCCGCCGGACATACCCGCGGCGAAGTTGCGCCCCGTGCCGCCGAGGACCACCACACGACCGCCCGTCATGTACTCGCAGCCGTGGTCGCCGACGCCTTCGACGACCGCGGTGACACCCGAGTTGCGCACACAGAACCGCTCGCCGACCACACCGCGCAAGAAGATCTTGCCCGCCGTCGCACCGAACCCGATGACATTGCCGGCGATGATGTTCTCCTCGGCGACGAACCCGTCCGGGGCGTTGCGCGCCGGACGCACCACGATGCGGCCGCCCGAGAGTCCCTTGCCGACGAAGTCGTTGGCATCGCCCTCGAGGCGCAGCGTGATGCCCTTGGGCACGAACGCACCGAAGCTGTTGCCCGCCGAGCCGGTGAAGTCGATCATGATCGTCCCGTCCGGGAGACCCTGCGCGCCATAGGCCTTGGTGACCTCGTGGCCGAGCATCGTGCCGACGGTGCGGTTCACGTTGGTGATCTTCGACGAGAAGCTCACCCGGGTACCGTGGTCGATCGCCTCCCGGCTCTGCGCGATCAACTGCTGATCGAGAGCCTTGTCGAGACCGTGATCCTGCACGCCGGAGCAGTACAGGTCCTGGTTCATGAACGGCGATTCCGTCTCGGCGAGCACCGAGGACAGGTCGAGCTTGCCGGCCTTCGCCGAACCCCAGTGCGACAGCGCCTTTCCGGTGTCGAGGGCCTCGACGTGGCCGACCGCCTCCTGCAGGGTGCGGAAGCCCAGACGGGCCAGCAACTCGCGGACCTCCTCGGCGATGAAGAGGAAGAAGTTCTCCACGAACTCCGGCTTGCCGGTGAAACGCTCACGCAGCAACGGATTCTGGGTGGCCACGCCCACCGGGCAGGTGTCGAGGTGGCACACGCGCATCATGATGCAACCCGACACCACCAGTGGGGCGGTGGCGAACCCGAATTCCTCGGCGCCGAGCAGCGCGGCGACCACCACGTCGCGTCCGGTCTTGAGCTGACCGTCGACCTGTACCGAGATGCGATCGCGAAGACCGTTGAGCAGCAACGTCTGCTGGGTCTCGGCCAGACCGATCTCCCACGGCGCACCCGCGTGCTTGAGCGAGGTGAGCGGCGAGGCGCCGGTGCCACCGTCGTGCCCGGAGATGAGCACGACGTCGGCGTGTGCCTTGGACACACCCGCGGCGACGGTGCCCACGCCGATCTCGCTGACGAGCTTGACGTGGATGCGCGCCTGCGGGTTCGCATTCTTCAGGTCGTGGATCAGCTGGGCGAGATCCTCGATCGAGTAGATGTCGTGGTGCGGCGGCGGCGAGATCAGCCCGACACCGGGGGTGGAGCCTCGCACCTCGGCGACCCACGGGTACACCTTGTGCGGCGGCAGCTGGCCGCCCTCGCCGGGCTTGGCGCCCTGTGCCATCTTGATCTGGATGTCGGTGCAGTTGCTCAGGTAGTGCGAGTGCACACCGAAACGGCCCGACGCGACCTGCTTGATCGCGCTGCGGCGCCAGTCACCGTTCTCGTCATGGTGGAACCGACGCGGATCCTCGCCGCCCTCACCGGAATTCGAGCGTCCACCGAGCCGGTTCATCGCGATCGCGAGGGTCTCGTGCGCCTCGGCCGAGATCGAGCCGAAGCTCATCGCACCCGTGGAGAAGCGTTTGACGATCTCGCGCGCCGATTCGACCTTGTCGATCGGGATCGGGTCGCGGTCACCGAAGTTGAAGTCGAACAGACCGCGCAGCGTCGCGAGCTTGCGCGACTGGTCGTCGACGAGCTTGGTGTATTCCTTGAACACCTTGTACTGACCGGTGCGCGTCGAATGCTGGAGCTTGAACACCGTGTCGGGGTTGAACAGGTGGTACTCGCCCTCACGGCGCCACTGGTATTCGCCGCCGACCGGCAGTTCGCGGTGGGCCCGCTCGCTGGGACGGTCGTTGAACGCCAACGCATGTCGGGCGGCGACGTCGGCGGCGATCTCGTCGAGACCGATTCCGCCGAGCTGGCTGCGCAGCCCGGTGAAGAACTCGTCGACGGTGTCCTGGTTGATGCCGATGACCTGGAACAGCTGCGCGCCGGTGTAGGAGGCGAGGGTGGAGATGCCCATCTTGCTCATCACCTTGAGCACGCCCTTGCTCGCGGCCTTGATGTAGTTGGCGCGGGCGGTCTCGAAGTCGATGTCGCCCAACGCGCCCCGCTCCACCATGTCCTCGATCGATTCGAAGGCCATGTACGGATTGACCGCCGCCGCACCGAATCCCACGAGGGTGGCGACGTGGTGGACCTCACGGCAGTCACCGGACTCGATGATCAGTCCGACGCGGGTGCGCTTGCGCTCGCGCACCAGGTGGTGGTGCACGGCCGCGGTCAGCAGCAGCGACGGGATCGGGGCCAGCGTCTCGTCGGATTCGCGGTCACTCAGGATGATCAGGTTCACCCCGTCGGCGATCGCCGCGCTGACCTTGGTGCGGACCTCGTCGAGGGCCGCACGCAGACCGGCGCCGCCCTCGGCGACCGGGTACAGGCCGTGGATGTGGGCGCTGCGGAAGTCCGGGAGGTTCGGGTCGTCGTTGATCCGGACGAGCTTGGCGAGGTGGTCGTTGTCGAGAACCGGTGTCGGCAGCACGATCTGCCGACACGACTGCGGGCTCGGGTGCAGCAGATCGGCCTCGGAGCCGATGGTCCCGCCGATCGCGGTGACGATCTCCTCGCGGATCGCGTCCAGCGGCGGGTTGGTGACCTGGGCGAACATCTGCTGGAAGTAGTCGAACAGCATCCGCGGCCGGGCCGAGAGCACCGCGATCGGGGTGTCGGTGCCCATCGAGCCGATCGCCTCGGCACCGGTGCGGGCCATCGGCGCCACCAGCAGGTCGAGCTCCTCGGTGGTGTAGCCGAAGGTCAACTGCCGCAGGGTGACCCGGTGATGCGACATGTGCTGGTGCGGCAACGCCTTGACGTTGTCGATGTGCACCAGGCCGTTATCGAGCCACTCCTGGTACGGGTGCTCGGCGGCGAGCTGATCCTTGATCTCCTCGTCGTCGACGATGCGGCCGGCGGCGGTGTCCACCAGGAACATCCGGCCGGGCTGCAGCCGCATCTTCTGCACGACGTCGGCGTGGTCGATGTCGAGGACGCCGACCTCCGAGGCCATCACGACCAGTCCGTCCTTGGTGACCCAGATCCGGCTGGGGCGCAAGCCGTTCCGGTCGAGGACGGCGCCGACGACGGTACCGTCGGTGAAGCAGACCGAGGCCGGTCCGTCCCATGGCTCCATCAACGTGGCGTGATACTCGTAGAACGCTTTGTGCTCGGGCTTCATCGACTCGTGACGCTCCCAGGCCTCCGGGATCATCATCAGCACCGCGTGCGGCAGGCTGCGACCACCGAGGTGCAGCATCTCGAGGACCTCGTCGAAGCGCGCGGTGTCGGAGGCACCGGGCGTGCACACCGGGAAGATCTTCTGCGAGACGTCGTCACCGAACAACTCGGTGTCGATGAGCGCCTCGCGCGCCCGCATCCAGTTCTCGTTACCGGTGACGGTGTTGATCTCGCCGTTGTGGGCGACGCGCCGGAACGGATGCGCCAGCGGCCACGACGGGAAGGTGTTGGTGGAGAAGCGCGAGTGCACCAGGCCCAGCGCGCTCTCGACCCGCGAGTCCTGCAGGTCCAGATAGAACTCGCGCAGCTGCGGGGTGGTCAGCATGCCCTTGTAGACGAAGGTCTTGCCGGACAGGCTCGGGAAGTACACGGTCTCGCGGCCCGGGCCGTCGGCGCCTGCACCCTTGGTGCCGAGCTCGTTCTGGACGCGCTTGCGCACCACAAAGGCCCGGCGTTCGATCACCATGCCGTCGGGATCGGGCGCGCCCTCGGGCAGCGCGATGAACACCTGGCGGAAGGTCGGCATCGCGTCGCGGGCGAGTGCGCCGAGACCGTTCTCGTTGACCGGCACCTCGCGCCAGCCGAGCATCCGCAGCCCCTCGGCCTCGACGATCTTCTCGACCGATTCGCACGCCTCGGCGGCGTCCTTGGAGCCCTGCGGCAAGAAGGCGATACCGGTGGCGTAGCCGCCCTCGGCGGGCAGCTCGAAGTCGACGACCTCGCGCAGGAAGCGGTCGGGTACCTGGATCATGATGCCGGCGCCGTCACCGGTGTTCGGTTCGGCACCCGCGGCTCCGCGGTGCTCGAGGTTGATCAGCGCGGTGATGGCCTTGTCCACGATGTCCCGGCTGCGTCGGCCGTGCATGTCGACGACGAAGGCGACACCGCAGGCGTCGTGCTCGTGGATGGGGTCGTACAGCCCTGTGGGACCAGGAGCATGCTTCATAATCTGCCTCACTTCGCGCGCGACGTTGCGCACCGATTGACCCGTATACGTCTGTGCGGACGCGGCACCGTCGACTGTGCCCCCGGAAGTGCCGAAACCATGGGCTGACCTGGCTCTTCCGACGATCGGACGGTGGCGTCCCCTGAGGTCAGCGCCGTTGCTGACACCTGGACCCGGCAGTCGTTGCCAGGCAGGAACCACCCTGCTCGCTAAGCATTGTCAGGTATTTTCTCACGCGCGGTGCCCAGTATCGAAATCCGGCTACCACATCGACGCCGACGTCGCAGCGTATGGCGCACAACGAGTGTTGCCGTACGTCGTCCCCGACAGCGCCCTTCTCCTCGCCGACAGCGCCCTCCCAAGCGCCGACAGCGCCCATCTCCTCGCCGACAGCGCCCTCCCAGCCGCCGACAGCGCCCAATCCGCTCATGCCGGGCCGTCCGTCGTCCTACTGTCGATTTCGTGAACACCGTCGCCCCTGACCTGTCCGATCCTGCGGCACCACCGCACCCCGACACCCACGTCGGTCCGGGTTCGCGCCGGTCGCACGCCCTCAACAGCTATCTGAGCCGGGTCAGCCGACCGCTGATGGCGGCCACCCGCTACGGCCCCTCTCCGGTGGCGGTCCGGATGCTGCGGGCCACGCGGCCGGGCGTGAACCGCTCGCTGGCCGCGATGTGCCCGGTCCCCGCGGGCACCGCGGTGCTCCCGATCGCCACCCGTCACGGTGACGGCCAGGTGCGCGGCGAGTGGGTGGGCACGGTCGACACCCACGGTCCCGGCCTGACCCGCGGGCGTGATCGGCCGATCATCTACTACCTGCACGGGTCGGGATACGTGGTCTGTTCGCCGCGCACACATCGCGGTCTGGTCGCGCGGTTGAGCAGGCAGACCGGTTTCCTCGCGTTCAGCCTCGACTATCGCCTCGGTCCCGAATACCGGTGGCCGACCGCCGGAGACGACACCATCCGCGGCTATCACTGGCTGCTCGACCAGGGCATCGACGCCGACCGCATCGTCGTGGCAGGGGATTCGGCGGGCGGTCATCTCGCGCTGGATCTGCTCGCCGACAATCACCGAACCGGCACCCCACAACCCAGCGCCATGGTGTTGTTCTCCCCGCTCTACGACCCCAGCTTCGCCACCGCCGTCGCTCACGAACGCGCAGGGGCGCGCGATCCGATCATCGATGCCGTTGCGGCGCAGAAGATCCTGCGCCTCTACACCGGTGACGCCGATCCCGACCACCCGCGGATGCACATCCCACTCGACGACGGGATCACGTTGCCGCGCACGCTGATCCAATACGGCGGCCTCGAGGTGATGGGCCAGGACGCGCGCGACTACCACCAGGCACTGGTGCGCGCCGGCGGAGACGCGCAGATCGAGGCCTGGCGTGGTCAGGGCCACGTCTTCCAGATGTTCGGCCGACTCACACCCGACGCCCGCCCGGCCGTCCGGCGCGCCACCGCATTCCTGACCGAATCGGTGACCGCGCACTGAATTTCACCTCCCTGGAGACCCCTTGAAGCGGCCGATCACCGTGCGTGGATGTGACCCGCGCCCGGTTTCGTGCATCGATGGTCGAGGTGCGAGCCGCGTGCGGCAGCCTCGAGACCGCTTGAGGCGGCACTGCATTCGAGCTACCGCGGACACCGAGAACGTCGCGTCGGCCGTGAATGCACGAGCTCCCCGCCGCAGCCGTCGATGTCGGAGAACGCGGCCACTCAGCCCACCGACCCCCGCTCCGACCCGGAGCCTTGTCGATCAGGGGCGCGGGCGAGCCTGCGGTCGAGCGGGACCTGCCACTCGAGGTCGATCTGTTGGTCCAGCGCCGCAAGACGTCCGGTGATCGGTGGCAGCTGATCGGCCGGGCAGCGGCGCGCGAGCGTCTCGTACAGTGCGCGCAGACGTCGGTGGACCTGTGCCTGCCCGTGACTGTGTCGACGGATCTCGTCGGTGCCGATGGCGACGTAGTCGGCCCAGCTGCGCCGGTAGCCACCGACCAGGGTGGCTCGTGTGGAGAGCAGGTCCGCACGCACGCGGGGGGCCAGCATCAGCAGCAGATCCTCGGTGTGGTCGAGCGCGAGGACGACGGTGCTCGGGTCGTTGCCCGCACTGGAGATCGCCTTGAGGGCGATGTCGGAGATCGATTGCAGCGCAGCCGCGGGGCTCACTGACGGTTGGTGGATATCCCCGAAGAGTAAGCAGCGCAACACCTTGTGGGCGGCAATCGAGTCGCGGTGCTCACCGCTGACGGCGATCACCCCGACGTCGTGCGGGACGTGATCGCCCACGGCGACCAGCAGGTCGAATCGCACGTTCCCGGAGACGGCGTATCGCTGTAGTTTCGCGACGTTGACCGCCAGCAGCACCCGGCCGCGGGTCGCGGTCTCCTTGAGGTGAATGATCCGGCGCGCATCGTCGGGATGCCCGGAGTCCACCGCGGGCGGGCCGACGGGCACCACTGCGTCGTGCGTACCGTGTTCCGGAACCGGCCCCGGGGCAACCTCCTCTGCGGCAACCTCCTCTGCGGCAACCTCCTCTGCGGCAACCTCCTCTGCGGCAACCTCGTCGGGAAACTGGCGGCGGATCGCCGAGCGGCCGTCGGCGGCGATCCAGCGCATGAGTTGAGCAGAGTTGAGCACGGTGCCTACCTTGGCCACCAGCGCGATGAACAGGAAGGCCGAGACGACGGTCAGCAACGCCGCGATCGCCGTCGACACCCCGGGCGTGGTGTCGTCGGGTTCGGCCAGCGCCAGGTCCATCGCCACCATCACACTGAACACGAATGTGGCCAGGAAGAACCCGATCGACCAGCGCATCACGGGCTCGCGTTGCAGCCGAGGGATGACACGCACCGAGATCTGCGACGCCCCGAACTGCATCGCCAGGGTGACCGCGGTGAACACCAGACCGGTCAGCGTGGCCATTGCTCCCGCGATGACCCCCAACACCGTGGCCAAGGTCCCCGAATCCACCTGCAGCCCCAGCGATTCGTCGAGGGTGATGCACAAGATCGCGGCAATCACCGCGAGCACCACCAAGATCACCGGCAGACGCCAGGTCGGCACCACACGCAGTTCGCGACGGGTCCGTCGCCATCGGATGGCCGTCGCCACCGCGTTGGGAGCGGCGACCCTCGGCGGGACGGGAGCCGGGGTCACCGGGAGCACGGGCGGGAGGTCGGGGACGCCGAAGCGACCGGCGAGCGCCTCCTGGACCACGATCTTCCAGCGGATCAGCGGCTCCCGGTAGCGGATCTCACGGCGGATCGCCTTGTCGAGCTTGCCCTCCTTGCCCGCGTAGAACCAGCGCGCCCACGGTGACCGGGGACGGGCCACGCGAAAGGTCCCGAACAACAACAGGAACGGGATGAACATCCCGATCAGCCCGGTCCACAGCTTGCCCTTCATCAGGGTGATCACCGCCAGCACCACATTGGCGGTCACGATCACCGCGGCGGCGATCCGGGTACCCGGGTCGGGGCCTGCGGCGATCTCGGTGGCCGCGTCGGAGAAGCCCAATGGCCGTAATCCGAGGAGAAACAGCACCCCGATCGCGATCGCGACGAAGACCGCATCGACCGACGAACGGCCTTCTTTCTCCCAGTACACATCTCGCAGATGCAGGATCAGTGCGAACTCGTCGAGCACCAACGCGCAACCGATTCCGAAGATCGCCGCGAGCACGCAGTCGGCGATCGGGGTGTCGAAGCGCGAGAGCGCCACGAGACCGAACCCCGACAACAGCATCGCGATGACTCCGAAGAACTCGTGGTGCAGGTGCATCCCGCCGGGCGTGACGTTGCCCGGCCACCAGCGCACCTGCGCGCGGATGAGCCGCACGCTGATCCGGATGAACAGGAATGTCGCGATGAACGCGAGGAGGAACAGGAACAGCGGCAGACGACCGGTGGCCACGATGGCGTGGTCGAACCAGTGGGTCATCGTCGTGCCCTGTCTCGGTTGCCGTGTCGGTCTCGGGTGCACCCGGGTCGATGCCGGTGAGCTTACCGCCGCGCGGTGTCCCGATTGCCGCACATCGTCGATCGCGGCCCCGGCTCGCGCCATCTCGGCCCGGTCTCGCGCTATCGTGGACACACTCACACGAGGTCGGGGGGCCACGATGACGTCAGCACGTTCCGGTGCCGCACGCATTCGACTCGACGAGACATCGCTGCTGTGGCGTTTTCTCGCCGATCGACGTTTCGTGATGTCGATCTGCCGAGCGGTGTCGTTGCAGATGTTGCACCCGTCGATCGCCGCGGCGACGCACGAGTTCTCCATCGTTCCGCGACGGGTGTTCGTGCACAAACAGCGCACCGTGCCGTGCATCATCCGGTCGGGATACGACGCCGGCTTCGACGAGGTGCGCCTCATCCGCTACAGCCACGACTCGTTTCGCGGACGCCGACCGGACGGACGTGCGTATCACGCACTGAATCCGTCGGTGTTCTTCTTCGAGCACGCCACCTACGTGGATGCCCTGTTCACCTGTGTCGAGGTGTTCTTCGGTGGTCTCGACGCCGACGACAAGCGTCGGCTCTACGACGAGACCTGCGAGTGGTATCGGCGGTACGGGATCTCGGCACGGGAGATGCCCGCCTCGCTCGACGACTTCGGCGACTACTTCACGCATGCGCTGGCCACCGAACTCGATCCGGTACCGGGCCTCGACTGGTATCGGGATCAGTTGCTGCGCCCGGATTATTGGCTGTTCCAGCAGCTTCCGACCCGGGCGGTGCGCGCGATCCAGCATCCGGTGGCCGCGCAGATGTTGGGGATCACGGTCTCGGCGGCCGACCGCCGGGCACTGTCTCGCTTCGCCGGACGCCTGCGGACGATGGACGCCGTACGCCCACGACGCAACATCCATCCCGACGACCTGGCCGACAAGGTCCTCGCCGCCCGCCGGAGCGTTCAGACGATCGCGGCGAGACCGTAGAGCGCCGAGTGCACGGCGATGTCGGTCTCCGAGCCGAGTTGCTGTGCGGCGGAGAGCACTTCGACGGCGAGTCGACGTGCCGCGTCCGACGGCGCGGGTCGCTCGGTCTGCAATGTGATGCCGCGTACGGTGTGGCGCAGTTCCATCGGTGCCGCGCCCGGCCCCGTCGCCACGAACTCCCACTCCCCCGCACGTAGCACCGGCGGCTTGGCGGCACGGAGCAGCCTGGCGGGTTGCTCGGCCCGATAGACGAGTCCGGGCACATCGGCGAACGCTCCGATGGCCGTACGCGCGCCCGCCGGCGATGTCAGCACCGCCGCGAGAACCCTTGTCGCGGAATCAACGTCGAACCTCTCGGAGTCAGGGATGGTCATGATCAGAAGGACAGGACGGGCGAGGGACGCACCGGGGTGGGCTCTCCGGTTCGCCGTACTGCGGTACCGATCACGAAGAACTCCAATGTGTGTGGCCCCCACACCCATTCGGACACCGAGAATTGCACCCCGACGATGCCCGTACCCCCGTCACGCTCGGCCTCGGACTGCATGCGCGTCATCGCGAGTTCTCGCGCCTCGTAGTAGGCCTGCGTCCACTGCGGCATCTCCACGTTGCGGCCCATCTGCTTGAGCGTCTGCATGAATCCCTGCACCGCAACGTGATACACGCAGTTACCCAAGGTGAACGCGACCGGCGCGTACCCGGCCTGCGAGAGTTTGAACAGGTCCTGACCCGACAGATGCGAGCTGAACGCCCGCCCGTCGGGACGACGATAGGCGCCGGGCTTCGCGGTGAACCGCACCGCGGTGCCGATCGCCAGGTATTCGATGTGCTCCGGCGAGGCGCCGTGCGGCCGCCATTCCAGTCGCACACCGACGATCCCATCAGCGTGCAGCGCGTCAGCCTCGGCCTGCATCCGCGCCATGGCGTTCTCGCGGACGTTGTACATCGCAGAGGTGAGCACCTGCATCTCCGTGCTCTGCCGGATCGACGCGGTCTGGATGCCGACGTGATACACCGACGTCCCCATCACCAGACCCAGCGGCTCGAATCCCGCCGACTCGAGCAGGACGAATTCGTCGATCGACAAATCCGAGGTGAAGAGCCGACCACTCTCGGCGAGCCGCGCACTCGCAACGGGGTCCAACGGAGCGTTCACTGGCCTTACCTCCCTGATCACCTCGCGGGGAACTCACCCCACCACGCGAGTATGACACCATTGCGCCGCTCGGCCGATGGACCTCGGTTGACCGAATTACCTTGCCCACCAGTCAATCCGAACTATCGGACAAACCGCCCGAATGCACCGGCCTCGAGACCTACTGCCCCGCTGCCGATTCCGCTCCACCGGCGGCAAACTCTCCGACAAACACCCTAAACCGCTCAGCCGCCACCGGAAGTGGTCGCGGCCGAAACCACGTCAACCCGATCTCACGTGTCTCACCAGCCAGCGGGACGAACACGACGTCGGCGACCCGGTTCGCATCGTCGACGGGGACCACACCCACTCCCAGGCCCGCCCCGACCAGCCCGGCGATCGTCGCGAGCTCGGCCGACTCGAACGTGATGGTCGGGGTGATGTCGGCGGACGCACACAGCTCGTCGAAGATCCGGCGCATGCCGAATCCGTGTTGCATGACGATGAACTCCTCGTCGGCGGCCTCTGCCAGACCGATACTCGTCCGGCCGGCAAAGCGGTGACCACGCGGCACGACGAGCGCCAGATTCTGTTGCGCGATCGGCTGCCACGCCATGTCGGTCCGCATCGGCCGCGGCGCGACGATGGCCAGATCGGCGTCGCCGGTCTCGATGTGCTCGACGACGGTGGCCACGGAGTCCTGCGCGAGGGTGAATCCCGCACCCGGATTGCGCTCGCGGAATGCCCGGATGAGTTGCGGCACCAGGCTGATGCCGAACGAATGCAGGAAAGCCAGCCGGACCACACCTCGCGTCGGTCGACGCATGTCGTCGATCTCCCGGCGTGCGGCGTCGAGTTGTGCGTGCGCGCGACGCGCCCGTTCGAGGTAGACACGGCCGTAGGCGTTCAGCGCCAGACGTCGGCCATGCCGGTCGAACAGCGCAACGCCGACCTCTCGCTCGAGCCTGCCCACGAATCGCGACAGGGTCGGCTGCGAGACGGCGAGCCGCTCACCGGCCGCCGTCAGGTTCTCGGCCTCGGCAATGGTGATGAACCACTCGATCTTGTCATGCACCATGCCATGCTAGCTGCGCTTATTCATTAGTGAATAAACAAGTCTACAAAGATTCATTTTGAGCATGTGGAGAGTCGGGCTCACGCTGGAACAGTGAGCACCACAACAGACGGCATCGCCGCACCCGCGCTTCCCCAGACCCGTCACGCCCTGGGCTCACCGGGCTATCGGCGCGCCACCGTCGCCCTGTTCGCGGCCGGTATGACGACGTTCATGGCCCTGTATTACGTGCAGGCCCTGCTACCGCATCTGTCGGAGCACTTCGGGACATCGCCGACGACGTCGGCGCTCGCGGTCTCTCTGACCACCGGTTTCCTCGCGATCGCGATCATCCCGGCGAGTGTCGCGTCGGAGCGTTTCGGGCGCGTACGGGTCATGGTGATCTCCGCGGTCGCCGCGTCGGCGATCGGCGTCGTGTTGCCGTGGTCGCCGTCGATCGACGTCCTGCTCGCCGGGCGCGCCCTCCAGGGCGTTCTGTGCGCGGGGGTGCCTGCGGTCGCGATGGCCTACCTCGCCGAGGAGGTGGAGGGTCGCTCGTTGGGCACCGCGATGGGTCGCTACGTGGCGGGCACCACCATCGGCGGTCTCGTCGGCCGGCTCATCCCCGGGTTCGCCGTCGATGTGATGTCGTGGCAGTGGGCACTGGAGATCGCGTGTCTGGCCTCACTCGGTTTCGCGCTGCTCTTCTGGCGGACGATCCCGGCCTCCCGGTTCTTCACCCCGCGTCGGGTGTCCCCGTCGATTACCATGCGAAACCTCTTGTCGCATCTCGCCGATCGCCGACTGCTACCGCTGTTCGTCATCGGTTTCGTGTTGATGGGTGGCTTCGTAACGGTCTACAACTACCTCACCTATCGGTTGCTGCAGAGCCCATTCGACCTCGGCGAGGCGGTGATCGCGTCGATCTTCTTCATGTACCTCGCCGGCACCGCCTCCTCCGCCCTGGCCGGCCGGCTCGCCGACCGCATCGGCCGCCGTCCGGTGCTCGCCTCATCGATCATGGTGATGCTCGCCGGCCTGGGAGCCACTGTCCCCGAACATCTCTGGTCGGTGCTGGTGGGCATGTTCCTGTTCACCGCGGGCTTCTTCGGAGCGCACTCGGTGGCGAGCGGATGGGTGTCGGCGCGGGCCACCGAACATCGCGCCGAGGCGTCGTCGCTGTACCTGTTCCACTACTACCTCGGCAGCTCGGTGGTGGGAGCCGTTGGCGGCCTGGTGTTCTCGTCTTTCGGCTGGAGCGGTGTCGCCGTCTTCGTCGGTGTGCTGGGCGCCGTCGGCCTGGGACTGGCGATGGCGCGGTCCGAGACGATCTGATCTCGGTTCAGCCGAGGAGGTCGAGTGCGGCCCGCACGATGCTGTCGGTGTCGATGCCGTGGTGGCGGTAGACGTCATCGAGAGAACCGACCTGGCCGAAGCGGCTGACGCCGAGCGCGGCACCGGTGACTCCGCGGATACCGGCGAGGAATGCCAGGGTGTGCGGATGACCGTCGAGGACGGTGACCATCGGGGTGGCCCGATCGGCCGGGAACGCCTGGTCGAGAATCCAGGTGGGTGCCTCGGCGAGGCCACGCCGTGCCTGAAGTGCCTCGAAGAGAAGGCCCGGGCTGGTGACACACACGACGTCGGCGGCGATGTCCTGAGCAGCCAAACGTTCTGCAGCTGCCAGGGTTTCGGTCATCAACGCGCCCATGCCGACCAGGGTGACCACCGGATCGGCGACCCGGCGCAGCGGATAGGCACCGGCGATGACCTGACGGCGCCGACGCTCCCGGGCCGCGGGATCGGTGGGCACCGCCGCCAGTGTCTGATCGACCGGTCGGGTCGACAGGCGCAGGTACGCCGAACTCCCATCGGGGCGCCCCAGCAGACGCATCGCCGCGAGCAGCGTCCATTCGGTGTCGATCACGAATGCGGGTTCCCAGCTGACGCAGCCGGGTTGTTCCAGGCCGATCGAGGGAGTCGTGATCGACTGGTGGGCACCGCCTTCCGCGGCGAGCGTGACACCCGACGGGGTACCGACCAGGATCGATTGGCCGCCGGCGTAGATACCGTAGGACCACGGTTCCAGAGCCCGCTCCACAAACGGGTCATACATCACCCCGATGGGAAACAGCGGCTGGCCCCACCGGCTCCATGTGGCCCCCAGCTCACCCATCAGCCCGACGAGGTTCGTTTCCGCGATCCCCAGTTCCATGTGCTGACCGGTCGGCTTCTCCCGCCAGTGCATGATCGTCTCGGCGTCGTCGTCGAACCAGTTTCGTCGTTCGGCCGGTGACCAGATCTCCACCTTGTTCAGCCATCCGGCGAGGTTCGTCGTCGAGCTGACGTCCGGGCTCACGGTGACGATGCGTTGGGCCGCCTCCGGTGCGTCGCGGGTCAGGGCGAGCAGGGCCCTACCCAGGGCCGCCTGCGTGGTCGACGTTCCGCCCGGTGTCCGTCCGAGGTCGTCGGGAACCGTTGGCGGAGTACGAGTCTGAATCGGTGCGCGAGTCAGTCGACGTGCGGTCTCCACACACATCCGTCCCGCGTCGGTCTCGGGGTCGAATCGAGCCCACGGATGTCCGGGATCCATCCCCATCGTCGTTGCCAACTCGTCGAATTGCTCCACCGTCAACAGCGACGAGTGATTCTGCGGGTGTCCTTCGGTGGGCAGCGCATGACCCTTGATCGTGTACGCGATGATGACCGTCGGCCTGGTGTCGTCGATGTCGGCGAAGGCCTGACGCAACGCGTCGAGGTCGTGGCCGCCCAGGTTGCGGATCGCGGCCGTCAGGGTCGCATCATCGAGTTCCGCGACGAGAGTGGCGATCTCCGGCGCCCGCTCGCCGTCACCGGGCATCCTCGCCCGCAATTCTTGCGCGGTACAACGCAACAGCCTCTGGTACTCCGCGTTGGGCATGCTCAGGATGCGCTCGCGCAACGCGTCTCCACCCGGACGGGCGAACAAAGTCTCGAGGAGGTGGCCGAATTTGACGGTGATCACCTGCCAGCCGGCGGCCTCGAACATGCTCGCCAGCCGCCCGGCCGCGATGTTGGGAACCACCCGGTCCAGCGACTGCCGATTGAGGTCGACGATCCACACGATCTCACCGAGGTCACGGACCGACGGGTCGAGAATGGCTTCCCACACCGCGCCCTCGTCGAGCTCGGCGTCGCCGACCAAGGAGTACTGGCGTCCCTTGCCCGCCGGGCCGATCTTGGCGTCGACGTAGCGACGGGCGATGGCACCCCAGATCGGTGCCGTGGCGCCGATGCCGACGGATCCCGTGGAGTAGTCGGCGGGATCGGGATCCTTGGTGCGGCTCGGATACGATTGGAGCCCACCGAATTCACGCAATGTCGTCAGGTAGCGCTCGTCGAGGTTGCCCAAGAGGTAGTTGATCGCGTGCAGCACAGGCGATGCGTGCGGTTTCACCGACACGCGGTCGGCGTCGGTGAGCTGCTCGAACCACAGCGCGGTCATGATCGACGTGATCGATGCACACGAGGCCTGGTGACCTCCGACCTTCAGCCCGGACGGGTTGGGGCGTACGCGATTCGCGTGATGAATGATGGCCGTGGACAACCACAGCACGCGCTCCTCGATGCTGCGGAGGGCGTCCGGCGTGACGGTGTCGGCGGCACGCTCGGTCGGATCGACGATCTGAGCTGACTTCATGGGGTGGCATCCTTACCCGGCTCTGGGTGCAGAACTCGTCCCCCAGTCGACCACCGGCGCGCACATCAATCAAGCGGCGCCGTGCGATCTCAGCATTGTGCACACCATCCCTCGGAAGGCCGGATCATCGGTGAGCAGTTTGCGCAACAGCGCCGAAACCGGTTGCTTGCTTGCCGGTTGGGGTCAGTCCGCGGTCAACCGCTCCAAGAGCCCGGTTAACCGATAGTCGACCAGTTTTCGCATCACGAGCGCGGTGGTCGTCCGCGTGACCCCGGGGATGTCGAGAATCTGGCCGGCGATTCGATACAGATCGTCCGCATCGCGAGCGACGACATGCACGAGCAGGTCGCTGATCCCGCTGAGCCCGTGGACCTCGACCACCTCGGGAACGTCACCGAGTGCCGACGTGATCGGCGTCAATTGGCTCTGGGTGACATTCGTCAGGATGAATGCGGTGAGCGGGTAACCGAGCGCCGCCGGATCGATACTGCGCTCGAAGGAGCGCAGCACTCCCCGTTGCTCGAGCTTCGACAGCCGGGCCTGCACGGTGTTCCGCGAGAGTTGTGTCCGATCCGCAATCGCCAGGACGGTGGCTCGTGGATCATCGGCGAGCGCGGCCAGGATGCTCCCGTCGATGGCATCCACCGTTGCAGGCGGCTGGGAGTTGGGCATGGTGACAACTTTCCGAATCTTCTGCGCATACCAGCACGCGCTTCGGGTGTGAGTTCATGGCAGTGCTGCAAGCAGCGTACTGCGACGAGCACCCCGCGGGCCCCGACCTGAGATGCTGTAGCGCATGAGCACCATCGTCTTCGTCCACGCCCATCCCGACGACGAGGCCACGGCCACCGCGGGCAGCATGATCCGCGCCGCACGTGAGGGGCACCGGGTGGTCGTCGTCTACTGCACCGACGGCGACCCGGGAGAGCACGGCGACGGCGACGTGCCCGATGATCTCGCTCCCGGAGAAACGGTGGCCATGAGACGTCGCGGTGAAGCCGAGGCGTCGGCGGCGATCACCGGCACCGCGCGCGTGGCGTGGCTCGGATACGCCGATTCGGGGATGACCGGGTGGACCCAGAACGGCACCGACGGCGTCTTCTCCCGCGCGCCCGTCGAGCAAGCGGCTCGCCGACTTGCCGGCATCCTCGACGAGGAGGGCGCCGACGTCGTCGTCGGCTACGACTGGCACGGCGGCTACGGTCATCCCGATCACGTGATGCTGCACCACACCACCCGCGCCGCAGCAGAACTCGCCGTCAAGCGACCGCGCTACCTGGAGGTCACGATGAATCGTGACCTCATGCGCCAGCTGTTCGTCCTGGCCGCCGAGATGGGCCTCACCGGCGAGAACAACACCGACGGATTCGACCCGGATGCCCCGGGCGACGACGGCAATCCGATCGGCACACCGGAAGCCGAATTGCATTGGGCCGTCGACCTCGGCGACGATGTGACGGCCAAACGCGAAGCGTTGGCCTGCCACGCCAGCCAGAGCGACGTCCGTCAGCTACTGGCACTCCCGGTCGAGGCGTTCCCGTTCGCCTTCGGCACCGAGCACTACATCGAACCCGGCCGGCCACCCGGCATGGTGCGGGGCTGGTGGCTCGATGCTGACTGACACCCCAGCGTCACAACGGATTACGACGCCGGATTACGACGATCCGGGTTACGACGATCCGAAGCTCGGGAGTTGAATGCCGCCCAGCGAGCCGTTGCTGCTCCGGACCGCGAAGTTGGTCGTGCAGCCGTTGAAGGTCACGTTGTCGACGTGCACGGTGCCGGTGCCGCCGTTGGGCTGGCTGGAGATGCCGTAATCCTCGACGACCGTGGCCTTTCCGCCGGAGTTGGCGGCGGTGGTCAGCTCGGCAAGAGTGCCGGTCTGGCCCCGCGGGATCGTGCCCAGGGAGCGGGTTGCCCACCATTGATCGGACGATGCGGCGTCAGGCGCACCCGCTGCGTCGGAAGCCGACCAGACCAGCGTCGCGAAGCCATTCCCTTCACCGGTGTTCGCGCCGGTCACCCGGATCTGCCAGTTCGCATTGCCCGTGGACTTCTGGAAGGTCAACGGCTTTCCGGCCAGCTGGGTCAACGGCAGCTTCCCCGCCGAGTGGTACGACGCCTGACGCGGTACCTGCGGACTCGTCGCGAACTCCAGTGATCCGTCGTCGTCGCTCACGTTGGTTGCCGTGATCTTGCCTGCCTGACCCTGTTCGTCACCGAAGCTGTTCCCCCATCCGTTCGGCGCCGTCGGTGTCGCGATCCTCGCGCAGTTCGCCGACGACACCGGCGCCGCCGACGCCGTTGCCGGGACCATCAGGGATGCGGCACCCACGACCGCTCCGACCGCAAGGGCACTGGTCATCACACGTTTCATCGGGTAATTCGCCTCCGTCACATCGCCATTGGTGGACTTGGTTGCACTACGCAACAGCCTCGACGGTAACAGCGGCAAATATCGACCATTGCCGGTTTCGGACATTTCCCCCGATGAGACGACAGACATCCTCTCGACACGACGAATGCCCGCCGGCTCGCCGAGCGAGCCAACGGGCACATGCCGATTGGTACGTCGCGGAAACGATCAGACGCCGACCGCCGCACCGGTCAACGGCGGGTTCGCCGACAGCACGGCATTCTCGTCCTCACTGAAAGCCCTTGCCCGCGAGAGGAATCGCACTCCTTCGGGGGATTCCAGGCTGAATCCGGCGCCCCGTCCGGGCACCACGTCGAGGATCAACTGCGTGTGTTTCCACAGTTCGAACTGATCGCCGTTGATCCAGACCCGTACTGCCGGAATGGGTTCGGGCAGATCGATCTCGCCGACCAGCACGTCGCGCTGGCCCACTCGGTACTCCCCGACGGGGTAGCACATGGGGGCGGAACCGTCACAGCATCCACCGGACTGGTGGATCATGAGTCCGCCGTGCAGCTCCGACAACTTGGTCAGGAGCTGCACGGCGGCGTCTGTGGCGACCACCCGATCAGGAACGTTCTGTTCGGTGGTCATCGTTGCACCTCTTCGGTTTAGAAGAATCCCCGATTCGGACGAAGTCCCGGATCAGAAGAATCCCTTCGCACTCTGAGCGTATCCGACCAGGAGGTTCTTGGTCTGCTGGTAGTGCTCGAGCATCATCAGGTGGGTCTCGCGTCCGATGCCGGACTGCTTGTAGCCACCGAACGCGGCGTGGGCCGGGTAGTCGTGGTAGGTGTTGGTCCACACACGGCCGGCCTGGATCTCGCGGCCCGCACGGTAGGCGGTGGCACCGTCACGGCTCCACACACCGGCACCGAGTCCGTAGAGGGTGTCGTTGGCGATGTGGATGGCGTCGGCGTAGTCCTTGAAGGTGGTCACGGCCAGCACCGGGCCGAAGATCTCCTCCTGGAAGATGCGCATCTTGTTGTGGCCGTCGAACACAGTCGGCTTGATGTAGTAGCCGCCCGAGAGGTCGCCGCCGAGGTCGGCCGGCTCGCCACCGATGAGGACCTTCGCGCCCTCTTCCTTGCCGATGGCCAGGTAGGAGCTGATCTTCTCGAACTGATCGTTGGAGGCCTGGGCGCCCATCATGGTGTCGGTGTCGAGCGGGTTGCCCTGCTTGATCTTCGAGACACGATCAACGGCCTTGCCGATGAAGTCGTCGTAGATGTCCTCCTGGATGAGCGCGCGGCTCGGGCAGGTGCAGACCTCACCCTGGTTGAGCGCGAACATCGAGAAGCCCTCGAGCGCACGATCGAGGAAGCCGTCGTCGGCGCTCATCACATCGTTGAAGAAGATGTTGGGGCTCTTGCCGCCGAGCTCGAGGGTGACCGGGATCAGGTTCTCCGACGCATACTGCATGATCAGCCGGCCGGTGGTGGTCTCACCGGTGAAGGCGATCTTGCGGATGCGGTTGCTCGATGCGAGCGGCTTGCCCGCCTCCACACCGAAGCCGTTGACGATGTTGATCACGCCCGCGGGCAGCAGGTCGGCGATCAGGCTCATGACGTAGAGGATCGACGCGGGGGTCTGCTCGGCCGGCTTGAGGACGACGGCGTTGCCTGCGGCGAGCGCGGGCGCGAGCTTCCACACGGCCATGAGGATCGGGAAGTTCCACGGGATGATCTGGCCGACCACACCGAGCGGCTCGTGGAAGTGGTAGGCGACGGTGTCCTCGTCGACCTCCGAGATCGATCCCTCCTGGGCGCGCAGGGCGCCGGCGAAGTAGCGGAAGTGATCGACGGCGAGCGGGATGTCGGCGGCGAGGGTCTCGCGGACCGCCTTGCCGTTGTCCCAGGTCTCGGCAACGGCGATCTTCTCGAGGTTTTCCTCGAGACGATCGGCGATGCGCAGCAGCACCAGCGAACGTTCGGCGACCGAGGTCTTGCCCCACTGCGGTGCGGCCTTGTGCGCGGCATCGAGTGCGAGATCAATGTCCTCGGCGGTCGACCGGGCGACCTCACAGAAGGTCTTGCCGTCGACCGGCGACGGATTCTCGAAGTACTGACCCTTCACCGGCGGGGTCCACTGACCACCGATCCAGTTGTCGTAACGCGACTCAAAGCTCATCACCGAACCCTCGGTACCCGGCTTCGCGTAAACAGTCATGTGTGTCCAGCTCCTCAGTGCAGTAACAGGCGTCGGCCAGTTGCGGGATGTCACACCGAGCCGCGACGGCAGTCAGTGTGATCTGTTCCACAGAATAGGAGGGCTGTGGTTGCAGCCACGTTGCAGACGCGTTCGCAACGTTGCATCGCCACGAAACGGCAGGTCAGGTGCCGTGAGCGCCAAGCCTGATCCACTCACCGTTGGCCCGACGTTGGGTCCGCCGAAAAGAGGAATTCGCACCGATTGTCTGGTGTGCAAGGGGCGATTCGCGGTACTCAAGTCGTGGAAGGTGCCCACAACCACTAAGATCCAGTTTTCGTAATCTGATTCAGTATCTGCAATAAGTCAGATCGAGCTGCCAGGAGGGTGGTGCCACGATGGTTCTCGCTCAGAACGATCCCGCACAACGCGGCACGGCCGGTACTCGCGACGAGTCCGAACCGCACCCGCTCGTCACATTGGGCGTCGGGCTGCTACTCGTTGTGCTGTGCATCGTGACCACCATCGCGGCAGCGCTGCTGCTCATCGGTTCGATGCCCGACGCGCAGCCCTGAGGGCCGCGGTCACGCCGATGCGAAATATAACTTCCACGGATCCGGCGCGACACGCCGTGATTTTCGGGTCGGTGGCCCGCTCATGTGGAGTCTGTATTCGTACCAGGCTCCATGACGCGGAGTGGCCACATCCTCGGACGCCTCGCGCCACAGGCCGGGTCAGACCCCGTACCGCTTGTCCAGCAACCTGATTCGCCCGCCGACCACGGCGCGGTCGGGATGTCCCACGGGGAGACGGTGCTCGAGTCGACGCCACGCGACGAGATCATCGCGACCGTGGATCGATGACGTCCAGGTCCGCAGGGCCCCGACATCTCCCTCGGCGATCACCCGCGACCGCACATCCTCACGGACCACTTCGAAGATCTCGGTGATGCCCGGCGCCGTCGACTCCACCAGCAGTCCACCGCGGCCGAGTTCGTCGATCACCGACGACAGTTCGCCGCGCTCGGCGATACGCCGGCGCAGGTCGGCGACGTCGGAGGTCATGTCGACGGTCAGGCGGTAGGGCCGCGACGTGACCACGTCGTTGCCGAGATCACGGCGCAGCCTCGAGATCTCGGCGCGCACGGTGACCGGGTCGATGCCGTCGCCGGCCAGGTGCATGGCGAGTTGTTCGGTGTTGAGCCCCTCGGGATACTCCTGCAGCAGCAACAGGATCTCGGCGTGCCGGCGCGACAGCGTCCGCTCTCCGGCCGGATCACCCTCCCGATGCCATCGATAATTGTTGTCGCCCAATACCGTCAGCCGCGCATCACCCTTGTCCTGCGACGACGCGAAGGTCGCCGGGTCGGCCAGGTTGACCGCCTGGGACTGCAGTTCGCGTTCGACTGCGGCCACCACCGAACGGACGGCGGCCAGGGCGAACGGTGCGGCCACCTCGCGGCCACCGGTCACATCGATGACGCCGATGACATGTCCGGTCACCGGGTCGTGGACGGGCGCGGCGGCACAGCTGAAGTCCTGCACCGAGCCCGCGAAGTGTTCCGGTCCGATCACCTGCACACCCTTGCCGACCGCGAGTGCCAGGCCCGGTGCGTTGGTGCCGACGACGTCCTCGCTCCACACCGAGCCCTCGACGAAGTTGATGCGGCTCGCACGGTCGACGGCGTCGGTGCTGCCCTCGACCCACAGCAGTCGTCCGACCTGATCGGTGAGTGCGACAACGACGCCGGAGTCGGCGATGTCGTCGAGCATCAACGACTGCACGAGCGGGCGCACCGACGTGATCGGATGGGCCTCGCGGTATCGCGTGAACTCGGCCATCGTCATGCTCGCGCTGGTGTCGTCCTCGGGGAGCGCCTCGATCGGATCGACCCCGCGCGACAACGACCTCGACCACGAATCACGCACCACGGAACGCACCGCGTCGGAGGGCGGTGTGATGCCGGAGAGGAAATCCTCATAGGCACGCCGGATGCGCGACGAGCCGAGTTCGGTCATAGGTCTTCTCTCGATTGCCTCTGTGCTGTCGATTATGCCAACTCTGGTGTGACGCGGGCTACAGGCGGCCTTGTCATCAGCCCGAACAACATCGAAGGCACCCGCGATGGGGGTCACCGCGACCTGGGGGGTCACGGAAGCCAGGCGTTGCGGCGCGGGTACCTCGCCCGCAGGTAACTGTAGAGATATGTGCTGATCAGCAGCGCGCCCGCACTCCCGACAGCCGGCCACAAGAAAATGTTGTTCATCGAATCCCGGATCGCCGCGACCGCCCAGCCGATGGCGAGCAGGATCACCGCGATCGTCGCGAGCAGACGGATCACCAGGACGACGGTGGTGATGACCCACCACACGGTGACACGTGCACGCTCGGCGTCGGGGGCCATGGGCACAGGTTAGCCAGGGCCGACGACACCACGCATGACATCGGGCAGACCCCGCAGGCTCGGACCTGTTCGTCGAGATGGCGGCCGACGGTTGCCCGACGTTGCACCACGATCATCCACGACAGCGGACAATGGGCGTATGCGCACACTCCTCAACATCATCTGGTTGGTGCTCTGCGGGTTCTGGATGGCGATCGGATACGTCGTCGCCGGAATCATCTGCTGCATCCTGATCATCACGATCCCGTTCGGCATCGCATCCTTCCGCATCGCCAACTACGCCCTGTGGCCGTTCGGGAGGACCGTCGTGCGCAAACCACAGGCCGGTGCGGCGTCGACCATCGGCAACATCATCTGGCTGATCTTCGCCGGGATCTGGCTGGCCATCGGGCACATCACCTCCGGCATCGCGATGTGCCTGACCATCATCGGCATCCCGCTGGGCATCGCCAGTTTCAAGATGGTGCCGCTGTCACTGTTGCCACTCGGCGCCGAGATCGTCGACGCCGACCAACGGCAGGCCGGCTACATCGCCGCCCCGCCCCCACCGCAGCGGTACTGACCCATCCGAACGGCCGTCGAGTCCGAACTTCGGGCATGACAACCTCGGGTCCACCGGTACCCCACACCGGCCGTCCCCACCGAGTCGCGGTGGTGGGCAGTGGCGTCGCGGGTCTGGTTGCCGCCTACCGACTCTCCGCCGACGCCGACGTCACCCTGTACGAGGCCGATCACCGTCTGGGTGGTCACGCCCACACGCACTCGATCACGCCGCCCGGGGTCGGCGGCACCATGGCCGTCGACTCCGGGTTCATCGTCCACAACGACCGCACCTATCCCACTCTGCTGCGGCTCTTCGACGAGCTCGCGGTGCCGACCCAGGAGACCGACATGTCGATGTCGGTGCACTCCGAACGCACCGGTCTGGAATACGCGGGAGCCCTGGGTCTCTCGGGGCTCATCCCGACCGCGCGCACCCTCACCCGGGGCCGCTATCTGTGGATGCTCGGCGAGGTCGTGCGTTTCCATCGCGCGGCACGCAAGGTCCTCGACACCCCTGACTCCGACGAGCCGATCACCGAGTTCGTCGCCCGCGAGAAGCTGTCGGACTACTTCGTCGACAACTTCCTGCTCCCGCTGATCGCCGCGGTGTGGTCGTGTGATGCGCGCACCGCGCAGGCTTATCCGGCGCGCTACTTGTTCACCTTCCTGTCCCACCACGGGATGCTGTCGGTGTTCGGGTCACCCACGTGGCGGACCGTCGTCGGCGGTTCGATCACCTACGTCGACGCCGTCGCCGACCACCTGCGTGCCCATCGCGGTCGCATCCGCCTCGGCGCGCCGGTGCGCTCCGTCGAGGATCTCGGTACCGCGGTCGCGGTCACCGCCGACGGTCATCCCACCGAGCGGTTCGACGCCGTCGTCCTCGCGACCCATCCGCACCAGGCCCTCACCGCTCTCGACCACCCGACCGCCGCACAGCGACGGGTCCTCGGCGCCATCTCCTACTGCGCGAAACCCGCTGTCCTACACACCGATATCTCGTTGCTGCCGCGCGCCCGCCGGGCCTGGGCGTCGTGGAATTACCAGATCCGCGCCGACCACGCACCGACCGACGCGCTCGATGGTTCCGGCGTCGCCGTCACCTATGACATGACCCGTCTGATGCGGCTACCCACCGCCGACCCCCGCATGCTCGTCACCCTCGGCCGCACCGATCTCGTCGACGACTCGACGATTCTCGCCGAGATGACCTACGAGCACCCGATCTACACCACCGAATCGGTTGCTGCACAAGCACTCCTCCCGGACATCGAGAGTGACCGCATCGTGTTCGCCGGCGCCTACCACGGGTGGGGATTCCACGAGGACGGCGCGGCGTCCGGCGAGCGCGCCGCCCGCCGGACGGCCGGCTCCCTACACCGAATGGCCGCGCAATCCGTTGCTCTCCAGGATGATCCGACATGACCCGCCCGGCATCCACCGCGACCCCGTTGCCGGCCGTCGTCGCCACGCGCATCACCCACACCCGGCGCTCACCGCTGCGCCATACGTTCACCTACCGCAGCAGTTCGTGGCTCATCGACGTCGACGAACCACCCCGGTTCCGTGGTCTGCTGCGCCTGGCCGCCGACGTCCGTCCCGCCGACCATTTCCCGGAGCCGATGCGGCCCGGGCAGTCGCTGCGGCTGCGACTCGACAACCATCTGCGCGGCGCGGGCGTCACACCCGCCGACGGCCCGGTGTGCGCCCTGCTCTCACCGCGCGTCGCCGGATACACGTTCAATCCGCTCAGTGTTTTCTGGTGCCACCACGCCGACGGCACCCTCGCGCATGTGGTGGCCGAGGTGCACAACACCTATGGCGAGCGCCACTGCTACATCGTGACGCCCGACGCCGACGGCCGTGCGGAGGTGGACAAGGAGTTCTACGTCTCACCGTTCCACGACGTCTCCGGTCGCTATCGGCTACGCGTCCCCGAGCCGGATGGCCAAGGCCGCGTAGCGGTCTCGATCATCCTCGACCGTCCGGGAGCCGAACCCTTCGTCGCCGCCCTGACCGGACATGCCCGCCCGGCGACCACCCGCGCGATCGTCGGAGCCCAACTGCGCACGCCGCTCGCCCCGCTCGTCGTCTCCGCCCGAATCCGGCTACAGGGCATTGGATTATGGACTCGCCGTCTTCCCGTCCAACCGCGCCCCGATCATCCCGTTCATTCCACTCTCGCCTCCACCGCGACGAAAGGACACCGATGAGCACCCACATCCATCGGCCCGACGACTCCGAGGTCACCCCACCCGACGCCGGACGCTGGCCCGACGCCGCCGCGATCCCCACCGGCCGATCCGCGCGGGTCCGCGGCGCCGCGGCGTCCTGGCTGTTCCGGCACGCCACCGCCGGGCTCGACGTGCGCATCGAGTATCCGGACGGCACCCGCGGCGGCCGTCGCACCGACGATGTGCAGCCGCGCATGATCATTCGGCGCCCCACCGACTTCGCGCGCCGGGTCGGGTCTCACGGGTTGATCGGATTCGGCGAGTCCTTCATGGCCGGCGACTGGAGCACCGATGACCTCGTCGGCGTCCTCACCCCGTTCGCCTCTCGGGTCGCGCGGCTGGTCCCCCGACCCCTACAGGCGCTGCGCCGGGTGGTGCTGCCGAAACATCCCGAGGACGAAGAGAACACGACGGCCAACACCCGCTCCAACATCTCGCGCCACTACGACCTGTCCAACGAGTTGTTCTCCACCTTCCTCGACGAGACGATGACGTATTCGAGCGCACTGTTCGCCGACCCCGGGGTCTCGGCCGAACATGCCGTGCTGCATCCACTTTGGGATGATCTCGCCGATGCCCAGCGCCGCAAGGTGGACCGGCTGCTCGATCTCGCCGGTGTCGGGGAGGGCACGCGCCTACTCGAGATCGGAACGGGCTGGGGCGAACTGTGCCTGCGCGCCGCGGCCCGGGGGGCCACGGTCCGTTCGGTCACCCTGTCCTCCGAGCAGCGCGAGCTGGCGTTGCGTCGCGTCGCCGACGCCGGCTTCGCCGACAAGGTGCAGATCGATCTCCTCGACTACCGCGAGGTCGACGGCACCTACGACGCCGTCGTGTCGGTCGAGATGATCGAGGCCGTCGGTGAAAAGTATTGGCCGACATACTTCTCCACCATCGACCGCGTCCTCGCGCCCGGCGGGAAGGTCGCGATCCAGGCCATCACCATGCCGCACGATCGCATGCGCGCCTCCCGCCACACCTACACCTGGGTGCACAAGTACATCTTCCCCGGCGGTCAGCTCACCTCGCTGCCCGCGCTGCGCGCCGTCACCGACAAGCACACGACGCTGCGGCTGACCGACTCGCTGTCGATGGGCGCGCACTACGCCGAAACGCTGCGGCTCTGGCGCGAACGCTTCGATTCCCGTCGGCGCCGGATCGCCGACCTCGGCTTCGACGCCACCTTCATGCGGATGTGGCAGTTCTATCTCGCCTACTCCGAGGCCGGATTCCGGGCGGGGTACCTCGACGTCCACCAGTTGTTGTTCACCCGCAGCTCGGCCGGCACGGCTCCCCGGAAGCGGTCATGACCGGTTGGTCGGGATTTCTCGTCCTGACGCTGTCGTCGCTGGTCCTGCTCGCGGTGATGCAGGCGGTCACCTTCGCGATCGGCTATCGGATCGGGCGTTTCAACGTCGTCGACGTCACGTGGGGCCTCGGATTCGTCGGCGTCGCCTGGTTGTCGCTGATCCTCGGCGGCGGTGACCCCACGCGCCGCTGGCTGCTGGCGCTCGGCGTGAGCGTGTGGGGGCTGAGACTGGCCTGGCACATGGTCGGCAAATCGAAGGGCAAGGGCGAGGACCCGCGCTACACCGAGATGCTGGAACGCTCGGGTGGCAACGGTTTCGCGGTCGTCGCGCGCAAGATCTTCGCGACGCAGGGGGCCGCGCAGTGGTTCGTGTCGCTGCCGATCCAGGTGTCGGCGGTCGCCGGCCCCACCCCCGCACTCGCATGGATCGTCGGCGGCCTCGGCATCGCGCTGTTCACGCTCGGGCTGTGCTTCGAGGCGATCGGCGATGCGCAACTGCGCGCCTTCAAGGCCGACCCCGCCAACAAGGGCGCGATCATGGATCGCGGACTCTGGGCGTGGACGCGTCACCCCAACTACTTCGGCGACGCGTCGGTGTGGTGGGGCATCTGGCTGCTCGCGGCGACATCGGGGGCGATGACCACCGGTCCCACGCTCGTCCCGTGTCCCGGCGTGCTCACCGTCCTGTCACCGGTGGTGATGACCTACTTCCTCGTATTCGCCACCGGCGCCCGGTTGCTGGAGAAGTCGATGAGCACGCGACCCGGCTATCCCGAGTACCAGCAACGCACCTCGTACTTCTTCCCGCTGCCGCCCTCGTCGACGCCAACGGCCGACTCCCGCGCCACGCCATGACCGCCGGGTTGGCGGTGGCCCGGCCGTCAGGCCGCACGATGACACAGCCGGCAGGCCTCCCGATGACCCGGCCGGCAGGCCTCCCGATGACACAGCCGGACGGCCGCCCGGTGTCACCGTTGCTCGGCCCGTCGGCGACCGCACCGGGAGATCTCCGGGCGAGCCGGACACCCGAATCGTTGAGTGGCCCCCTGCCGCGGGTTAGGGTGATCGGCGATGAGATCAGAGGCGTCGAGGTGACGGCAACCGACGGCCGCGAGGACGCGGCACTGCCGGATCTGCTGGCGCGGATCGCCGACGGCGACTCGGCGGCCTTCGCCGAGTTCTATGACCGGACCGGGGATCGCGTGTACGGCATGGTCCTTCGCGTTCTGCGCGATCCGGGATACAGCGAGGAGACCACGCAGGAGGTGTTCCTGCAGGTGTGGCGGTCGGCCGACAAGTTCGATCCGGCGGCCGGGTCGGCGCTGAGCTGGTTGATCACCCTGGCGCACCGACGCGCGGTCGACCGGGTGCGCTCCGAGGTCGCCGGCGATCGGCGGGAGACCACCTACAGCCAGGCCACGGCGACGATCAGCTTCGATCAGGTCGCCGACGCCGTCGAGGTCCGCGAGGCACGTGAACGCGTCATCAACTGCCTGGGCAGTCTCACCGACATCCAACGCGAGTCGGTGTCGCTGGCCTATTACCGCGGGCTGACGTACCGGGAGGTCGCCGAGCAGCTCTCGGTCGCACTGCCGACGATCAAGTCGCGCATCCGGGACGGTTTGGCGCGTCTGCGGGAATGCCTGGGGGATCGGGATGTCTGACGACGAGTTGCTCGCGATGGCGCCGCTGATGGGACTCGATGCCCTGTCGCCGGCAGAACTGGACTCGGTCCGACGCCGGCGTGCGCAGGCCGACGACGCGGTGCGCGCGGAGTTCGACGCGCTCGTGGCCGCGACCCGGGAGACGATGGCCGCGGTCAGCGCGTCGACCGCCATGACCCCGCCCGCCGAGCTGCGTGACCGACTGTTGGCTGCGGCCACGGCCGAGGCCCGCGAGGCCGCCCACCCGACCACCGCCGGTGTCCGCGAGATCCGCCCGCGATCGACCGACGACCCCGCACGCTCGGATGCCCCGGAGTCCGTCGCGTCGGGCGGTGCCGCGGCCGCTCCCGACGTCACCCGGACCGGACGTCGGATTGCCTATCTCGCCGCTGCCGCGGTGGTCGCCGTCGCGGTCGGGGCCATCGGGTGGGCGATCGGCAGTGGACTGTCGAGCAAGACCACCACCGAACAGCCCACCGCCGCCAAGGTGTTCAGCGCCAAGGACGTTCGGACGAGCTCCGGGTCGGTGGCCACCGGTCGGGCGTCGGTGACCTACTCCGAGCGCGCCGACGCGGCGGTCCTCGTGATGAACGACGTGCCACCACCTCAGCCCGGCACCGTCTATCAAATGTGGCTACTCGGCCCGCAGGGCGCCACCCTGGCCGGCACGATGACCGACAAGGACGTCGCACCATCGACGACTGCGGTCATCCCCCATATCGGCGACGCGACGGCGCTGGGCTTCAGTGTCGAACCCGCCGCCGGCGCAACGTCTCCCGGTTCGATCGTCGCCGAGCTCCCGCTGCGCTGATCATGACGCCCAGACCGGCTCACGTCCTCTCGGTGACGGGAGCCGGCGCAGCCATGGGTTCCTCACCTATTGACAGAACACCGGGCTGGCACAACACTTGTTGCAACAGGTGCGCAGAGTTGCGCACAGAGCAACACTGTGACCCGCCGTCCGCAGGGGCTCGCGCACGTCCACGCGCCCGTGCGAGCCCTGACCGCCACCGTGGGCGCGTCCCACGCACTCGTTCGTGTTCGCAGTCTCGTCATGTTCATCCCGTCTTTCGTCACCCCCGTCTTCGTCATCAGTCGTGAGAACACCATCCACCAACGCGGAGAGGCCACTTCACGTGAGCACCACCGATCAATCCGTCTCGTCGGACACCTTTTCATCACCGCTTCTGGGCGAGGCCCAACTGTTCACCGCCGGGCGGTGGCATCACGCCGCCGACGGCGGTACCCGCGAGATCATCGACCCCGCGCTCGGTGAGAGCTTCATCCGGGTCGACGAGGCCACCCCCGAGGACGTGACTGCGGCGATCGCGGCCGCCCGCACCACCTTCGACGACGGCCGGTGGCCGGCCACCCCGGTCGCCGAACGCGCCGCACTGCTACGCCGCATCGCCGATCTCCTCGTCCGGGACAAGGCCGAACTCGCCCGCATCGAGACCCTCGACACCGGAAAAACACTGGCCGAGAGCGAGATCGACATCGACGACGTCGAGTCGGTTTTCCGCTATTACGCAAGTCTGGTGGAGACCGAGGCCGATCGGGCCGTCGACACCGGGGTGCCCGGGGTGATCAGTCGGGTGGTGCGCGAACCGATCGGGGTCTGTGTGCTGATCGCACCGTGGAACTATCCACTTCTGCAGATCTCGTGGAAGATCGCCCCTGCGTTGGCCGCCGGTTGCACAATGGTCGCCAAGCCCAGCGAGGTCACCCCGCTGAGCACCATCGCGTTCGTCCGGTTGTGCGAGGAGGCCGGTGTGCCTGCAGGTGTGCTGAATCTCGTTCAGGGAGCCGGTTCGTCGCTGGGTGCCGCACTCACCGACACCGACGAGGTCGATTTCATCTCGTTCACCGGCGGGCTCGCCACCGGGCGGATCATCTCCGAGACCGCCGCGCGTCACGTCACCAAGGTCGCCGTCGAACTCGGCGGAAAGAACCCGCACATCGTCTTCGCCGACGCCGACTGGGACTCGTCGGTCGAACAGGTACTCGCCGGGGTGTTCCTGCACTCGGGCCAGGTCTGCTCATCCGGAACGCGGCTCATCGTCCACGAATCGATCGCCGACGACTTCGTCGACGCCCTCGTCGCCCGGGCCGACCAGATCGTCATGGGCAACGGGCTCGACCCGGCCGCCAAGACCGGTCCCCTGGTGTCACAGACCCAGCTGGACAAGATGAACGCCCACGTCGCGTCGGCCATCGCCGAGGGCGCACAGTTGCGCTGCGGCGGTGGACATCCCGAGCGTGAGGGACTCGCACCCGGCGGATACTGGTTCGCGCCCACCATCTTCGACCACTGCGATCGCACGATGTCGGTGGTCCGCGACGAGACCTTCGGGCCGATCCTGACCGTCGAGCGATTCACCACCGAGGAGCAGGCACTCACCCTCGGCAACGACACCGATTACGGGCTGGCGGCCGGGGTGCGCACCTCCGACGCCGCGCTGGGCGAACGCATGGTGCGCGCGCTGCGCCATGGGACGGTGTGGCTCAACGACTTCGGCTACTACACCCCGGCAGCCGAATGGGGCGGATTCGGGAAGTCCGGCAACGGACGTGAACTCGGCCCCACCGGTCTCGCGGAATACCAAGAGACCAAACATATCTGGCACAACACCGCGCCGTCGGCGTCGCAGTGGTTCACTCCGCACGAGGATGATCAACAGAAGGACGATCAATGAGTACAGCTCCCACTGGTGCGCCGAAGGATTCGGCGGACGAATCGTACGGCCTGTCCGACTTCGGCTACAAGGAGTCCCTCGACCGCTCCATCGGCAAGTTCGCCAGCTTCGCCGCGGGCGTCAGTTACATCTCGATCCTCACCGGCACCTTCCAGCTGTTCTATTTCGGATTCGGCACCGCGGGCCCGGCCTATCTCTGGTCATGGCCGATCGTCTTCGTCGGACAGCTCTGCGTCGCACTGTGCTTCATGGAGCTCGCCGCCAAGTACCCGGTCGCCGGGTCGGTCTACAACTGGGCCAAGCGGCTCGGCAGCCAGGTCGTCGGCTGGAGTTCGGGCTGGCTGATGTTCACCGCATCGGTGGTCACCCTCTCGGCGGTCGTCCTCGCCCTGCAACTCAACCTGCCGCGGCTGTGGAGCGGCTTCCAGATCTACGGCGACGCCTCCGATGCCACCGACGCGGCCGTCAACGCCGTCATCCTCGGCGCGATCCTCATCGCCTTTACCACGGCCATCAACGCCTGGAGTGTGAAACTCATGGCGCTGATCAACTCGGTCGGCGTGTTCGTCGAGCTCATCGCCGCGGTACTGATCGCGATCATCCTGGCCTGCAACATCACTCGCGGTCCGCAGGTCTTCTTCTCCACCAACGGCTACGGCGCCGGTGAGAGCGGCGGCTATCTCGGTGCGTTCCTGGTCGCATCGCTCGCCTCGGGATATGTGATGTACGGCTTCGACACTGCCAGCTCACTCGGCGAGGAGACCGTCGAACCTCGCCGCACCGCACCCAAGGCGATCCTCCGAGCCATTCTCGCCTCGTTCGTCATCGGCGGCGCCATCCTGGTCTTCGCCATCATGAGCGCGCCCAACCTCGACGACCCCGAACTCGGAACCCTCGGCGGCGGCCTGCAATACATCGTCGAGCAGGTGATGTGGGGGCCGGCGGGCAAGGTCTTCCTCGTCGCGATCGTCGTGGCGGTCACCGTTTGTTCGCTGGCCGTGCACACCGCCGCCATCCGACTGATGTTCGCGATGGCCCGCGACAACGCCTTGCCCTTCGGTGAGAAACTGGCCACCGTACATCCCACCCGCCAGACACCGGTGATCCCGGCCATCGTCATCGGTCTCGTCGCGGTGCTGATCCTCGTGATCAACATCGATCAGGCGCAGATATTCACCGTGCTCACCTCCATCGCGATCATCATGATCTACCTGGCATACCTCCTGGTGACCGCACCGCTGCTGCTCAAACGAGTCCGCGGGGAATGGCCGCCGAAGGACCTCGCCGAGGGCGGATACTTCACCATGGGCCGGTGGGGCCTGCTGGTGAACATCGTCGCCGTGGTCTGGGGTGTGGGCATGGCACTCAACCTGGCGTGGCCACGCTCGGAGATCTATGGCGAACCCTGGTACAACACCTGGGGCGCCTTCGTCTACATCGGCATCATCTTCGGCGTCGGTTTCGTCTGGTACCTCACCGTCGGCCGTCGCCACATCGGTGTACTCGAATCCCATTCCACCGCAACGAGGCTGCCCACCGCCGACGAGATCGGCGGCGGACTGTGAGCGACTGTTCTGCCGGTCGTATCCCGCCTCGTCATATCACCCCCGAAAGGATCTGAGCACGCTCATGACCTCTTATGACTACGTCATCGCCGGTGGCGGGACCGCCGGATGTGTGCTCGCCGCACGCCTTTCCGAGGATCCGGCCGTCACGGTCTGCCTGATCGAGGCCGGGCCCAGCGACGTCGACGATCCCAACATCCTGGTACTCAAGGAGTGGATGCACCTGCTCGACTCCGGGTACGACTGGGATTATCCGGTCGAACCACAGGAACGCGGGAACAGCTTCATGCGGCACGCCCGCGCCAAGGTGCTCGGCGGGTGTTCCTCGCACAACTCGTGTATCGCGTTCTGGCCGTTGGCCCAGGGGTTGCGTGACTGGGAGGCGGCCGGCGCGACCGGCTGGGGACCGGACGACGTGCTGCCCTACGTCTCCCGCGTCGAGAACAACGTCGCCGACGGCGACTACCAGGGCTATCCGCACGGCCACGACGGACCGGTCCGGTTGCGTGACGTTCCGCCGGTGGACCCGTGCGGCCAGGCCGTCCTCGACGCCGCCGCGAAGGTCGGCTTGCCCACCGTGCAATTCAATCGCGACCAGTGGCATCTCAACGGTGCCGGATGGTTTCAGATCAACGCCAACGAGGCCGGCGAGCGCATGTCGACCTCGCACGCGTACCTGCATCCCATTCTCGGCACCCGCCCCAACCTCACCGTGCTCACCGACAGCTGGATCAGCGAGATCCTGATCGACGATTCGTTGCGCGCCACCGGAGTTCGATTCCAACGCCCCGACCTCACCGGCTATGACGAGGTGACCGCCAACCGCGAGGTGATCGTCACCGCCGGTGCCATCGATACGCCGAAACTCTTGATGCTCAGCGGGATCGGACCGGCCGAGCATCTGCGCGAGATGGGCGTGACCGTGCGCGTCGACTCCCCCGGAGTCGGCGAGAACCTCGACGACCACGTCGAGGGCCTCGTTTTCTGGGAGGCCGCCCGCCCGATGGTCACCGACTCCACCCAGTGGTGGGAGATCGGATTGTTCACCACCACCCAGGAGGGGCTGGACCATTCGGATCTGATGATGCACTACGGCAGTGTGCCCTTCGACATGAACACCCTGCGCTGGGGCTATCCGACCACCGAGAACGGATTCTGCCTGACCCCCAACGTCACCCAGGGACGATCACGCGGAACCGTACGTCTGCGGTCACAGGATTTCCGGGACCGGCCCAAGGTCGACCCGCGCTACTTCACCGATCCCGACGGCCACGACGAACGCGTCATGCTCGCCGGTGTCAAGCTCGCCCGCCGCATCGCCGAGCAGTCACCGCTTCGGGAATGGGTGGCCCGCGAACTCGCCCCGGGCCCCGACGTCACCTCCGACGACGAGATCATCGATTACTTCCACAAGACCCACAACACCGTCTACCACCCGGCCGCCACTGCGCGAATGGGTGCCGCCGACGACCCGATGGCGGTGCTCGATCCGACCCTGAAGGTCAAGGGTGTCACCGGTTTACGGGTCGTGGACGCCTCGGCGATGCCCAACCTGCCGATCGTCAACCCCAACATCACGGTGATGACGATGGCCGAGAAGTGCGCCGACCTGATCCGGTCCGGTACCTGAGTGATGGCCGGGGCCGAGGACTCCGACACCGTCGAATTCCTGGGAGCCCATTCACCTTTCCAGGAACTGGCCGACGATGAGCTGGCCCGGATCGCCGCGGGCGCGAGCGTCCGTCGATTTCGCGCCGGGGAGGTCATCGCCGAATACGGTCACGGCTCCGCGGATGCGGTGTTCATGGTGCGCGCCGGACGGGTCGAGCTGACGGCTCCTGGGGCAGAACTCGATCGCCCAGAGGTGTTCGAAACCCTGGGCCCAGGAGCATTGTTCGGCTACATACCACTCATCATCGGCGGTGAGGCACGGTTCGTCGCGCGTGCTGCCGAGCCGGCGTCGGCGATCGCATTGCCCGCCGACGAGGTGCGGGCCGTGCTCGGCAGACGGTCGGGACTGACCTTCCTCGCCGAGTCGGCCTGGCAGTCGATCTCCGCCCGGCCCGCACCCACCGCAGGCTGGTCGTCGACGACGCGGGTGTCGTCGTTGATCCGCGACGCTCCGGTGTTCGTCGCTCCGCACACCCCCGTCGTCGAGGCGGTGCGCGCGATGGGTACAGCCGGCCAATCGTGTGCGCTCATCGAGTTGCCCGACGGCACACTGGGAATCGTCACCGAAAGCGACGTCACCCACCGTGTCGTCGGTGCCGGACGGTCACCGGATGTGCCGGTCGCCGAGGTGATGACCGCACCGGCCCGCTCCGTCGACGCCGGACGCTACGCGATCACCACCTGGCTGGAGATGTTGGAGGCCGGCGTTCGTCACATGCCGGTGTGTTCTCCGCGGGGCCGCGCCATCGGGGTATTGGAGGAGACCGATCTGCTGGTCGCCGCGAGCCGTGGCGGCTCACTGCAGCGACGGATCGCTCATGCCACCGACGCCGCCGCACTCGCATCGGCAACCCAGGCCATGCCACGTTTGGCCGATGACCTCGTGAGCGCGGGCCTCGATGCGGAATCCACGTGCGGTGTGCTGTCGTTGATCATCGACACCACTGCCCGCCGTGCCGTCGAACTCGCGCTAGAGGATCACCCCGACTTGTCGGGCTTCGCCTGGATCACCCTGGGTAGCGTGGCGCGGCGGGAGGCGATGCCGTCCTCCGACGTCGACTCGGCCCTCAGCTGGATCGACGACGGCGACCGTTCGGCGGACGAGTTCCGTGCGCTGGCCCGCCGCACACACACGATCCTCGACGATTGCGGTCTGCCCGCCGACACCAATGGTGCCGTGGCCTTCTCGCCGAGTTTCTCCCGCTCCTGCGACGATTGGTTGCTCGCAGCACGACGATGGTTGTCAGCACCACTCGCCGATCACGGGCTCATCATGTCGTCGCTGCTCATCGACGGCCGCGTCATCCTCGGTCCCGAAAGCCTGCACACCGCACCCTTGGCGTTCTCGTCGATGCCGGCCGACCATCCCGAAGCCCTACGCCTGCAACTGCTCAACGCGCTGTCGCTGCGGCCGCGCGTACGGAGCCTGCGCGACGTCCTGTCCCGTCGCGGCGGGACCGTTGACCTGAAGGCGCACGTCATCGCACCCATCGTGAACCTCGCACGCTGGGCCGGCCTGACTGCGGGGATCACCTCGGCTCCCACCCCTGCGCGCCTGCACAGCGCCGTCGACGTCGGCACCCTCACCTCCGCCGAAGCCTCACTGCTGCATGAGGTTTTCGCCATGACCCAACGCCTGCGGCTTCGTCACCAGATCACCCAGCTCCGCGCCGGCCACACCCCCGGCGACGTCATCGTCCTCAGCGATCTCAGCCCCTTGGAACGCAGCATGCTCAGCGAAGGCGTTCGCGAGATCAGCGACATCCAACGTCGAGTTCGCACCCGAATCACGGTTCCCCTCAACTGACTTGCGGCTCCCGCTCCAACTGTCGAGCACTCTCCCCCCCAATCCGCGAGAGCCGTTCCCCGATGCTCGACAACCCCTCTCCCGATGCTCGGTAGCCTTTCCCCCCGCTCGAGAGCCTTTCCCCCCGATGGTCGAGACCCCTGTGCTCGATAGTCTTCCCCCGATGGTCGAGGTGCGAGCCGCGTGCGGCGAGCCTCGAGACGGTGAGACAACAAGCTTCCCAACCACATCGAGAGCAAGACAAACGAAAAGCCGCACCCCCTACCACACCCCACCGACAGAAAACTGCCGCCAGCCCACCCCCGAAACCCGTTGTCCACAAGCACCTTTCTCTCCACACACTCATCGAACACCCTTGCCTTAATTCAAATGTTCGAGTACGATGGAGCCATCACACCGATCAGCCACTGGGGAGGGGCCAATGATCGACACCACCGAAGCTCTTGACGCCGAAGCACTCTTTGCCGACATCGTCACCCAACTCAGCGACCTGCAATGGGATCCGGAGATGACCGGGCCACAAGCTTTCGGTGCGATGAAGCAAGTCCTGTTGCTGCGGAACCTGGTTGATCACCACGCCACCACCCTCACCGGCGAACTGGACCGGCTGGGCGTGGCCGACCACAAGACCACCCGGCTGCGGGAGTTGTTGATCAGCATGGGTTGCGCACCCGCCGTCGCAAGTCGGTATGTGCGGGTCGCCGCCACCACCGATGTCGACCTGTTGTTGGCGCATGCAGCGGACGGGTCCATCTCGTCCGAACACACCGACGCCATCGTCCGCGGGTTGGCGCACATCGACACCCGATGCCCCGAACCCCTCGACACCGTCCAACGGTGTGAGCTCTTGCGGAAACTCTTGTCGCACTATTTCGCCGGATTCACCCCCGCCGAGATCACCACCTACGCGCGGCAGCTGGGGAACGAGTTGGCGGCCGAGACACCGGGCGGGTTACCGGCCGCGGAGGACAAGACGATCAACTCCTACACCGACCGCATCACCGACGACGGACGGTTGGAAATCTCGGCGAACCTCGACATCGTCGCCGGGGAGAAAACACGTACTTTGATGGAAACCTTGTCGGCGCCCAAGCCTCAACCCGACGGTTCCCCCGATCCCCGGACACCCGAACAGATCTGCGCGGCCGCGTTCGAAACGATTGTGGAGTTGGCGGCACAAGGATTGGCCGACACCACGTTCTCGGCGAAACCGACCAACGGACTGTTGTGGACCTGGTCGGCGGACAACCCGGCGCTCGGCGGCGATTTGCAGAACATGGGTGCCATCACCGAAGCCACCGCGAAACTGTTGTCGTGTGATACCACGATCACCAAGATCATGCTCGATCCCAACGGTGTACCGCTCAGTGTTGGCGAGGCGAAACGCTTCTTCACCCCCGGGCAACGCAAAGCCCTACTCGTGCGTGATCGCGGATGCATCAAATGCGGTGCACACGCCGGACGCTGCCAAGGACACCACCTCGTCCACTGGAGTAAGGGTGGTCCCACAGACCTCGACAACGGCTGCCTCCTCTGCACCAGTTGTCATGATGATGTGCACCACCACGGCTGGGACATCATCATGGGCTTCGACCGACACCCCTGGCTGATCCCACCCGCCAGCATCGATCCGCAACGCCGGCCGGTGCCGTCGTATCACCGACGGACCATGCGACTCGACGACGCCGCAGCCTGACCTACCCTGCCCCACTACCTGATTCCTTGCACCCGGCATCGCCGGGACCGCATCTGTTGTTTGAGAACTCCATAGAGATTGTTCCCACCCAATGGCCGAGGTGCGCGTGCCACCGTGGCCCGGAAACCTGTCGGCACAACAGGCCTCGAGGCTCGTCGCTGGCGCTCCTCGGCACCTCGACCACCGGGATGGGAAGGGCTGGGCATTCCCGCACGGGGAGGCTTCGATCACCGGATGGACGGCTCCCCTCCCGATGGTCGAGGTGCGAGCCGCGTGCGGCAAGCCTCGAGACCAGCTGCGGCAGAGCTGGAAACGAACCACCGTGGCCCGGAATTACTTTGGCACAAGGGGTCTCGAGGCTCGTCGCTATCGCTCCTCGGCACCTCGACCAGCGGGAGGGAAAGCCATCAGGCGGGGAGGGCGTCAGCATCCGATCGTCAGGCGGGAAGGGCGCGAGCATCCGTCGACGACGAGTCGCCTCCCCTCCCGATGGTCGAGGTGCGAGCCGCGTGCGGCGAGCCTCGAGACCCATTGCACCAGAACCGGATTCGGCCCACGCCTCACCGCAAAAGCCCGCGCACCGCATCGATGGTGTCGGCGAGGTCGGCGGTCTTGTCGGGACGGTACCGCAGCACGCGGGCGAATCGGAGAGCCACTCCACCCGGGTACCGCGAACTGCGTTGTACACCATCGAGTTCGATCTCGACGACGATCTCGGGGCGCAGGTAGACCGTCCACGAATCGCGGTGGTCTTCGTGTTTCGGGAACTCCTCGGTCTGCCACTGGAGCAGTTTGTCGGTGAGTCCCTTGAAGGTCTTGCCGACCATCACCGGCGGACCCCCATCGGGATCACGCGCTCCCAGATGGATGTTCGAGAGGTATCCGGTCCTGCGCCCCGACCCCCACTCGGCGCCGAGGACGACGAGGTCGAGGGTGTGCACCGGCTTCACCTTCTGCCAGGCCTTACCTCGTCGACCGGCCGCGTACGGACCCGACAACGACTTCACCATGACCCCCTCGTGACCGGCGACCAAAGCCGCCTCGAGGGTATGCCGGGCCTGCTCGGGCGTCGGATTGCGTACCGATGTGATGCGCAGATGCGGCGCAAACGAATCCAGCGCGTCGAGCCGCTCGACGAGCGGACGGTCGATCAGATCCTCGCCGTCGAGATGGAGACAATCGAAGAAGAAGGGCCGCAACAACCGCGGACCGCTGTCGACCCCCGGGTCTTCCTCCACCATCGACCCGAACCGACTCATCGTCTCCTGGAACGGACGGGGCCGGCCGTCGTCGAACAGGGTCAGGGTCTCGCCGTCGAGGATCACCGATCGCAGCGGCAGCTCCCGCACTGCGGCGACGAGATCCGGTACCCGTGCCGTCACGTCGTTGAGGGTGCGGGTGAACACGGCCACCTCATCACCGTCGCGATGCACCTGGATGCGGGCTCCGTCGAGTTTGTGGTCGACGACGAGATCCGCTCCGAGGCTGGCCAACGCCGAGTCGAGATCCTCCGCGGGTGTCGCCAGCATCGGCGACACCGCCCGCCCCACCTGCAGACCGATGCCCTCCAAGACGGCACGGCCACCGTCGATCGCCGATGTCGCGGTCTCCGACAGTGATCCGGTGAGCATGTGCGCTCGACGGACCAGGGGCGCAGGTTGCTCGGACACGGCGATGATCGCCTCCACCATCACACCGGCGAGCGCGCCCTGCCGCAGTTCGCCGGTGAGCAACCGGAGCAAGAAGTTCTGTTCGTCGGCGGTGGCGCGGCCGAAGAGGTTGCCCAGCAACTCCACTCGGGCAGCCACCGCCCCGGCTCCCGACGTCGTTGCCAACCGGGTGAAGGTGTCGTCGACCTCTGACACCGTCAGCAGCGACTCCTCGTCGGGGATGGGCGCCACATCGATTCCTCGCACGGTGCGCCAGCCGATTCCGAGGCGGCCCTGCGGAATCTCACCCGACAACCACGCCACCACAAGACCCACCTCGTCGGCGGCGGTGGCGAGGAGTTCGCGGAGCACAGCGGTTTTCGCGGTGCGTGAGCGGGTCGCCGCAACCGCGGCCGACGCCTGCACCACCGACGAGAAACGCATCATTGTCCCCGGGTTTCCGGTGGGAGGTCGAGCGCGGACGGATCGTAACCGGGCGGCGCGGACTCCGGATGCGCCTGCAGGTAGGCGCGCAGCGCATCCTCGAGTGAGGCGAAGATGTGGTCGGGATTCAACTCGGCGAGTATCCCATCGGTGCGCAGTGTCTGCTGCAACTCGGGATCGACACCGGCGAGCGCGAAATGCGCACCGCGGGAATGGATATAGCCGATCAGATCGGTGAGTACCGTTGACGCCGAGTAGTCGACGTCGGTCATCGCCGACGCGTCGAGCACCAGCCACCGCACCGGGTCCGGCGCCTGCTTGACCAGATGCATGACGTCGTCGGAGAAACGACCGGCGTTGGCGTAGAACAGCTCCGCGTCGTACCGGAACACGATCAGGCCCGGCAGCGACTGACTGCCCGGCGTCGCCGACTCGTACCGCGGCCGGCCGCCACCGCTGACGCCCAGCACGAAACGTTCGGGCCGGTATTGGCGTCGAACCAGTTCGAGCAGCGAGACCACCATGGACGCGACGATACCGACCTGCACACCGAACACGACGACGATGACCGCGGTGAGTACCGCGATACCGAACTCGACCCGCCGAACCCGCCAGATCCGCACGAACCCGTGGACGTCGATGAGACGCAGCGCGATCAGGAACACGATCGCCGCCAGCACCGCATGCGGCAGACGGGCCAGCACACCGGTGGCGAATACCACCAGCAACGCGATCACCGCCATCGTCAGATTCGCGACCTGGGTGCGGCCGCGTTGGTCGTCGAGGAGTTGCGTCTTGGTGGGACTGCCGTTGACGACGAAGGTGCCGGAGAAGCCCGCCACCAGATTGGCCCCCGACAGCCCCAGGACGTCACGGTTGATGTCGGCGTTCTGCCCGTGCCGCTGCGCGAAGCTGCGTGCGGTCGCAGCGCTCTGGGCGAGAATCACCAGCGCACAGCCGAATGCGACAGTGGTGGCCTTCGCGATCTCCCCCAATCCCATTCCTCCCGAGCCCATTCCGCCCGGCCATCCGAAGGACGGGAGGCCACCGTGGACCGACCCGACCACCGGAACGTGCGCGGACCATCCGAAGGCCGCGACGGCGACGATCGACCCGATGACCACCACGACGGCGGCCGGGAAACGGGGCATCAGGCGCCCGCCCGCCAGCAGCGCGACCAAGGTGACCGCGGCAAATCCGACCGCTCCCCAATTGATGTCGCCAAGATGGGTGAGGATCGCCCACCACCGCGACCAGATCGAGCCGTCGGTGCTCGACAGTCCCAGCATTGCGGGGACCTGGCCGGTCATGACGGTGACACCCGTGCCCGCGAGGAATCCGATGAGCACCGAGGTGGACAAGAAGTCGCCGAGGAATCCCAGGCGCAGCAACCGGGCCACCGCGAGCAGTCCACCGGTGACGATCGCGATCAGGCACGCCCACTGCAGCCACGCCTGCGAGTCCGGCACCAGCCCTGCCACACCGAGCCCGGCGATACCCGATGCCAGCAGCGCCGCGGTCGCCGAGTCCGCGCCGACGACCATCAGCCGGGACGAGCCGATCAGCGCGAACACGATCGTCGGCAGGATGATCGTGTACAGACCGGCAACCACCGGCACATGCGCGATGGCGCTGTAGCCCATCGATTCGGGGATCGCCACGGCCGCGAGGGTGCATCCCGCGACCAGGTCGGCCCGCAGCCACGAGCGCTGATAGCCCGCCAATGCCGGCGGTATCAGCCGCGTCAGCGCTCCCCGCTTCATCCCGCCAGGCTAGTGGTTTGCGCACCGAAATCGGTGGCATGCGCCCGGCACAACATTGCTCGAACCGACAAGTCGGACGGCCTCGGAAAAGGCCGTCTCCGATGCGGTTGACATCGTCTGCCATAGACCGCACACTTGTTGCATCACGTGCGCGGTGTTGCGCATAGTGCAACTACAGACGTTGATGCGGTAGCTGGGGTGGTTCGCGGAGCCCGCCCACCCGGCGCGCATATCCACATATCGATTCCCACGTGAAAATCACTGGCCAAGAGAGGCATTCATCTCCCATGACCGCAAACATGGTCGCGGGCGCCGCCGAGGCGGGAGCCGAATCCGACCGACTCGACCCGGCCGCCAGAGCGCTCCTCGACGAGCGCGTCGTCGGCGAGAGCCTGCCCGCCCCGTTCTACGTCGACCGGGAGTGGTTCGACCGCGACCTCGACGAGATCTTCGCCAAGCGGTGGATCTTCGTCGCCACCGAAGCCGAGATCGCCGAGCCCGGTGACTACCTCACGGTGAATCTCGGCCGCAGTTCGGTCATCATCGCCCGCGATGACGAGCAGGTCGTCCGTGCCCACCACAACGTCTGTCGGCACCGCGGCGCCCGGCTGCTCACCGACGACCACGGCAGCACCGGCACCATCGTCTGCGCCTACCATTCCTGGACCTACGGTATGGACGGCCGGCTGATGTTCGCCGACGCGCAGGCGCCCGGCTTCGACAAGAAGTGCTTCTCACTCCGGCCGGTCGCGCTCCGCACGATCGCCGGGCTGATCTTCATCTGCCTCGCCGACGAGCCGCCCGCCGACATCGACGAGGTCGCCGCGATCGTCACGCCCTACCTCGAACCCCACGGTCTCGGGAACGCCAAGGTCGCCAAACAGACCGATCTCATCGAGAACGGCAACTGGAAACTCACGATGGAGAACAACCGCGAGTGCTATCACTGCGGTGGGCATCCGGAACTGCTCAACGTGTTCTTCCCGATCTGGGGCTTCGCCGACTCCGACGCCATCCCCGAACGGCTCCGTCCCGCCACCGCCCGATATCGTCAGGCCACCGACGAGATGACCGACCTGTGGCGACGACGCGGACTGCCCTATGATCGGATCGTTCAACTCGACACGCGCACAACCGGTTTCCACATCGAGCGTGAGCCGATGGATCTTGCCGGCGAATCGTTCACCCTCGACGGCACCGTCGCCTGCACCCGCCCGCTCGCCGACGCCCTTCCCGATCGCCGACTCGGTCGCCTCTCGATGCACCTGCAACCCAACATGTGGCTGCACATCACCGGCGACCACGCCGTGCTCTTCTCGGCCATCCCGCTCGCCCCCGACCAAACCCTGGTCCGCACCACCTGGCTGGTCCACGCCGACGCCGTCGAAGGCGTCGACTACGACCTCGACCGGCTGACCGGCGTCTGGGAGATCACCAACCAGCAGGACGCCGACCTCGTCGCCCTCGCCCACCAGGGCATCGCCGACCCCGCCTACCTTCCCGGCCCGTACGGCCCGTCCGAGGTCCAGGTCGAGGCCTTCATCAACTGGTACATCACCGCGTTGCGCACCACACTGGGCGTCACACATCAAGTGGCGCAACCGGTGTCACAGATTCCGGAGAGCGCCTGATGAGCGACGAACACCTTCTGGTCTGTGTCGAACGCACCCCGGCGACCCACGACATGACGACGTTCACCTTTCGCGCCGTCGAACCCCACACCTTCGTGTTCAACCCCGGACAGTTCCTCACCATCGGGGTCACCATCGACGGCCGCACCGTGCAACGCTGCTACAGCATCTCCTCACCGCCGACCCGCCCCGACACCCTGTCCATCTCGGTCAAACGCAAGACCGGCGGCCACGTGTCGAACTGGTTGCACGACAACATGACACCAGGCATGACGATGACCGCCAGCGGTCCCCTCGGCCGATTCAGCTACATGGGCAAAGGCGCCGAACGCTACCTGTTCATCTCCGCGGGTAGCGGGATCACCCCCATCATGTCGATGATCCGCGCCGCCACCGACGGCACCACGTCCGGGCCGTACCGCTCCGGCGAGCACACCGACATCGTATTCATCCACAGCGCCCGCACCCTCGAGGACATCCCATTCCGGGCCGAACTCGAACAACTCTCCGTCGCCCACCCCGGACTCGACGTGGCCTTCGCCCTCACCCGTGCACACCTCGACGACCCGTCGGCAACCGCTCCCCGGCGCCTCGACGCCGCCACCCTCCTACGCATGTGCCCCGACCTCGCCGACCGCGAGGTCTTCCTCTGCGGCCCCGGACAATTCCGCAGCGGCGTCCGGTCCGCGCTGATCGCATCCGGCGCCAGTCTCGCCCACATCCACGAGGAGAGCTTCGGTTTCGTCCTGCCCACGCCCACCGACGACGACGGCCCCGGCATCACCGTCGACTTCACCCGCCGCGCCCGCCGCGTCAACGTCACCGCGGGCAGCAGCATCCTCGCCGCCGCCGCGGCCGCCGGCGTCACCCTCCCCTCGACCTGCGGCGTCGGCCTGTGCGGCTCCTGCAAGGTCACCAAGGTCTCCGGCGACGTCGTCATGAACCATCAGGGCGGCATCCGCAACCGCGAGATCGAGCAGGGCAAGATCCTGCTCTGCTGCTCCGAACCCATCTCCCCCGTCGTCATCGATTTCTGAGGACACCATGACCCCCGACCCCGCTCGCTCCGCTCCCGGCGCCCAACCGACACGGCCCGCTCGCTCCGCTCCCGGCGCCGGCTCCACTCGGCCCGCTCGCTCCGCTCCCGGCGCCGGATTACCCGAGCACCCCGACTTCCTCTGGCACAACCCCGAGCCCCAACCCACCTACGACGTCGTCATCGTCGGCGGCGGCGGGCACGGGCTCGCCACCGCCCACTATCTCGCGCGCAATCACGGCATCACCAATGTGGTCGTCCTCGAACGTGGTTGGCTCGCCGGTGGCAACATGGCCCGCAACACCACGCTCATCCGGTCCAACTACCTGTGGGATGAGAGCGCAGGCATCTACGAACACGCACTGAAACTCTGGGAGGGTCTCGAAGAGGAGCTCGGATATCCGATCCTGTTCAGTCAGCGGGGCGTTCTCAATCTCGCACACACCGAGCAGGACGTCCGCGACTCCGTTCGCCGGGTCGAGGCCAACCGGCTCAACGGAATCGACGCCGAATGGCTCGACCCCAAGCAGGTCGCCGAAATCTGCCCGATCGTCAACACCTCCGCCGACATTCGTTACCCGGTCATGGGGGCGACCTTCCAGCCGCGCGGTGGGATCGCCAAACATGACTGGGTCGCTTGGGGATTCGCGCGGAGCGCCAGTACCGCAGGCATCGACATCATCCAGAACTGCGAGGTCACCGGGTTCGAGACCACCGACGGCAAGGTGACCGCGGTCAACACCTCACGCGGGCGCATCGGGGCGGGCACCGTCGCCCTGTGCGCCGCCGGGCACACGTCCACTCTCACCGATCAACTGGGCTTCGGCTTGCCGCTGCAATCCCATCCGCTGCAGGCCCTCGTCTCCGAGCTCCTCGAACCCGTCCATCCGACCGTCGTCATGTCGAATGCGGTGCACGTCTACGTCTCCCAGGCTCACAAGGGAGAACTCGTGATGGGTGCGGGCGTCGACTCCTACAACGGCTACGGCCAACGCGGCGCGTTCCACATCATCGAACGACAGATGGCCGCCGCCGTCGAGCTGTTCCCGATCTTCGCCCGCGCCCGGCTGCTCCGGACCTGGGGCGGCATCGTCGACGTCACCCCCGACGCCTCCCCCATCCTCGGCGCCACCCCTTACGACAACCTCTTCGTCAATTGTGGTTGGGGCACCGGAGGATTCAAGGCCACCCCTGCTGTCGGCTGGTGCCTGGCCCACACCATCGCGACCGGCGCACCCCACCCGATCAACGCCCCGTTCACCATCGACCGGTTCACCACCGGTCGACTCATCGACGAGCACGGCGCGGCCGCCGTGGCGCACTAGTCCGCCGGCGCACCAGCGCAGACCATCGACTCCACACAAGCCCGGAGAAGCCCATGCAACTGATTCCCTGCCCGCACTGCGGGCCGCGCGAGGAGACCGAGTTCCATTACGGCGCCGCCGCGGGCGTCGAGTATCCCGCGCAGCCGCAGACCCTCGACAACGACGAGTGGGCCGACTATCTGTTCTTCCGTCCGAACCCGAAAGGTGTTCTCGCCGAACGCTGGTGCCACAGCGCCGGTTGCCGACGGTGGTTCACCATCACCCGAGACACCGTGACCTACCGGTTCACCGGAACGCCGGTCGCCGCCCCGGTGTCGACCTCAGCTCCCGGGCCACGCCGATGACCCACTCACTCACCGATCTCCGCACCCCCACCGGCGGTCGCCTCGACCGCACCCGACCCATCGACTTCGTCTTCGACGGCGTCACCTACACCGGCTACGCCGGCGATACGCTCGCCTCGGCACTGCTGGCCAACGGCGTCCGCACCATCACCAGCAGCGTCAATCTCGGTCGCGTCCGCGGGATCACCGGCTCGTGGTCGGAGGATGCCACCGCCCAGGTCGGGATCGACGCCCCCTACAGCGAACCGATGGTGCCGGCCACCATGATCGAACTCTGTCCCGGGCTCGTCGCGCACGGCGTCCCCGGATGGGGCAAGCTGTCCGCCGACATCGACACCGCCCGTTACGATTCACTGCATCACCATCCCGAGGTGCTCGTCGTCGGCGCCGGTGCCGCCGGTCTGATGGCGGCGGTGATGGCCGCCCGCGCCGGCGCGCGGGTCATGCTCGTCGACGAACGCCCCGAACCCGGGGGCGCCACCCCCGGCGCCCCCTGGGTCGCCGACGCGGTCGCCGAATTCGACGCACACCCGCACACCACCCGACTCGTCCGCACCACCGCATTCGGTGGCTACGACGATGGCTTCGTGCTGGCGGTGGAACGCCGCACGGATCATCTCGGCGAGTCCTCTCTTCTCGGGGCAGCGACCCGGATCTCGAGGCAACGCGTGCACCGCATCCGAGCGAAACGGATCGTCATCGCGGCCGGTGCGCACGAGCGCCCGATCGTGTTCGGCACCAACGATATTCCCGGCGTGATGCTCGCCGGAGCCGCCGCCGACTACCTGCACCGGTACGGGGTACTCGTCGGCCGAGAAGCCATGGTGTTCACCGCCTGCGACTCCGCGTACGCCGACGCCTTCGACCTTGCCGAGTCGGGTGTGCACATCGCGGCCCTTGTCGACGTGCGGCCGCACGTCTCGTCGGATCTGCTCGAGCGCGCCACACATCTCGGTATTGACGTCCGCACCTCCGATGCGGTGGTGCGCGCCATCGGCGACGAGTCCGTCGAGGCCGTGGAGTTGCTCGACGGCACCATCATTGGCTGCGACACCGTACTGGTGTCGGGTGGTTGGAATCCGACGGCGCACCTGTGGAGTCAGCTGCGGGGTGCCATCGCCTTCGACGCCGACGCCGCCGCCTTCCTGCCCACCGGCACCCTCCCGAATACCGATATTGCCGGTGCCGCAGCCGGACTGTTGACCACCGGCTCCTGTTTGACCGACGGCAGGCGGGCCGGTCTCACCGCGCTGCGTGCCCTCGGTGCGGTGCTGCCCGAGTACCGCGGTGTACCGCGCACCGCCGACCGCACCCCGGCCGCGACGGCCGTGTACTGGCATGTGCCGCAGTCGGAGCCGGAGTCGTCCTTCGTGGACCTGCAGCGCGACGCGACCGTCGCCGACGTCGAGCGAGCGGTCGGCGCGGGTATGCGGTCGGTGGAGCATGTCAAGCGCTACACCACCATCGGCACCGGCCACGATCAGGGCAAGACGTCGGGGATCGTCGCCTCCGGCATCGTCGCCGAACTCCTCGGGGTCGACGTCTCCGACGCCGGCACCACCACCTTCCGTCCGCCCTACACGCCGGTCTCGTTCGCCGCGCTGGCCGGACGCAACCGCGGCGACCTCTACGATCCGATCCGCCGGACCCCGTTACACGAGTGGCACATCGAGCGCGGTGCGATCTTCGAGGACGTCGGGCAGTGGAAGCGTCCGCGGTTCTACCCGCGCGGCGGCGAGGACATGGAATCGGCGGTGCTGCGCGAATGTGGTGCCGTCCGTTCGGGAGTCGGCATCCTCGACGGATCCACGCTCGGGGTCATCGATGTGGCCGGCCCGGACGCACCGGTCTTCCTCGATCTGCTCTACACCAACCTGATGAGCACCCTGAAGGTCGGCAAGGTGCGCTATGGCGTCATGTGCGGGCCCGACGGGATGGTCCTCGACGACGGCACGGTGATGCGGATCGCCGAGGACCGCTACACCGTCTACACCACCACCGGCAACGCCGCGACGATCCTGGACTGGATGGAGGAGTGGCATCAGACCGAGTGGCCGCATCTGCAGGTGTTCACGACGTCGCTGACCGACCATGTCGCCACGTTCCCGGTGGTCGGGCCGCACTCGCGTGAGGTCGTCGGCGCGGTGTTCCCCGACCTCGACGTCACCAATGAGGCGTTCGGCTTCATGGACTGGCGCGACACCACTTTCGGCGGGGTCCCGGTGCGGCTGGGCCGGGTGAGTTTCTCCGGTGAGCTCGCCTACGAGGTCAATGTGGCCGCCGAGTACGCCGAAACCCTGTGGCGTGCACTGATCGACGCGGGCTCACCGTATGGCATCACCCCGTACGGCACGGAGACGATGCACGTGCTGCGCGCCGAGAAGGGGTACCCGATCATCGGGCAGGACACCGACGGCACCGTCACCCCGCATGATCTCGGGATGAGCTGGGTGGTGTCGAAGAAGAAGGTCGACTTCCTCGGCAAACGCTCCTTCGACCGGCCGTCGAATCAGGACCCGAACCGCAAGCACCTGGTGGGATTGCTGCCCACCGACAGTGCCACGAAGCTCCCGGAGGGTTCGCAGATCATCGCCCACCGCGCCGACCGCACGCTGCCGGCACCGCCGGTCGCGATGCTCGGGCATGTCACCTCGAGTTACCGCAGTGCCGAACTCGGTCGGCCGTTCGCCCTCGCCCTGGTCAAGGGTGGACGCGAGCGGATCGGCGCCCTCCTCGATGTGCCAATCGGTGATCGATTGGTCGAAGTCGAGGTCACCACAACGGTTTTCGTCGATCTGGAAGGAGCTCGTCGTGATGGTTGAGCACACCTGTACCTCTCGGTCGCCCCTGCACGGCTGGGCGAGCGCCTTCGCCGCCCTGGCCCCTGCGGTGCAGGTGTGCGAGTCACCTGTCGCGCAGGTGGTGGTCCGGACCACCGACGCGAACGCGATCGCGCGTCTGGATCTGCCGGCGGCCTGCCACGTCCGTCGCGGCGGTGCGGATGGCGACGGTGATGACGGTGACCGGGGCGAGGTGGCGATCTGGCTGGGCCCCGACGAATGGCTGCTGTACCGGCCCGGGATCCCCGGCCACGAGTACCTCGCCGAGGTCACCGGGCGACTCGGCGACGCCCAACCCGGCACCTTTCTGATGGATGCCAGCGGGCAGCGCACCCGCCTGCTCCTGGCGGGTGAGCACGCGCGCACCGTCCTCGCACACGGCTGCGCGATCGACCTCGCACCGGAATCGTTCGGCCCGGACGAAGCCGCGCAGACCCTGCTCGCGCAGACCGGGGTCATCCTGCATCGCTCCGGCGACGACCCGGCGTCGGGATTCGCTCTGCTGGTGCGTTCCTCCTTCGCCGACTACCTCGCCCACTGGCTGCTCGACGCGGCAGCGGAGTATTGCCACACCGACGCGGCAGCGGAGTATTGCCACACCGACGCGGCAGCGGAGTATTGCACCAGCACAGAAGGACCCGGCCATGTCTGACACGTTCATCCTCACCCTGCGTTGTCCGTCGCGCAGCGGCATCATGCATGCCGTCTCGTCATTTCTCTACAGCCACGGATGCGAGGTGGCCGATCACCGGCAGTTCGACGACCCGCTCACCCACACGTTGTTCGTGCGCACGGAGTTCGTGTGCGCGCGCGAGGCCGGCGCCGAGGAGATGACCCGCGCCTTCGAGTATCTCGCGGCCGGTATCGACGCCGAGTTCACGATCACCGATCAAGCGCCGCAACGCATTCTGGTGATGGTCTCGACGCTCGGTCATTGTCTCAACGATCTCGTGTTCCGTTGGCGCTCGGGCACTCTCGGCGGCGACCTGGTCGCGGTGGTGTCCAACCATACGGCTCTCGAGCCGATGGCGGTATCGGCCGGGTTGCCGTTCCATCACGTGCCGGTCACCCCGGATACCAAGGCGCAGGCCGAATCCCGACTGCTCGGACTCGTCGACGAGTACGACGCCGATCTCGTGGTACTGGCCCGGTACATGCAGATCCTTTCCGACGAGACGTGTACTGCGTTGCGTGGCAGGGCGATCAACATCCACCACTCGTTCTTGCCCGGCTTCAAGGGCGCCAAGCCCTATCACCAAGCCCACCAGCGGGGCGTCAAGTACGTCGGCGCCACCGCGCACTACGTGACCCCCGACCTCGACGAGGGACCGATCATCGAGCAGGAGGTGATCCGCATCGACCACACCCACGACCCGCGCCGTCTGGCGACCGTCGGCAGCGATGCCGAGGCACTCGCCCTCTCGCGAGCGGTGCGCTGGCACAGCGAGAATCGCGTTCTGATGAACGGCACCAGCACCGTCGTCTTCAGCTGACCCCGACCCGAAAGAACCCTCCCATGAGCACACCGAAAGTCGTGATCGTCGGCGCCGGGATCGTCGGCACCTCGCTGGCCGACGAATTGACCGGGCGCGGCTGGACCGACGTCACCGTCGTCGACCGCGGTCCCCTGTTCGCCACCGGCGGATCGACATCGCACGCACCGGGACTGGTCTTCGCGACCAACCCGTCGAAGACGATGACCGAGTTGGCGTCCTACACGTGTGAGAAGTTCTCCGCGCTGACCCATCCCGACGGATGGTGCTTCAATCACGTCGGCGGACTCGAGGTGGCGACCACCGACGTGCGGTGGGGTGATCTGCACCGCAAGGCCGGGTGGGCCGCATCCCGTGGCGTCGCCCACGAGTTGCTCACCCCCGCAGAATGTGTCGCGAAGTATCCGCTACTGGACCCCGACCTGATCCTCGGTGGGCTGTACACGCCGCGCGACGGACTCGCCAAGGCGTTGCGCGCGGTGGAGGCTCAGGCCGCTCGCGCCACCGAGCGGGGCGCACGGTTCGTGGGCCATCAGGAGGTCGTCGATGTCATCGAGTCCAATGGTTCTGTTCGGGGCGTGCGCACCACCACCGGAACCTTCGACGCCGACGTCGTCGTGTGCTGCACCGGATTCTGGGGCCGGGAGTTCGGCCGGCGGGTAGGCCTGACGATCCCGTTGGTGCCGATGGCCCACCAGTACGCCTACACCACTCCGCTGGCTTCGCGGAAGGGCGTCAATTCGGCTGTCGCCGAGGCGTCGCTGCCGATCCTGCGTCACCAGGATCAGGATCTCTACTACCGCGAGCACGGTGACCGGCTGGGTATCGGCTACTACGGTCACCGGCCGATGCCGACCGATGTCTCCGCCCTCGACCACGAGTCGGCGATCTCCCTCGAGGAGATGCCGTCGAAGGTGATGTTCACCCCCGACGATTTCGCGCAGGCGTGGGAGCAGAGCACGCGATTACTCCCCGAGCTGGCCGGCGGCAAGGTGGAGGAGGGCTTCAACGGGATCTTCTCGTTCACCCCCGACGGCCATTCGGTGGTCGGCGAACACCGTGAACTGCACGGCTTCTGGGTGGCCGAGGCCGTGTGGGTGACCCACTCCGCGGGCATCGCACGCACGGTCGCCGAGTCGATGATCGACGGTGCCGCCTCCGTCGACACCCATGAGTTCGATCTGTACCGGTTCGAGGAGGCCGGGCTGACCGACGACGCGATCCTCGCCACGAGCTCACAGTCTTTCGTCGAGGTCTACGACGTCATCCACCCGCACGATCAGCGCACGGCGCCGCGGCAGGTGCGGACCAGCCCGTTCTACGACCGTCAGGTCGCGCTCGGCGCAGAGTTCTGGGAGGCCGGTTTCTGGGAGCGGCCCGCATGGTTCGAGGCCAACCAGGGCCTGCTCGACGACCTCGTCGCCGGCGGATTCGTTATACCGGAACGGGATTCGTGGTCGGCGCGGCACTGGTCGCCGATCTCCGTCGCCGAAGCCACCCACACCCGCAGCCACGTCGCCCTGTACGACATGACCCCGCTCACCCGCTACGAACTGTCCGGGCCGAGGGCCCTCGATCTGTTGCAACAGCTGGCCACCAACAATCTCGACAAGTCGGTAGGATCGGTGACCTACACCCTCATGCTCGACGAGAAGGGCGGTGTGCGTTCGGATCTGACGGTCGCCCGGCTCTCCGACGACGTCTTCCAGGTCGGCGCCAACGGTCCCGTCGACTTCGACTGGATCGCCCGACACCTGCCCACCGACGGCGTGACGCTGCGTGACATCACCGGCGCCACCTGCTGTCTGGGTCTCTGGGGGCCATCGGCGCGGGAGGTGCTGGCGCCACTGACACCCACCGACCTCACCAACGAGGGGCTCAAGTACTTCCGGTGCGTGCAGACGACGATCGGGCCGATTCCGGTCACGCTGATGCGGGTGTCCTACGTCGGCGAACTCGGTTGGGAGATCTACACCGGCGCCGAGTACGGGCGTGGCCTGTGGGATCTGTTGATGACCGCCGGGCACGAGCACAAGATCATCTCCGCGGGCCGAATAGCGTTCAACGCGTTGCGGATCGAGAAGGGTTACCGGTCGGCCGGCACCGACATGACCACCGAGCACACACCCGATGCCGCCGGCCTGGGCTTCGCGGTGCGCATGAGCAAGGACGACTTCGTGGGCAAGAGCGCACTGGCCGAACGCGTCTCGACGACTCGCCTGCGGACCCTGCGATTCACCGATCCCGCGGCCGTCGTCCTCGGCAAGGAGCCGGTGTCGGTGGGCGGTGCGGTCGTCGGCTACATCACCAGCGCGGGCTGGTCGCCGACCCAGCGGACCTGCCTGGCATACGCGTGGCTGCCCGCCGACCTCGAGGATGGCGTCGAGGTGTCCGTCGCGTATCAACGCACCACCTATCGAGCGGTACTCGGCCCCGACGTCTCCGTCGATCCCGCGATGTCGCGCATCCGGAAGTAAACCCTGTGACCTCGGTGTTCGATCCCCCGCTGGGGTGGTCGGCTAGAGTTGGTCGGGTCATGCCCACTAAGGAGAGCAACCCGTCCGAGAACCCCGGCTCCGGCGCCGTCCAGTCGGTCGACCGGGCCCTGCAAATCCTCGAGCTCATCGGGCAACACGGCGCGGCCGGCGTCACCGAGCTCGCCGCCGAACTCGGCGTGCACAAGTCGACGGTCTCGCGTGTCATCGGATCGCTGGAGGCACGCGGCTTCGTCGAGCAGGAGCCCGGCGGACGCAAGTACCGAATCGGTTTCACGGTGGTGCGTCTGGCCAGTTCGACCAGCGCCACACTCGACCTGTCCAAACAGGGGCAGGAGATCTGCGAGATGCTTGCCGCAGAACTCGGTGAGACCGCCAACATCGCCGTACTCGGCGGTACCCAGGCGGTCAACATCGTTGAGGCACAAGGTACCTCGAGCGTCGCTCTGCACACCTGGATCGGTCAGACCTCCCCGGCGCATGCCACATCGTCGGGCAAGGCCCTGCTCGCCGCGCTATCCGACGACGAGGTGCGCGCCACCTTCGTCGCCGGACTGCCCGGCTACACCGACCACACCATCACCGAGATCGATGCCCTGCTTGCCGATCTCGCCCGTATCCGCGACCGCGGGTGGGCGATCGCCGAGGAAGAACTGGAACTCGGGCTCGTGGCGGTCGCGGCACCCATTCGGGATCACAGCGGCGCCGTGATCGGCGCGTTGAGCGTGTCGGGACCGAGATACCGCCTCGATCCCGACGACGCCCCCGCCCTCGCTGCCACCGTGCAGCGTGCAGCCGCAGAACTCAACTCACGCTTCGGTTTCCGCGGCTGACGCCGGTGGTCGGTGGGACCGGATTCCCATCGGTGCGGCGGGTCTCGAGGCTCGGCGCCTGGGGCGCCGAGCACCTCGACCATCGGGGGGAAATCGGGTTCGCCAACCCCAACCGATCTACGGCGACTTCCCCGAACGCATCCGACCTACCGACTGCGACTTTGATCGCTGGTCGAGGTGCGAGCCGCGTGCGGCGAGCCTCGAGACCACCTGCGCCGCAGCTGGTTCCGATCGCCCGACAAAACGCCGGCTCGGCCACCCGGGGATGGCCTCACCCACACGCGAGCAACACCCCATTCGCCGGTCGAGGTGTGAGCCGCGTGCGGCGATCCTCGAGACCCCCTGCGCCGCAGCTGATTCCGGTCGCCGGGCAACTGCCTCAGGCCGGCTCGGCCACTCCTGCCTCGCCCGACGCAGAACCCTTGCGCGACAACACCGATCCCAGTGCGAGCTGGCCGGCGCCGACGAAGACGAGCAGCAGCAATGCCCAGCAGAACAGCGCTGCCGAGTCGCCCTCGTTCTGGATGGGCAGCAGACCGTCGCCCTGATGCTTCCAGAAGTAGGCGACGGCCATCGATCCCGATCCGATGAGCGCCGCGACGCGGGTACCCACGCCGAGCATGATCAGCAGCCCGCCGACGAACTGGATGGCCGCAGCCCACCACGAGGGCCAGGCACCGAAGTCCGCGGTCTGACCGCTGTACGGCGGCACCGGCCACGCGAACAGCGTGGACGTGCCGTGGCAGAAGAACAGGAAGCCGACGACGATTCGGAAGACCCCGATCGCCCACGGGGAGAGTCTCTCAAGTGAGGTTAGCATTGCCTAATAGTGACAGTGTTTGCGCATGCAACCAATAGTCTGGCAAGCAACTGTGAGCCACTCCATAGATCGTGATCATCCGGCCCGCAGGCCCCGACCTCAGCTGCCGCGCTTGATCCATTCCTCCAGATGCGGCGCCTCGGCGGCAACGGTGGTGCCGTCGCCGTGACCTGTGTAGACCTTGGTCTCCGGGTCGAGGGTGAAGATCTTGGTCCTGATGGACTCGATGATCGTCGGGAAGCTCGAGAACGAGCGCCCGGTCGCGCCGGGCCCGCCCTGGAACAGGGTGTCACCGCTGAACAGCACGCCGGCCTCGGGCGCGTAGATCACCGATGAGCCCGGCGAATGCCCCGGGGTGTTGATGATCGTCAGCGCGGTGCCCGCGACCTCGATCTCCTGCCCGTCGGCGAGATCGCCGTGGCCGACGTCGGGATGGGTGTCGTTCCACAGCATGTCGTCGCCGGGATGCAGCAGGATCGGTGCACCCGTCTCCTTCGACAACTCCGGTGCGACGGTGATGTGGTCGTTGTGCCCGTGGGTCAACAGGATCGCCTTGACGGTGCGTCCGCCGACCGCGTCGAGGATCGGCGCAGCCTTGTGCGCCGCGTCGATGATGACGACCTCACTGTCGTCACCCACGATCCAGATGTTGTTGTCGACGTCCCAGGTACCCCCGTCGAGGCTGAAAGTGCCTGAGGTGACCACGTTCTCGATCTGCAGGGGCATCAGAGTTCCACCACCGAACGCAGCACCTTGCCGGCCTCCATCGCCGAGAACGCGTCCTCGACGTCGCCGAGGCCGACACGTTCGGTGACGAACTTCTCCAGCGGGAGACGCCCCTGTTCGTAGAGGTCGATGAGCATCGGGAAGTCCCGCTCGGGTAGGCAATCGCCGTACCAGGAGGACTTCAATGCGCCACCGCGAGAGAAGAAGTCGACCAGCGGGAGCTCGAGGGTCATCTCCGGGGTCGGCACGCCGACGAGCACCACGGTGCCGGCGAGGTCACGGGCGTAGAAGGCCTGCTTGTAGGTTTCGGGTCGGCCGACGGCGTCGACGATGACGTCCACCCCGTTGCCATCGGTGAGATCCTGCACGGCGGTGATCACGTCGTCGACCTCGGCACCGTTGATGGTGTGGGTGGCACCGAGATCGGTGGCCCACTCCAGCTTTGCCGGGTCGCGGTCGATCGCGATGATGGTCGTGGCACCGGCCAGCCGCGCGCCGGCGATGGCGGCGTCACCGACACCACCGCAGCCGATGACGGCCACCGAATCCCCGCGACCCACGTTGCCGGTGTTCATGGCCGCACCCAGACCGGCCATCACACCGCAGCCGAGTAGTCCGGCCACTGCCGGGTCGGTCTCGGGATTGACCTTGGTGCACTGCAATTCGTGGATGAGGGTCTTCTCGATGAACGCGCCGATGCCCAGGGCAGGGGTGAGCTCGGTGCCGTCGGTCAGCGTCATCGACTTCGACGCGTTGAAGGTGTTGAAGCAATACCACGGACGGCCCCGCTTGCAGGCGCGGCACTCACCGCACACCGCACGCCAGTTGAGGACGACGAAGTCGCCGACCTCGACGTGACTGACGTCGGACCCGACGGTCTCGACGATGCCCGCCGCCTCGTGCCCGAGCAGGAATGGGTACTCGTCGTTGATCCCGCCCTGCTTGTAGGCGAGGTCGGTGTGACAGACACCGCATGCCTGGATCTTCACGATCACATCGCGGGGCCCGGGGTCGGGGACCACCACATCGACGAGCTCCGTCGGAGCACCCTTGCTCCGCGAGATGACTCCCTTGACCGTCTGCTCCGACATATCCGCTTCTCGATCCTCTCGATACGACTCTGGTTGGGGACAACGCTGGACTGCGCCATGCAGTCGTAGTAGTCCCGTCCCAGTCTTGTGGCGTCGACGAACACATGCATCCGCCCGAATGGATGGTTCTACCTAGACGAAAGTACAGCCGCACTCGACCGCCAAGGACGATCAGTCGGCCGTGATGCCCGCCCGAGCCGCGAGCAGACCGGCTTCCCCGCGGTTGGAGACCTGCAGTTTCTGCAGGATCGAGGTGACGTGGAATTTGATCGTGGACTCGCTGACACCGAGATCGGTGGCGATCGACTTGTTGCGCCGGCCGAGGGCCAGGTGACCCAGCACCTCGACCTCCCGCGGATTGAGCGACGACAGCAAATCCTCCCCGGGTCGCGCGTCGGGAGTCTGCAGCGGGATGTGCGCCGACACCCGACTGCCCCACCCGGGGATCGTCTCGACCTCGAGGCGCCCGTCGAGCGCCTGCAGCCGGCCGGCCAGCTGGCGCCGCAACGCGTCGCCGTCGAGCTCGCCGCTGCCCTGGTCACGGACGTCGACGACGAGATCGTCGCCCTGCGCATCCCAGGAGATCCGCACCCGCACGAGGTGCGCCTGGGCGACGACCGCCACCGCAACGGCGCGAACGATCGCCCGCGCGGCATGCGCGATCTCCCCGGGCAGCGACCGGCCGTCGGCGGTCGGTCCACCGAAGTCCACCTCGGCGTCGACGTGCCTCAGCACCGGTTCGAGTTCGGCCCGCAACCGGGAGAATGCGGTGCCCAGCGCCTCGGTCGCCAGCTTGTGGTCGGCGTCGCCGACCGTGCGCAATGCGATCAGCGCCGACGACGCGGTGTCGGCGGCCCGGGTGCGGGCTGTCCGATCGTCGAGGTCGCGGGCACGCAGCGTCGTCAGGATCGCCGCGAGGGTGTCCTCGTGGGTCTCGGTCAGCTGGGTGATGGTGCGCGCCCGCTCACTCGACGCCGCCCGCGACTCGGCGAGATAATCCGGGCTGGCCTGGGCGACCTGCTGGCGGATCGAGACCGCGACGATCGCAAACCAGGCGCGCAACAACTTCGGCGACCCCGACAACGCCCGCTTGGGCACCAGGACAAGCAGCGTGTCGGTCTCGTCGCGCACCACCCGCACCCGACGTGACGCGCCCCCGACCACCGCGTCACGCTCGATCACCTCACCGACGACCGTCTCGTCCTTGATCGCATCGAGTTCGGCGATGGTGACCCGGTCGACGATCGCCGGGTCGCCGGCGACCTTGCGGGGCCGTCCGGTGCACTCGCGGGTGAAGATGACCAGAGCATCGTGCGGACACTGCGACGTCAGGAACCGGGAGAACCGGATCGCGATCTCCGGCAGCGGTCCGTCGATGACGGTGCGCAGTCGTTGCCAGCCGTCGGGGTCGCTCGTCACGTTCCCATTCTGGCTGACCGCGGTGGGGTGACAACGACCGCGCCCCGGCTTCTCCCGTACCCGGATGCCCCGGTCAGAAGGTGATCAGCGGTTTGACGATGTTGTCGCGCTTCTCGGCCATCATGACGAATGCCTCCTCGACGTCGTCGAAGCCGAAGCGATGGGTCGTCATCACCGTCGGGTCGACCTTGCCGGTCGTCATCAGGGTGAACAGCCGCGACATCCGGTCACTACCACCGGTACACAATCCGGTCCGAATGGTCTTGTCTCCCATGCCCAGTCCCCACGCCGTCAGATCCAGTGGCAGCGGCGCCGGGTTCTCGCCGTGATAGCCGATGTTCGACAACGTGCCACCGGCCTTGAGGCAGGCCAACGCGGCCTCGAAGGTCTGCGGGAAGCCAAGCGCCTCGATCGAGGCGTCCACCCCGACGCCGCCGGTGAGGTCCATGATCTGCGCGACGGGATCACCGGCGGTGAAGTCGACGATGTCGTCGGCGCCGAAACGCTGTGCCAGAGCGATGCGTTCGGGGCGCGACTCGACGGCGATGATCCGCCCCGCACCCCGCAGTTTTGCCCCGATGGTGGCGCACAATCCGACCGCACCCTGCGCGAAGATCGCCACGGTGTCCCCGATCTCGATCTGCGCGTGCTCGGCCCCCATCAGTCCGGTGCTGAGCATGTCGCAGGCGTACACCGCGGCGTCATCGCTCAACTCGTCCGGGATCGGGGCGAGATTTCCTTGCGCCGCCGGCACCAGGAAGTACTCGGCCATGTTGCCGTCGACCTGCGCGGTGTACTTGTAGCCGCCGAGGAGCCCACCGCATTGGCTGGTGAAACCCCGCTGACAGTACGAACATTCAAAGCACGGCGTCACCGCATTCACCGCGACGCGCTGGCCCTCGGTGAAACCGGTGACCGCGGAGCCGAGTGCGGCGATCACACCGACCGACTCGTGTCCGAGGGTGCGCCCGTTCTCGACGGGCAGCGCACCCTTGACGGTGTGCACATCCGAGGTGCAGATCAGTGCGGCGGTGGTCTTCACCAGGGCTTCGTTGGGGCCCGGTGTGGGTATGGGCTTCTCGACGATCGCGGTCTTGCCGATCTCGAGCATCGTGAAGGTCTTCATCAAGGCGGACATGTGGCTCATCCTTTGGTTTCGGGAAAAGAGAGTGGTTTCGGAAAGCGAAGAAGGTGTGGCAGTGCCCGGATGCGGGCAAGAGTGATCAGCCCGCCACGCCGGGGGGCGGCATGGCGGGCCGAGGTGCGGATCATCCCGCACCGATACTCCTCGGACGTCCGGCCCCCGGGGCCGGCCCGTGCAGGGGTTAGCTCTTCAGGGCGTCGTAGAAGGCCGTCTCGAACTCCATGTACTTGGTGAACGAGGTCGGGTCGCCGAACGGCAGGATCTGGGTGGCCCAGTATCCGCCGTATCCGTTCTGCCGGTCGATCCAGTAGAAGAGATTGGCCAGCCCCGCCCATCCCTGGGCGCCTGCCGGGCGGCCCGTCGGCGCCGTCTCGTTGTTGATCATGAACGGCAACGACCACGACTTCGACTGTCCCGGGAAGAATTCCGCGTCGTTGGACAGCGACGGGATGACGCCCGGCAGCATGGTGACCGGCAGATCACCGAGATGATTGCGCAGCGCCATCTCCACGGTCTCGGCCTTGAGAACCCGACCACCTTCTCCCACACCGTCGTTGAGCCACATCCGGATGAATTTCATGTAGTCACCGACGGTCCCGTACAGGCCGTGTCCACCGAAGTCCACCTCCGGCGGCGACGGTAGTTCGAGACCCATCGGGGTCAGCGAACCGTCGGCATTACGCGCGTGGATCTCGGTCAGATGCGACCGGAAGTCCTCGCGCAGAATGAAACTCATGTTCTCGATGCCGAGCGGGGCGAAGATGCGTTCGGCGAACACCTCACCGAGCCGCTTCCCGCGCAACCCCTCGACCACCTGACCGACCCAGTCGATGTTGGTTCCGTACTGCCACCGTTCGCCCGGATCGAAGAGCAGTGGCGTCATCAGCGCCGCCCGGCTGGCTGTGGTGACGCTGGGCTGCCCCTTCTCCTCGGCGAGCCGGTTGTAGATCTCGTCGAAGAAGTCGTAGCCGAATCCGCCGGTGTGCGTGAGCAATTGGCGGGTGGTCGGCACCGACTTCGGTGCCCGCAGGATCGGTTCGCCGGCGTCGTCGAAGCCCTCGATCACCTGCAGGGTGCCGATGGCCGGCGCATAGGTGCTCGCCGGCGCGTCGAGGTCGAGGAGACCTTCCTCCACCAGCTGCAGCGCCGCGGTCGCGGTGATCGCCTTGGTGGTGGAGAAGATCGCGAACACGTCGTCGGTGGTCATCGGAGCCGACCCGCCCAGGCTGCGTTGGCCCGCAGCTCCGGAGTACACGGTGCGGTCACGGTCGGTCACCATCGCCACCACGCCGGGCACGCGGGCGTCCCCGGTGACGGCTTCGGCGAGAATCCGATCGGCGGCACTGGTGAACGCGGAGACATCGAGTGAAGAGAATGTGCTGGTCATAGCTTTATCCTTCCACGGATATGATCTGAATCACACTGTCCGTCAGGACAGTGCGAAACCCTTGTAGCCGGCCGCGGCGGCCTCGAGCGTGGCATCCCGGTAGGCGCCGACGCCGCCGACGTAGGACAGGACCCGACGCGGCTTGCCGGGCACGTTCGACCCGACGTACCAGGAGTTGGTCTTGGAGATGAGGTTCGCGTCGGCGAGTTCGTCGTGGTGGGCGACCCAGGCTTCCTCACCCTCGGCAGTCGGTTCGATGACCGTTTTGCCGGTGGCGCGCATGTGCCGGATGGTCTCGCTGATCCACTCGGTCTGCTGCTGCAGGCAGGTCGTCATGTTGCACAGCGCCGCCGACGGCGCCAACGGCACCGCGGTGGTCAGCATGTTCGGGTAGCCGTGCACCATCAGGCCCATCGTCGTGCGGATGTCACGACTCCAGTCGTCGGCGAGGCTGCGGCCGTCGCGGCCACGGATGTCGATGCGGGTGAGCGCACCGGTGCCGGCGTCGAATCCGGTCGCCATGATGATGACGTCGAGCTCGTGCACGGTGCCGTCGGCGAGCTCGATGCCGTTCTCCCGGATGCGGGTGATGGGGTTGTCGCGCACCGGGACCGCGGTCACGTTGTCGCGGTGGTAGACCTCGAGATAGTTGGTCTCCAGCGGCACACGATGCGTGCCGAAGCCGTAGTCAGTCGGGATCAGCAGGTCGCACAGTTCCGGGTCGACGAGGCGGGCGCGCATCTTCTCCCGGACGAACTCCGAAACCTCCTCGCTGACCTGTTCGTCGGAGAAGATCTCGGCGAACGAGGCGAGCCAGAGTTTCAGCGAACCGTTCTCGTAGTCGTCCTCGAGCCGCGCCCGACGCTGCTCGGGGGTGAGATCCTCCCAGGCGTCGGTGAAGTCGTACTCGAATCCGGTGAACGTGTGCGGCAGGGTGTCCTTCAGTTCACCGAATCGCGACTTGTACCAGGCGACCTCGTCGGGGCCGTAGGACGGATTCTTCATCGGCAGCGCGTACTGCGGGGTGCGGATGAACACCTTCAGCTCGTCGACGTCGGCGGCAATCGACTGGATGACCTGGATTCCGGTCGCGCCGTTGCCGATCACGCCGACGCGCTTGCCCGCGAAGTCGATGCCCTCCTTGGGCCAACGCGCTGTGTGCACGAGCTGACCGCCGAAGTCGGACTGGCCGGGGAACAGATCCTTCATCGGCGCCGAGAGCATCCCGCAGCAGGTGATGAGGAACTGCGTGTCGATGGTGTCGCCGTCGGCGGTGGTCAGTGTCCACCGGTTGCGGTCCTCGTCGAAGACCGCACTGGTGATCTCGGTGTCCAGCGAGATGTCACGGCGCAGGTCGAGCGAGTCGGCGACGTAGTTGAGCCACCGTTCGATCTCCTCCTGCCCGGGGAAGCGCTGGCTCCAGCTCCACCCGTTGTAGAGGTCCTCGTCGAACAGATACTGGTAGATGTAGGCCTCCGAATCGAAGCGCGCGCCCGGATAGCGGTTCCAATACCAGGTGCCGCCGACGCCGGACGCCTTGTCGTAGGCCCGCACCTCGAGCCCCTGCTCGCGCAGCATGTGCAGCTCGTACAGGCCGGCGACTCCCGTGCCGATCACGGCTGCGTCGAGTGTGGTTGTTGCCATCATTCCTCCTGGTTGTGACGGTCCTCACGTTCGCCAGCCAGTGTCGAGAGTGTCCGGGCAGTCTCGGGTGTCCCAAATTGGGACACCATTCCTGACCCGTTGAACGGTGTCGTCGCAGTTGAGGGCGTTGCATAATCGACCGTTGTGGGGCAGGTCACAATAGGGGGCCGACGGGAGGAGGACGCACGACGATGACCGATATCCGTGAGCGACAGCTCCGCATCGCCGCCGCCCGGGCCGATTTTCTCGAGTACGGGCCGGCGGGTGCCGCGGGTGTCGACGACGTGGTCGCGGCATCCTGGGAGCGCAGCCACGATGCCGGCGTCGATGCCGATCACTACACCGTGGCCTACTTCGAGGACATCGACTTCGACTCCCGGTTGGCTCGCTGCGCGCAACCGGTGATCGAGCGCCTCGCCCGGGACATGTCCGACGTGCCGGTTACCATCGCCCTGACCGACGCCAAAGCACGCATCGTCGACCGCCGCGACTGTTCCACGGCCGTCGGGCGCGTCCTCGACCGCGTCGACTTCCAGCGCGGATTCTGCTTCGACGAAAGCGACGTCGGAACAAACGGCGTCGGAACGGTTTTCGAGGTCGGAGCACCCGTCACCGTGGTGGGCAACGAACACTTCAATCAGTCGCTCGTGCAGTTCGCCTGTGCCGGTGCCCCGGTCTTCGACCCGCTGACCGGCCGCGTCGCCGGAGTCCTCGACGCCAGCATGCTCGCCGACACCTGGAATCCCTTGGTGGACGCGCTGATTCGCTCGGCCGCCGCCGACATCGGCCGCAATCTGCTGCTCGACCGCAGCCAGGCCAAGCGCGCACTCTTCGAGACCTATCTGCGCGCCGACTCCCGTCCGCGCCAAGCGGTGATGGCCGTCGGCAGCGCGACGCCCCAGCTCACCGGCGCCGATACCGTGATGGCCAACGAGCGTGCACGAGAAATGCTTTCGCCGGCCGATCAGGAACGCGTGGTGGAGTTCACTCGTTTCCTGATGTCTCGCCACGATCCGGGCGCTCGTCGGGTCACCCTCGAGGACGGACGAAGCATTCGGTTGCGATCGACCGCCATCACCTACAACGGCGACACCGTGGGTATGGTGCTGCTGCTCGACGAGGATGCCGGGGTGCCGTCGGGTTCGGTTCGGCTGCAACCACTTCGGTCGCTGTCGACGCCGATCGCGCGGAGCGAACCGGCAAGCAGTCCCGCATGGCAGGCCGCCCGCGCCGAGGCACTCGCCGCCCTCGAATCGGGAACCGGGGTGCTGGTCATCGGCGAGCCGGGCTCGGGACGACTGAGCCTGATCGCCGAGACCTTCCACGAGGTCTACGGCGACGCACCGGTGGTCGTCATCGACGCACAACGCGTCGAACGTGGCGAACAGGTCGCCGGACCCGAGAAGACCGTGGACGACTGCTCACTGCTGGTGATCCGCCATCTCGACAAGGTCTCCGCCATCACCGTGGACACGTTGACCGATCTGGTGGCTACCGCCACCGATGCGGGGTACCTTCTCGCGGTCACCATCGAGCCGCCCACCGACGACCATCCGTCGGCGGTCTCACTTCCAGGCATCGGTCAGTCCGTCACCATCCCGCCGCTGCGGCTGCGGGGTATCGACCTCCACACGATCGTGGTGCGCGTCGTCAAAGCCCTGGCGCCCCAACGTAACAGCCGGATCAGTCCGAAGGCCATGCGCATCCTCGCCGCCTACTCGTGGCCCGGCAACATCCCGCAACTCCGTGAGGCCCTCGCCGAGGCGCTGCGCAGGCGGCCCATCGGCGAGATCCAGCCCGACGACCTGCCCGGGTACTGCCGGGCGAACACCACTCGCGCGCTGACGACGCTCGAGGCCAACGAACGCGACGCGATCATCGCCGCACTCACCGAATGCGACGGCAACCGGGTACGCGCAGCCGCGTCATTGGGACTCTCGCGCAGCTCGCTGTACCGAAAGATCCACGCGTACGGCATCTCCGGGGTGTAAGGCGGGGCACTACTCCAGTGCCCTGAACGACACAGCGCCTGGTATTACTTCAGGGCTTCGAGGAGTTGGGCCTTAGTCATCGACGAATAGCCTTTGATGCCCTTGGCTTTCGCCTGCGCTCGAAGTTCGGCGACCGTCGGGCCGCGACCGGACGACTTGGGTGAGGGCGCCTTGGTCGGCGCTGCCGGCTTCTTGGCTGGTGCAGACTTCTTGGCGGGCGCCGTCGGGGACTTGGCAGGCGCCGTCGCGGCGGGCGCCGTCGCGGACTTCGCAGGCGCCGTCGCGGTCGTGGCGGGCGCCGTCGCGGCCGTGGCGGGCGCTGTCGGCGTCTTGGCGGGAGCTACCGGTTCCTGCTTGTCGCCACCCAGGCCGACGACCTTCAACACCTCGGCGCGCAACGCCGCCACATCACCTTCGGCGCGACTGATGCGCTTGCGCGCGGCCTTCTCGACCTTGGCGAGCTCCTTGGTCAGGCGGCCGATCTCCGCCTCGAGTCGCTTGATCGCCCGATCCTTCTTGCCCGCCCCGTCTTTCTTGCCCACGCCCGCTGTCCTCCCTCGTCAACCCGCTGTTTGGGGACCAGGGTAAGTGGGAAAGACCGTCAGGGAGTGGACTCAACACGCCCAAAGCCGAACTTTCCGGGCATTGCGACCCACTCCGTCAGTACCGTGGATTGCACGAAAGGAGAAAACCATGCCGCAGCAAGAGGATCCCGGCCCGTCGGTGAAGGACGACGAGCTCTACGAGAAGCTCCGCGATGAGGGCAACTCCAAGGAGAAGTCCGCGCGGATCGCCAATGCCGCCGCCAACGAGGGCCGCTCATCGGTGGGCTCCAAGGGCGGTCGCTCCGGCTCGTACGAGGACTGGACCGTCGATGAACTCCGATCGCGGGCCAAGGAACTCGACATCTCCGGATACTCGTCGATGAAGAAAGACGAACTGATCGAGACGCTGCGCGACCACTGAGAACAGCCATTGGGGCGACGCAATGCGCGCCATACGAATACAGATTCCACGTGAGCGGGCATCGGACCCCGAAAATCGGGGTTTTTGGGCCAACTTTGTGGAATCTGTATTCGTACTCGGGCCGGACGTGCCGGTCTCAGGCGTAGATCGACTTGTACACCAGGTAGGCCTCCATCGATTGCGGCCCGAGTTCTCGTCCGATACCGCTGTCCTTGACGCCACCGAATGGCGCGCCCGGATCGGGCATGTACCGGTTGATGCCGATGGTTCCGGTGCGCACCCGCCGCGCCACATCCTTGCCGCGGTCGGGATCGGAGGTCCACACCGAACCACCGAGACCGTAGTCGGAGTCGTTGGCCAGCCGGATCGCGTCGTCGGTGTCGGAGTAGCGGATCACCGAGAGGACCGGACCGAAGATCTCCTCCTGCGCGATGGTCGAGTGGTTGTCGACGTCGGCGAACAGGGTCGGTTGCACGAACCAGCCTCGGTCACGTTCGCTGCGACCACCGCCGACCACGACGCGCGCTCCGTCACCCTTGCCCTTCTCGATGTAGCCCTCCACCCGATCGCGATGAGTGCGACTGGCCATCGGGCCGATCATCGTCGACTCGTCGAGCGCATCGCCGACCGGCAGACTGCTCATGAATGCCGCCAAGGTGTCGACGACCTCGTCATACCTGTTGTCGGGGGCCAGGATTCGGGTTCCGAGGTAGCAGGTCTGGCCGTTGTTGACCAGCAGGCTCTCGAAGAGTCGCTCCCCCATCACCGACAGGTCGAGATTGGCATCGTCAAGGACGATCGCGGCGGACTTGCCGCCGAGTTCCAGGGTCACCGGACGCAGCAGCTGCCCGCAGGTGGCCGCGATCTGTCGGCCGGCCGCGGTCGACCCGGTGAACGCCACCTTGTCGACGTCGCGGTGCGAGACCAGGTAGGCGCCGGTCTCCCGGCCGCCGGGCACCACGTTGACGACGCCGTCGGGGATGTCGCTCTCGGCGACGGCCTCGGCGAACAAGAAGGCGTCGAGCACCGTTTCCGGTGACGGCTTGAGCACGATCGCGCAGCCGGCGGCCAGCGCCGGACCGTATTTGAACGCCGCGAGTGCCTGCGGATAGTTCCACGGGACGATCGCCCCGACCACACCGACCGGTTCCCGGCGCACCAGCGTCGTCCCGCCGAACAGGTGGTCCTGCTCGACCTCGAAGGAGAACCCACGTGCCAGCCCCGCGTAGTACCGCAGCAGGGTCAGCGGGACGCCGGTTTCGAGCTGACTCGAGATGGCGATCGGCATGCCGTTCTGCGCCGACACCCGGCGAGCCATCTCCTCGCCTTTGGTCTCGAGGATGTCGGCGAGTTGTTCCATCGCATCGGCACGGCGCGACGGTTCCCAGCGCGCCCAACCTTGCGGATCGTCGAACGCCGCCCGCGCTGCGGCGACCGCGGCGTCCACATCGGCCTCGACCGCAGCCGGCACCACACCGATCTGTTCCTCGGTGCTCGACGACACGACCTCGATCTGTTCACCCGATGCCGGGGCTACCCACTGTCCGCCGATGAAGAGTTTGTCGTAGGTGATCATTCACGCCTCCTGAGATGTCCACGCATTCACTGCTGTGTGCCGCGGGTCACAAGCCAGTGTGCCGCAGCTGTCCGATCGGGACACCCGCTTCTGCAGCACATCGGCATGTGCTTTCACTGAGTGGAAGTGCGGTCTGGTGGTTGTGACAACGCTCTCTCTACCGTGTGCTCAACCAGAGGAGTCACATGTCCACCTTCACCAGCACCACCCGCACGCAGGTCGCGATCGTCGGCGGCGGTCCAGCCGGCCTGATGCTCTCGCACCTGCTGCATCGGGCCGAAATCGAGAGCATCGTCCTCGACACCCGCACCTACGAGCAGATCGAGACCACCCACCGCGCCGGAATCCTGGAGCGAGACAGCGTCCGGTTGCTCGTCGAATCCGGGGTCAGCGACCGCGTCCTCACCGACGGCCACGAACACCAGGGCATCGACCTGCGCTTCGACGGCGTCAGCCATCGCATCGACTTCCAGAAACTCGTCGGCGCCTCATGCTGGCTCTACCCGCAGACCGACGTGTTCATCGATCTACACGCCGCACGGGTTCGTGACGGCGGCGACCTCCGCTACGGCATCGCCGACACCGCGGTCACCGACCACCGCGACGCCCCTCGTGTGGCCTACACCGATGCCGATGGGCGCCACGAGATCCGGGCCGACCTCGTCGTCGGCGCCGATGGCTCGCGCAGCATCTGCCGCGACCTCGTCGCCAACCCGCAGCGACTGTTCCGCGAGTATCCGTTCGCCTGGTTCGGCATCCTCGCCGAGGCTCCGCGGAGCGCACCCGAATTGATCTACACCCGTTCCCCGTTCGGCTTCGCGCTGATCAGTCAGCGCACGGAGTCGGTGCAGCGCATGTACTTCCAGTGCGACCCGGCCGAGAATCCCGACGACTGGTCCGACGACCGGATCTGGGCCGAACTGCAGCGCCGGCTGGCCGGACAGGACGGTTTCGCGTTGCAGGAAGGTCCGATCATCGACAAGAGCGTGCTGCCGTTCCGCAGCTTCGTGCAAACCCCGATGCGCGACGGAAAGTTGCTCCTCGCCGGCGATGCGGCACATACGGTTCCCCCGACGGGCGCCAAGGGGCTCAACCTCGCCCTCGCCGACGTCCGGGTGTTGGCCGAGACCATCGAGCGAACCCTGCTCGCGGACGACGAGACGGCACTGGACTCCTACACCGACCGTGCACTCGCCCGCGTCTGGAAGGCTCAGCACTTCTCGTACTGGATGACGACGATGCTGCACAAGGCTTCCGACGCATCGGACTTCGACGAGCGCCGCCAGCTCGGCGAACTCGAAACCCTGACGGCCTCCGAGGCCGGATCGGCCTATCTCGCCGAGGGATACACGGGCTGGCCCTCGGTCTGATCTGCCGGGCGGCCGGCCCCGCGATGGTCGAGAAGCCATCCCTCCCCGATGGCCCTTCCCCCCGATGATCGAGCAGCCCTTTCTTTTCGATGGTCGAGGAGCCCCGCCCCTTTCCGATGGTCGAGGAGCCCCGCGCGAGCGCAGCGAGCCGGAGCGTCTCGAGACCACCGCAAGCCGACGCTGAAACTCCGCAACTCCGGAACCAGCAGCAACACACCAGGTCTCGAGGCTCCGTCGCTAACGCTCCTCCGCACCTCGACCACCAGGCGATGGGACACCGCCAATGAGGGTTGGCGCCCCGAGCGAGCGCCCGATCCCTTGTGCGGCAACCTGTAACGCGGCGACGATCCGCGTTAGCCGGCCGCTGATCGACGGCACCACCATGCCGAGGGCGGCGACCACGCCGTCGGGACCGCGCACGGGGACAGCCACCGAGCAGGCGCCGAGCGTCATCTCCTCGACGGTTGTCGCGTAGCCCTCGTCGTGGACGCGGCGCAGCTGGTCGTCGAGGAGCTTCGGGTTCACGATGGTGTGCGGGGTGATCCGCGTGAGCGAGGCCATCACCTCCTCGCGAATGTCGTTGGGGGCGTATGCGAGTAACACCTTCCCGACGCCGGTGGCGGCCAACGGGAGCCGCCCGCCGACCCGGCTGACGACCGGCACCGATTCCTTTCCGGAGATGCGGTCGAGATACAGGGCCGCGGTACCCTCCCGAATGGCCAGGTGGACCGTTGCCGTGGTCGCGGCGTAGAGGTCGTGGAGAAATGGCTCGGCGACCTCCCGAATCCCCGACTGGATCGGCGCGAGAAGCCCGAGATCCCACAGGCGTCTGCCGATCACGTACCGGCCGTCGGGCCGGCGCACCAGCGCACCCCACCGCTCGAGCTCACCGGCGAGACGATGCGCCGTCGGCAACGGAAGGCTTGCACGAGCGGCCATTTCGGACAACGAGAGCACCCGATGAGTGGAATCGAACGTACCCAGCAACGCGAGCGTGCGCGCCGCCACCGACGCGCCCGGCGTCGAGGTGTTACCGGCCATCGACACTCACGGCAGCAGACCGGAACGCCGCCGTTTCGCCGGTGACCGCCGGCCGCAGCCAGACCATCAGAGCTCCCGCAGGTAACAGAGCATCCGGTAGTCCTCACCGGGCTCGATGTTGGTGAACCCGTGCCGCTCGTAGAAGCGTCGGGTGTCGGTGTCGATCTCGTCGACGTTGATGTGCATCTCGATCGCGTCGCGGTCCAGCACCTCGTCGACAGCCCGGGTGAGCAGGGCGGTGCCGATGCCCCCGTCCCGGAGCGCGGGCACGACGTACAACTCCTCCAACTGCGCGAGCGGCCCGTCGCCGTACGGGGTCGGGCGGAGCGTCAGGTAGGCGAATCCGGTGGGCTCCCCGTCGGACTCGGCCAGCACGACGAGCACGTCGTGACGGGCGAGCAGACGGGCGAAGCGGCCGGCGAACTCGTCGGCACTCGGGGTCGGACTCTCGAACTCGGTGTTGAAGTCGAACAGCAGCCGACCGACGACCGCCGCATCGCCCGGGCCGGCCAGGCGGACGAGGCGGCCTGGGACGCTCATGACACTCACGGCAGCAGACCGGAGCGCCGCGCGATCACCACTGCCTCCAATCGGCTTGTGGCACCGAGCTTTCGCATCGCGTCCTTCACATAGCCCTTGGCGGTCTGGACGCCGATGCCCAGTGAGTCGGCGATTCGTGCGTTGGGATAGCCGAGCGCGGCCAGCGCCAGTACGTCCTGCTCGCGGCGGGTCAACGCCACCGACTCGTGATCGGGCGCGGCGTCGAGGAGCCCGTCGGTGATGCGACCGATCGCGGCGGCGACCTCGGCGTCGTCGACCGAGCGTGCGAGGTCACGCAGTTGTGCATACGCCTCGGTCAGCCGAACGCGCAGCGCGTCGGCCTCGGGCCGCCCGGTCACGGTTTCCACCGACGTCCGGGCGGCGACGATCTGCTGTTCGAGCGTGCGAGCCTCCACGGCGAGGGCGTCGAGTGCCCGGTCGCCGAGCGGATCGTCGGTGCGCAACGCGCCGTAGATCACCGCCACCGGTGTCCGGTCGACGATCACCGGCGCCGCGGCCATCGCCCGCAGACCCTCCGTCGCGATGACCGCGTTGTAGCGGTGAGTGATCCGCGGCGTCTTCAGGTAGTCGTCGACGACCATCGGCCGGTTGGTGGCCACCACCTTGCCGCCGAGTCCGTGCCCGATGTCGACGGCAACGCCGTTGAGCGCACCGACCGTGTGGCCGACGAAGTGGCTCAGACGCAGTCCGTGCCCGCTCTGCACGACACCACCGAAGGCGAGAGAGACGCCGCTGGCCCGGCGCAATCGGCGCAGCGCGTCGGTCACCGGCGCCGCGAGAGATTCGGGCATCTCGGTCACCTCCTCCGGTCGTGTGCGCCCCCTCTTCGGGGGGTGGCACACATCGTTGGTCGCGGCAGACAATGCGTGCGACTGTGATTCAGCTTACTCATGAGGCCCAGGTGAGACCATGACCCAGACCGCTCCCGCGCATCCCTCCGCCGAGGCCGAGGTGGCCGCGTTGCTGGCCGAGTTCGGCGCGAACGACGCGAATGCCGCGACCCTGCTCGTCGACCGGCACGACCCGGATGCCGTCGCCTTCATGACGGTCGGCACCAGCGGCGACGACCTCGTCACCACCCGCATCACCTACGGCGACCTGGCCGCTCAGTCACGGAAGTTCGCGACCGCCCTGGCCGGGCTCGGCGTCGAGCGCGGTTCGCGGGTCGGCGTGTTGATGGGCAAGCGCGTCGAGCTGGTGGTCACGTTGCTGGCACTCGCCCGCCTCGGCGCCGTCTACATCCCGCTGTTCACGGCGTTCGCGACACCGGCGATCGAGATGCGGCTACGTGGAGGCGACGCCGACATCGTGGTGACCGAGGCGAGTCAGGTCGACAAACTCGACGGAATCGAGGGCCTGACCACGGTGGTCGCCGGTGCCGGGAGTCCGGCCGAGAGCGCGTCTGGCACCCACGATTTCGACACCCTGCTCGCCGCGAGTGAGCCCTGGGAAGATTCGGTGGCCGTCGGCGGCGACGGGCACCTGATCCTGCTGTTCACCAGCGGAACCACGGGCGCGCCCAAGGGGGTTCCGGTTCCGGTGCGCGCACTGGCGGCGTTTGTCACGTACATGCGTTTCGGTCTCGACGTGACCGACGACGACGTGTTCTGGAATGCCGCCGACCCTGGCTGGGCCTACGGCCTGTATTACGGCATCCTCGGTCCGCTGGCCACCGGACGCCCGAACATCTTGCTGCAGGCCGGTTTCACGCCGGAGCTGACCGCTCGCATTCTCGGCGAGCTGGGCGTCACCAACTTCGCCGCTGCCCCGACGGTGTATCGCGCGCTGAGCAAAAGCGGCGCGATCGAGGGCTTTTCGCTACGGCATGCGTCGTCGGCGGGCGAGCCGCTGACGCCGGATGTGATCGATTGGGCAACAGGCGCATTGGGAACCGAGGTGCGCGACCACTACGGCCAGACCGAACACGGCATGTTCATCAACAACCACTGGGCCCCGGAAGTGCGGCGACCGCTGTTCCCCGGATCGATGGGCCAACCGATGCCCGGTTTCGCCACCGGCATCGTCGACGGACAGATCGCGATCGATGTATCGGCCAGTCCGGCACTGTGGTTCACTGGATACCTCGACGACCCGGAGAAGACCGCGGCCCGGTTCACCGAGGACCGGCGTTGGTATCTGACCGGCGACACGGGCCGGGTCGACGAGAACGGCAACTACTTCTTCAGCGCTCGGGACGACGATGTGATCATCATGGCCGGCTACCGGATCGGACCATTCGACGTCGAGAGCGTGCTGATCACGCATCCGTTGGTGATCGACGTCGCCGTCGTCGGCCGGCCGGACGAGTTGCGCGGTGAGGTCCTCGAGGCCTTCGTCGTGCTCGCCGACGGTGTGGTCGGCGACGACGCCCTGGAGTCCGAGCTGCAGCAGCTGGTCAAGACGGGTTTCGCCGCGCATGCCTATCCGCGCAGCGTGCATTTCGTCGACGCGCTGCCCAAGACACCGAGCGGCAAGATCCAGCGATTCGTCCTGCGGCAGAGGTAGTACCGGCCCCGTCATCACAGGTCACCGTCGTCGTCGGCCTCCGCTCGCCAGGCGCCGCACCGACTCGGGGATCTCGGTGCCCGTTGCGGGAATCGGGTCGTCGTAGACGGTGCGGACGGGCACGACGCCGGTCCAGTTGTCGGTGTCGACACCGGGACCTCCACTGCGGGCCTTGGCGATCCACTGACCGTCGACGATCGGCATCCGCAGGGCGACCGTCGCGGCACGCTCCTTGCCGGTGATCGACGGCGTCTCGGCGACGCGGCCCGGGATCAGCTTGTCCGACAAGGCTTCCAGTGCGGCCTGGTCGTCGTCGGCGCGTTCGGGGATACCTCGCACCACCGCGGACCGATAGTTCGCGGAATGGTCGAAGAGACTGTCGGCCACCACGATTGCGTCGAGGACGAACACAGTGAACGTCGACGGCGCACCCTCGGCCACATGACGCAGTGCGCCTGCCGCGATCGATCCGTGCATGAGGATGCCGTCACCGTCGCGGGAGAAGAGCAACGGCACCGACCACGGCCACCCGTCGACGACGGTCGAGAGGGTTCCGACGAGGACCGAATCGAGGACGTCGTCGAGCAACGCGCGGTCGCCACCGCGAGTCGGCTTGCGGCGCAGAGCAGACAGTTCGGCGGGTTCATCGGAGTACGAGGAGGACTCGGGCATGAGGGCATGGTGCGCGTCGCGCGGCCTCCCGGCAACAGATTTCCCTTCCCGAGAAAATGCGGACCGGATCTGTCCGCATTGGTTCGTAGCTTCGGTGGTGACCGCGAACCACTCCGAAAGGCACCATCATGGCCGGCACCTACACCTCCGTCACCCTCTCCGTCGATGTCACCGGCGAGAAGGCCGACGTCTTGACCCTGTTGGAGGATCAGCGCGCGATGTTCCTGGTGACCTTGCGCGATCTCGACGACGAGCAGGCCCGCCGCCGCAGCACCGTGAGCGAACTGACCCTCGGCGGTCTCCTCAAGCACCTGACGATGGTGCAGCGCGAGCACACGCAGACCATCCTCGACCGCGACCCGAACGCCGAGATCCACATGGACAATCTCGAGCACGGATACGAGCTCACCGACGGCGAGACGTTCGAGGAGTGGCTCGCCGCCTACCGGGATGCCGCGCTCGCCTACGACGCGGTGATCGCCGAGGTCGGTTCACTCGACGAACTGATCCCGCAGGCGACCGCACCATGGCAGCCCGAGCGAGAGTGGTGGACGGTACGCAAGATGGCCCTGCACATGTTGCGCGAGACCGCCCATCACAGTGGCCACGCCGACATCATCCGCGAGGCGCTCGACGGCCGGACGACGATGGCCGCGCTCTTCGATTTCGGCGATCCGGCCTGAGGTCGGCGCGGCATCGGTCGGTGTTCATCGCGACGAATCGGACGCCTGTTACGTCGGTGTAGTCCGTTCGGGTGGATTTCCCGATCAGCCGACCGAATCCGCCCGAACGCGGTTGCCCCTGCTCAGAGCCGCTCACAATACTTGTGGCTCGGGGAACACACCACCACCGATCCGTGCGGCGATCGCGCCGGGCACGGGCGTTCGTAGGAGACCGAGCAGATGTCGTACTACCCACCGGGGCCACCCACGTATCCGTCGATGCCGTTCGGCGCCGTGCCGCCCGAACCGCAACCGCGTAATCGCCGCAATCTCACCTTGATCCTCGCAGCGATCGTTGCGGTGCTCGCGCTCGTGTTCGCCTCGGTCGTGGTGATCGTGCTCAAGAACAAGAAGGGCGAGTTCCACATCCCCTTCCTGTCGCTGACGTCCGCGGACGCACCGGGTGATGCGCCGTTCATGGCGCAGCCGAATCTGACCAACAAGCCACTCGACAACGGTCTGCGCCTGAGCGCGCAGACCGGCGCGCCGGATCAGGGCACGCGACTGGTCAGCGGCACCACGCCGGGCCTGTACGTCGGTGGGTCTACCACCTGCGACCCGGCCGGTCTGGGTAATTTCCTCGCGCAACACCCCTCCCAGGCGGCGGCGTGGGCGAGTGTCTACGGGATCAGCACGCAGGCCATCCCCTACTACCTCGACACCCTGACGCCGGTGATCCTCTCGGCCGACACCTGGGTGACCAACTACAGCTACACCGGCGGTTCGGCGGTGCCGTTCCAGGATGTGCTGCAGGCCGGCACCTCGGTTCTCGTCGACAGCGCCGGCGTTCCCCGGGTCCGCTGCCAGTGCGGTAATCCGCTCGGGCCGGCCGCCTCGGCCCCCATCGGCGGATACCGAATCCGCGGAACCCATTGGCAGGGTTATCAGGTCAACTACATCACCCGCGTTGCCTACAACACCCAGAACGTCACCGTCGTCAACAACACCACGACCGTGATCAATCAGGCTCCGGCCCAGGCGAACACGCCGGCCGCCGGTGCTGCCGCGCTGCTGACGCTACTCAATCCCGATACCCGTCAGCTCTTCGATCGCACGGTCGGCGGCTTGCTGGATCTGTCGGGTCAGCCGCCGCTGACCGAGGCGCTGCCGACGCCGGCATCACTCAACGTGCCGTTGGCCGCGCGCAGCGACGAGGCCGCGGCACAGAACGGGCTCGCCCGGGCAGGCGAGACGGCCGCCGCGCCGGAGGTCACGCAGATGGCCGAATCCAACGGCAACACCCCGCCGACCGAGGGCCAGACCACCGAAGCCGCGTCGGGCACCGAATCGGGAACCGACACCTCGGCCGCGGGCCCGACCTCGAGCGAGGAGACCTCGGCGGCGAGCAGCACCACGACCTCATCCGACACCAGTTCGAGCGCGAGCAGCTCGTCGTCGGCGGCACCGTCGCCCACCGTTTTCAGCGGTAGCGGTGATTCCATCGGCAGCTTCAGCTTCACCGAGAACAATCAATCGGTGACGTGCCAGGCGCCGTCGCAGGAGACCACCGGCTCGGTGTCGCTCACCTGTAATGACGGGCTGTCGCGGTCGGTCTATCAGAGTTCGCTGTCGCAGTCGTCGGTCACCTCGGCCACCGACTCGACCGGAATCTGGCGATTGTCCTTGGGTAGTACTTCGGTGCCGATCACCTCGGCCACGTGGCAGACCCTGATCGCGACCACCACCGAAACCACGACGGTGGAAACCCCGACGGCGACGGAGACCACGGAGGTTCCGACGACGACCGAGGAAACCACCACGGAGACAACAGAAGAAACCACCGAGACACCGACGACAACCCCGGCGGGCTGACCCCCGTGCGCCGGGCCTCGAGACCACTCGCACCGAAACCAGCACCACCGCAGCCGGTCTCGAGGCTCGTCGCTAACGCTCCTCACACCTCGACCACCGATCTGGGAAACCCTCCGACCGACGGCGACCATCCCCCGATGGTCGAGGTGCACGGCGCCCAAGGCGCCGGGCCTCGAGACCACTCGCACCAACCATCATCACCGAGCCACCGGGGACCGAAACCAGCACCGCCGCAGCCGGTCTCGAGGCTCGTCGCTAACGCTCCTCACACCTCGACCACCGATCTGGGGAACCCTACCGCTCAGCGGCACTCGACCACCGATCCGGGGGCTCCATCACCGGTCTGTACCGTCGACCCGGGGCGCCCTCCGACGACGACCTCCACCAGCTGGGCATCGGCGTCGATCACGAGGTGATCGGCGACGTATCCGGGAAGTAGATCCCCGACGCCGTCGAGGCCGATCGCGCGGGCCGTTGTGCGCGAACACATCTCGACGGCGGCGATCAACGCCTCGCGGGTGATGGGGCCGCCGTCGGACAGGCCTTGCGCGGCGCGGCGGAACAGCAGGTCCATGGTGGCGGTGCTGCCGGCGATCGCCCCGGTCTCCCGGACCCGGGCGACACCGTCGGTGACGTCGACGTCGAGCACCCCGAGACGATACGAGCCGTCCGACATTCCCGCCGCCGACATGGCGTCGGTGACCAGCGCGATCCGCCGCGGACCGGCGACCCGTTCGACGTAGGACGCGAGGTCGCGGTGCACATGCACTCCGTCACCGACGAGCTCGACGGTGACGCGGTCGTCGCCCAGGAGCGCGAGTACCGGGCCGGGTTCGCGGTGACGCAGCGGCCGCATGGCATTGAACAGGTGGGTGCCCACCCGTGCGCCGGCGCCGACTGCGGCGCGGGTCTGCTCGTAGGTCGCCTCGGTATGTCCCACCGCAGCAACGACTCCCGCGTCGGCAATACGGCGAATGGCATCGAGACCGCCGACGAGTTCGGGGGCGATGGTGACCATGCGGACGGCGCCGCCCCCGGCGCGTAACAGCGCGGAGATCTCCTCCGGGTCCGGATCGCGCAGCGTGGTGGGATCGTGCGCACCGCACCGTGCGTGCGAGAGCCACGGCCCTTCCAGGTGGATGCCGGCGATCACTCCCGCCTCGACCTGCTCGCGCAGCGCGGCGACCTGATCGAGCAGCGCCGACGGCGACGCGCTCACCAGACTGGCGAGAGTGGTTGTGGTGCCGTGTGTTCGGTGAAAAGCCGCCGCCGCAACGATCTCCTCGGCGACACCGTCGGTGTAGCCGGTGCCACCACCGCCGTGCACGTGCATGTCGATGAAGCCGGGAACGATGGTGGCGTCCGGGAATTCGCGGTCGGGCAGGGTCGGCGGCGCCCCCTCCCCGACGGCGACGATCCGGCCGTCATACATGGTGAACCAGCCGGGCTCCAGCGCGCGCCCGCCGCTGATGATGCGACCGGCGGCGACAGTGATGACAGTCATCGGCGGTCTCCCTACAGCGTCTCGGTGACCTTGCGCAGACCGCGAGGGGTGTCCGGATCGCCGCCGCGGGCGACCGCGAGGTGCAGGGCGAGCTGCTGGAAGGGGATGATCTCGAGCAACGGCGACAACGCATCCGGCGCTCCCGTCGGCAACACGAAGCCACCGGTCAGCCCGGACACATACTCGGCGGCCCCGACCCCGAACACGTCGGCGTCGCGTTCGGCGAGCCGCTCCAGCACCGGCTGCATTGCCGCGCCGCCGGCACCCTCGGGAACCACCGCGAGCACCGGCACCTGCGGGTCGACGGTGGCCAACGGCCCGTGCAACAGGTCGGCGCCGGAGAACGCCTGCGCCGACAAGTAGGAAGTCTCCATCAATTTCAACGCCGCTTCGCGAGCCGTCGGATACGAGTAACCGCGGCCGGTCGTCACGAGCCGCTGCGCAAACCGATACCGCTGCGCCACCTCGCGCACCCGATCCTCCCCGTCGAGGACCCGGTCCCCCAGATCGGGTAGCGCCGACGCAGCAGCAGCACCGTCACGGCCGAGGATCGACTCCGAGAGCAGATACAGCGCAAGCAGTTCCGCAGTGTAGGACTTGGTGGCGGCCACCGACCGTTCGGCTCCGGCATGGACCTGCAGGTCGAACTCCGCGGCGTCGGCCAGCGGTGACGCCGCGGCGTTGGTGATCGCCACCGTGAGCGCTCCCCGCTCCCGGGCCACCTGCACCGACTGCACCAGATCGGGCGACCCGCCGGACTGGCTGACCGCGATGTAGAGCACGTCGCGCAGGTCCGGGCGGGCGCCGTACACCGTCATCGTCGACGGTGAGACCAGTCCGGCGGGCAGTCCGTGGCGGATCTCGATCAGATACTTGCCGTAGAGCGCGGCATGGTCGCTGGTGCCGCGTGCAACGAACTGCACGAATCGTGGTCGACGCGCGGCGATCCGAGCAGCAACATCTCGAATCTCGGCATGCCCGTCGCGCAACAGATTTCGCCAGACGTCGGGTTGTTCGGCGATCTCGGCGGCCATCAGGTGTCCGGGTCGGTCGGTGAGGACGGTGTTCATGGGTCTCCTTCGAGAAGTCTCGGCCGGTGGGCCGGTCAGTGGGTCAGTGGGCGTCGACGAGGGATGCGGCCAGGCGCACCGCACCGTGGACCGGATCGACCTCGAGGACGCGGATGTCGGTGATGCCCATCGGTGCGACGAGTTCGCGAATCCGGTTCTGTAACAAGGGCTGATGGACCACCTGACCGCCGGCGAGGACCACCGGTCCGGTCGATCCGAGCATCTGGGCGACCGTGCCGACGAGTTCGGCCAGTGCGTAGGCCGCGGCCTCCACGATCTCCAGGGCACGCTCGTCGGCGACCGCGGCGCGCTCGAACACGACATGGGAACGGCGCGCCCAATATTGGCGATCGGCACGTGTGTAGAACAGGTCATGCAGGTCGAGTACCTCGCCGACCCCGCACTCCTCCGCCAGGCGCAGCGACAGCGGTGCCGGGGCCAGCCCCTGATCGTTGTCGTGCAAGGCACGCCGAACCACCTCGCGCGCAACCCAATAGCCGCTGCCCTCGTCGCCGAGCAGGTGTCCCCACCCGCCGGCCCGACGTGAACACCCGTCACGCCGGCCCCAGGCGACCGCACCGGTGCCGGAGATCACCGCGATGCCCTCATCGAGGCCCGCGGCGGCGAGGATCAGGTGGGTGTCATGGACGACCCCGACCCGTGCTCCCGGAACACGCTGGGCCAGAAGGTTTTCCAGACGTTCGACACTCGCCGGGGTGTCGACACCGGCCGATCCGGCCAGCACCGTGTGCACACCGTCGGGACCACCGAGCTTCTCGATCGCGGCGTCGAGTTGACGTCCGGCCTCCTCCACCCCCATGGAGGAGACATTGGCGCTGCCGACGATGGTCTCGGCGACGACGGTGCCGTTCTCGGCGCGTACCGCGTGGGTCTTCGATCCGCCGATGTCGAAGGCGAGGGTGGCGCTGGGGTTCGCGCCTGATGGGTCGGTGACGATACTCATCGGACAACCTTGGTCTGTCGGGGCGACGCGTCGGCGATCGCTTCGGGCCACCGGCCACCGCTGCGCCAATAGTGTTGGATGTCTTCGAGCTTACGGCCCTTGGTCTCGGGCGCCAGGAAGAAGACGAACACCAGTCCGACCAGCGCGAATCCGCCGAAGACCGCGAAGGTGCCCGCGCCGCCGATGACGTTGATGAGCGAGAGCGTGAACGCGGCGACGATCGCATTGGCCACCAGATCCGAGGTCAGCATGAGCGACGATCCGTTGGCGCGCAGCCGCGCCGGGAACGCCTCGCCGGCGTACACCCAGACCAGCGCGCCGAAGCCGAAGGAGAATCCCATGGTGAACAGGACCAGGCCCGCGAATCCCAGCACGTGCGCGGTGGTACCGGCGCCGTGCAGTGGACCGTAGGTGATGATCAGCACGACCGTCGCGATCACCATGGCGCCGATCCCGCCCAGCAGGATCGGGCGTCGGCCCAACCGGTCGACGGTGAACAGCGAGATCAGCACCGCGGCCAGACCGGCGATCTGCACGAAGGCCGGCAGCATCAAGGTGCCGAAGTCACCGGTGAAGCCCATGTCCTCGAACAGCTTCGGGCTGTAGTAGACGACGGCGTTGATGCCGGTGATCTGGATGAGGAAGCCCAGTCCGACGACGAAGACGGTCGCGCGAATCCAGGGTCGGCGGAACATCTCGCCGAGCGAGCCGCCGGATTCCTCGGTGAGCGCCTGCCGCATCTCGGCGATCTCGGCGTCGATGTCGGCGTCGGGTTCGATGTTGCGCAACGTCGCCCGGGCCTCGTCGAACCGTCCCTTGGAGACGTACCAGCGCGGCGTGTCGGGCATGACGGCGACCAGGGCGGTCACCGCGAGCGCCGGGATCGCGGCGATGCCGAGCATCCAGCGCCAGGCGCCGTGGCCGGCGAGGAAGTACCCGACCACGTAGCCGCCGATGATGCCGACGATGGTCGCGACCTGATAGGCCACCAGCATCGCTCCGCGCGAGCGTGGTGGGGCGGATTCGGCGACGAAGACCGGTACCACCACGATCGACACACCGACGGTCACGCCGAGGAGCAGCCGCGCCACGAGAAGGACGTCGTGGGTCGGCGACAGCGCGCTGAACAGCGCGAACAGGCAGTAGGTGGCCGCGACAAGGAGCATCGAACGCTTACGGCCGAGGCGGTTGGCCAGCCAGCCGGCCCCGATGGCGCCCACGATCTCGCCGATCACGACCGCAGTCGCGAGTGCCTGCTTGCCGGCATCGCCGAGGCCGAAGTCGGCGCCGATGAACTTCAGGGCCGCGCCGATGTTGCTGCTGTCGTAGCCGTAGATCACGCCGATGCTGGCGGCGGCGATACCCACCATCAGTCCGGACGTGCGTCTTGTCCCGACCGGTGGTCGGGTTGCCGGGTAGGTCGTCATCGGGGTACCTCCGCGAGGTCTGGATTGGTGTATACCAATGTGTTGGCGGTCTCAGATTGGCATATACCAATCTGGTTCGTCAATGGGTACGCTCGCATTCATGCCGACGCCTCCTGCGACAACACGCAACCGCGGACCGCGGTACTTCCAGGTCAAGGTTGCGCTCCAACAGCGCATCGGCGACCTGGAACCGGGAATGTCGTTACCTCCCGAGCGCAAGCTCGCCACCGAACTCGGTACCTCGCGTACAACCCTGCGCCGGGCGTTGGCCGAACTCACCGCCGAGGGCGTGCTCAGCAGTACTCAGGGCAGCGGAAACTTCGTCACGCCACCGAAGTTGGTGCACGTGCGGCAGCTGACGTCATTCAGCGACGACCTCGGCGCGCAGGGCCGCACCGTGGATTCGGAGATCCTCGACGCCGGCCACGCGCCGGCCGACACCGACCTCGCCGTGCGTCTGGAGGTCCCGACGGGCACCCCCGTCCATCGGCTCACCCGTCTGCGCATCGTCAACGACGAGCCACTGGCGCTCGAAACCGCGCACATCCCAGGCGAATTCGACGATTTCGCGGACGCCGTCGCCGCGAGCGGCTCGCTGTATGCGACGCTACGGGCCCGCGGGATCGTCATCTGCGACGTCGAGGACAGCGTGCAGACCGCACTCGCCGTCCCCGATCAGGCGGCGTACCTGCGGGTCGCCACCGGGACCCCGCTGCTCCAGATCGAGCGCACTTCACGCGACGCGGACGGGACCTGCGTCGAGTGGACCCGCTCCTACTACCGAGGCGACCGCGTGCGGTTCGTCGCACGCGGTCGCCTCGGAGGGTGATGGGGGGTGATGAACGCCGATCAGGCGCTCGCCGACTCCAATTGCGCATCGGCGCCGGACTGCGCCGGCAGTGTCCGCGTGAATTCCAGGTTCGGGTCGGCGACATCGGAGTCGAAGGACTTACGGTCCCGGTAGTAGCTCATCGACATCGTCCACGGTTCTGCCACACCCTGTTTCGGCAGATTCTCGAGCGACCGCTGCACGTAGCCGGCCCCGAAATCGAGCAACGGGCGGGTCGGCATGCCGGGGTCGGCGATCGGGCGCACCGCCGGATACCCGCGGGCATCCATGTATGCGAGCAGTCGGCAGAAGTGCTCGCACAGCAGGCCCACCTTGAGGGTCCACGACGAGTTGGTGTAGCCAATGGCGAGCGCGAAATTCGGTACGCCACTGAGCATGAAGCCGCGGTAGGCGACGGTGTCGGGCATCGAGACGGGCTCACCGTCGATGCTCAGCGCGACGCCGCCGAACAGCTGCAGATTCAATCCGGTGGCGGTGACGATGACGTCGGCCTCGAGTTCCTCACCGCTTTCGAGCAGGATCCCGTTCTCGGTGAAGGTTGCGATGCGGTCGGTGACCACCGATGCCTTGCCCTGCCGAATGGTGCGGAACAGGTCGCCGTCGGGCACCGCGCACAACCGCTGATCCCACGGGTTGTAGGGCGGGTTGAAGTGCTTGTCGACGTCAAAGCCCTCGGGCAGCAGCTTCTTGTTGATCGCACGGATCACCTTGCGCGACGCCTTCGGGAAACGCTGGCAGGCTTCGTAGAGAACACGTTGCTGCGCAATGTTCTTCGCGCGTGCGAGCGCGTAGCCGCGCTTGTCTCCGAGGATGGCGCGGCCGATGTTGGCGACCGGATCGTGCTTGGGCAGCGGGACGATGTAGGTCGGGGTGCGCTGCAGCATGGTGATGTGGCCTGCGGTCTTGGCCATCGCGGGCAGCAGTGTCACCGCCGTGGCGCCGGAGCCGATCACCACCACCTTCTTGCCCGAGTAGTCGAGGTCGGCGGGCCAGTGCTGCGGATGGATGATCTGCCCGCGGAAGCGCTCGCGCCCCTCGAACTGCGGGGTGAAGCCCTCGTCGTAGTTGTAGTAGCCGGCGCCGGAGAACAGCCAGTTGGCCTTCATCTGGAACCGCTCGCCGGTGTCGGTGCGCTCGATGTCGACCGTCCACAGGCATTCCTGCGACGACCACTGCGCCGCGTGCACCTTGTGCTGGTAGCGGATCTTGTCGCCGATGTTGTCCTCGTCGATCGCCTCGTAGAGGTAGTCGAGGATGCGCGGGGCGTCGGCGATGGACTGCTTGTCGGTCCACGGCTTGAACTCGAACCCGAAGGTGTGCAGATCCGAGTCCGAGCGAATGCCCGGGTACTTGAACAGATTCCACGTGCCGCCTGCCACGTCGCGGCCCTCGAGGATCACGAAGGACTTCTGCGGCACCATCGTCGTCAGATAGTGGGCGGCACCGATGCCGGAGATCCCGGCACCGACGATGAGCACGTCGACGGTCTCGACGGGGGTGGTGGTCTGGGGCACGATCTCTCCTCGGGGCTGGGCCTCGCCGGTGTCGGGGCGTGGCTGTGACGCTCACTCCAATATGACACTCAGCATTGTCACGATCCAGGATGCCTTCGTCCGGCCGATCACGCCAGCGACATTATGCCCATGATGAGCTCAGGCCACGGTGCACAATGTGCACATGGACATTGAGTGGCCGCAGGTGTCGGCACATACGAAGGAGCTGATCCGCGCCGGCGCGCAACTGATCCTCGATCCGCCGGAGCCGTGGGTCGAACAACTCCACGAGGCGTCGCTGTCCGGGGCCCGGATGCGTGCGGTCGCCGAGGACCCGGTGCTGGCGGCGGGCACGCGCCGCACGAACTGGGCCAACACCTCACGCTGGGCACTACACAACATCGAATCGCCCGGCGAGCGGGTACCCGCGCAACTGACTCCCGAGATCATGCTCGCCACCCACGACCTGGTGCGACGCGGGCTCGACGAAGCCTCGCTCGACGCGTTCCGCACCGCACAGAGCGTCGCGTGGCGCCTGTGGATGGACATCTGCTTCGGTCTCACCACCGACCCCGCCGAACTCCGTGAACTCCTCGACGTGACCTCGCTGTCGATCTCGACGTTCATCGACGACACGGTCACCGCGATGAGCGAGCAGATGCGCGCCGAACGCGAAGAACTCGCGCGCGGCACACATGCCCGTCGGCGCGAGGCCGTCACCCTCGTTCTCGAAGGCGCGCCGATCCCGTCGGCGCGCGCCGAGGCGCAACTCGGCTATCGCCTCGCCGGCCCACACATCTCGGTCGTGCTGTGGAGCGCGACGCCCGACGCCGCACCGGATCTCGAGGCTGCAGCCGACATCCTCGCCCGCTCCGCGGAGGCGACCACGCGACTGACGGTCACCGCCAGCGCCACCTCCTGGTGGCTGTGGCTCCCGGTCGACGGGCTCGGCGCACCCGACCTGTCGTCCCTGCCCGACGTCCGCGTCTCCGCCGGCCGACCCGGCACCGACGTCGACGGATTCCGATCCAGCCACTTCCAGGCGATGACCACCCAACGGCGCCATGCCCGGCTGGGTGCGACGCGCCAGATCGTCCACTATGACGACATCCGTTTGGTGTCGCTCTTGACCTCCGACACCGCGGCGGGCGACGACTTCGTCACCGACACCCTCGGCGATCTCGCCGATGCCGACCCCGATCTCATCGAGACGCTGCGCACCTGGATCAGGCTGCAGTGCAACACCTCTCGCACCGCCGAAGTGCTTTACACCCACCGCAACACCGTGATCCGCCGTCTCGACCGCGCCGACGCCCTGCTGCCCCGCCCGCTCGCCGACACCGTCGTCGACGTGGCCGCGGCCCTCGAGGTCCTGCGCTGGCGGGAGTGAAGGCGTCGGATGCGTTTCGGCGTCGGCGTGCGGCGGTCTCGAGACGCGACGTGCTCGCTGCGCTCGCTCGGCGCTCCTCGACCAGCGGAAGAAGATGGTCGAGGTGCGAGCCGCGTGCGGCGAGCCTCGAGACCCATTGCCCCACAGCTGGTTCCGGCTCACCACTCCGAACCACAACCATCACAAACTACCCAGCCCGAACCGCACCCGTGCTACAAACAGACCCATGACCCGTCTCCGGTGGGCGTCCACCGCCGCGCTCGCGGTGAGCGTCACCCTGCTCACCGCATGCACCGGACCCTCCACCCCGCAGCCGACTTCACCGTCGTCGACCTCCGCCACGTCATCAACGGCAATCCGCCCGGTGTCCTCGTCAGCGCCGATTCCGCCGGTGTCGGCAGCTGCTCGACAGGTGGGATTCGTCGATGTGCGATCGGTGGTGCCGTCGGCGATCGTCGATCTGCGTTACGCGACGCCGCACAACTTCGTCGGAATACAGCTCTACCCGACGGGCGCACGGTGTCTCGTCCACGAGTCCCTGGCCGACGGACTGCGCACCGCGGCGGCGGCGCTGCGCACATCCGGTGACACCCTGGTGTTCTGGGACTGCTACCGGCCGCACTCGGTGCAGCAGACCATGTTCGAGAAGGTGCCCGACCCGGCGTGGGTCGCCGCACCCGGGCCGTACTCACGCAGCCACGAGTCGGGGCGGTCGGTGGATGTCACACTGGCGACGCACCAGCCCGGGTGTCCGGTCGATCGACGTATCACCAACCAGTGTCTGGTCGACATGGGTACCGACTTCGACTCGTTCACCCCGCAGGCCACGGCCTTCGCGACGGAAGGGGTTCCGGTTGCCGCGCAACGCAACCGCGCGCGTCTGCGCGCGGCCATGTCGGCGGGCGGGCTGTCGGTCTACTCCGGTGAGTGGTGGCACTTCGACGGTGCCGGCGCCGACGTCGCGCGGCCGATCATCGATGTCCCGGTCACGTGAAGCACTGACCAGAACACCATTCAGCTCCGGCGCAACACCGAGGTGATGACCAGGGTTCGCCCCTGGGATTGGGAGTAGTAGCTCGACCGGTAGGCCACCGTGCCATCGGCGGACGGCGTCACCTCGATCTGCGAGGTGACGCAGGTGCCTTGGGTGATCTGCTCGGTCAGGGTGACCGTCGATCCCCGCCGCGAGTTCTCCGCCCACGTACCCGCGCACCCGAGTTGCGGGTAGTGGACGATCGCGGTGAGCGGTGCGGTATCGGATATCTGTGCGACGACGTCGAATCCGGTCTGATCCCCGGTCACACTGCCACGCCAGTTCCCGGCGAGCGAGGCTGCCACGGGCAGGGTCGTTTGTCCGGTGGTCGGTGCAACGGTGGGCGCCGACGCCGCGGCCGGTGACGACCCTGTCGAGGTATCGGTGCCCCGCGTCGCGACCAGCACGACCGCGACGATGGCGCCCACGAGCATCAGTGCGAGTCCGGCGAGGAGCCACGGCAGCACGCCATGACGTTTGCGCGCGGGCGGTGCCGGAACAGGCTGGGTCGGCATCGCCGCAGACGGCACACCCATCGGCGGCGGCGCAGTCGGCACGCCCATCGGTCGCGGTCCGCGCGGCGGCGGTGGTGGACGAAGACCGTCACCGCGTCCGGGTGTCTGGTGCGGACCGAGGATCGTGGCCGGGGCCGGCTGCTGAACACCGACGATCGTCGTCGGGCGCGGGTTGGTGGCCACCGCGCGTGCCGCTGCCGCCGCGAAGGCGCCTGCGGAGCCGTGACGCTCGTCAGGGCGCTTGGCCAGCGCTTGCGCGATGACGTCGTCGATCGCCTCGGGAAGGTCGGGGCGCAGCGCCGTGCATCGCGGCACGGGCGCGTGGGTGTGTGCGCTGATCAATCCGGCCGCGTCGGTCCGGTCGAACACCGCCCGGCCGGTGAGCAGTTCGTAGAGTGTGCAGCCCAGGGCGTACTCGTCGACGGCCGGGGTGAGCGCGGTGTCGGTGAACATCTCCGGAGCGGCATAGGCGAGCGTGGCGATCACATTGCCGGTTGCGGTGAGCCCGGTGGATTCCGACATCAACCGGGCGATCCCGAAGTCGGCGATCAGTGCGCGGCGCGCCGAGGCGGGCCGGTCCCAGGCCGGGGTGACGAGGATGTTGGCCGGTTTGACGTCGCGATGCAGCGTGCCCTGCGCGTGGGCGTGGTCGAGACCTGCGGCCACCTGGGTGATGAGGTCGACGATCGGGGCGGCGGGCAGCGGTTCGGTCGCCTCGCGCAGGATCGCTGCCGCATCGGTGCCCTCGACGTACTGCATCGCCATCCACATGGTGTCGCCGTCGATACCGGCGTCCTGCACGGCAACGATGTTCGGGTGATCGAGGCGGGCCGCAAGATCGACCTCACGGCGAAAGCGTTCGCGGAATTCCGGATTGGCTCCCAGGCTCGACGACAACACCTTGAGGGCTTGCCGGCGGGGCAGTCGCGGATGCGCGACGAGATAGACGGTGCCCATCCCGCCGGAGCCCAGGTGGCCGATGATCGTGTACCCGCCGACCACATCGTTCTCACGCAGTGGCGCGCCGGCATCGTCCACGACCATCTCCTCATTGCTGGGTGCCCGTTCACCATGACAACCACACCCGGCCCATTCCAGCAGACTCCGGACAATTCGGCCGCGTGACGGACACCCGAGGCAGTCAGATGTTCATCTCGCAACCCCCGTTAAATCCTGGACGCCTCCGCGAAGCGGCGGTACCCTGGGCGCGCTGTCACACACGAGACGACGAAGGGAGGTGGCGCAGATGATCTCGCAGATCGCATGGCGAGACGACAACGAATTCGGTTGTCGGCGTGGACTGTCGGACGACGGTCGCACGACGGCCCCGATGTATCGATTCCATCCCTGCGCCACCGGCCCCGGAAACCTCTGCGGCTGATCCGGAAACGGTGACGCTCCCAGCAGAGTTCGTCATCGTCTTTCAGGAGTAGCCATGACCATTTTCGTCACCAACGCCGGTTTGCAGATACTCGCGCGCGTCACCTGGCGCCGGGCCGCGGTTCTGTTGACCACCGGCGTCGCGCGCAACGTCGAGGGCACCCCCCTGGTGCGCACCGTGCATTCGCCGAGCATCAGCCTGCCCATTCATCAGGTGGTCGCGATCAAGCGTGATGCCTACCGTCCGTACGCCGGAAAGACGATGGACTCCTACGCCTCTGGCGCCTCGATCCTGCGTCGCGATCAGTGGATCTGCGCGTACTGCGAGGGCCCGGCCGACACCGTCGACCACATCATGCCCCAATCACGCGGTGGCGCATCGACGTTCGGTAATCAGGTCGCGGCATGCAAGTCGTGCAACGGCTTCAAGGCCGATCGCACACCGCGAGAAGCCGGAATCGCCCTGCGCCATGCACCGTTCGTCTATGACCCGTGGGCACAGGACCAGAAGGAAGTCTGGGAGTTGTTCACTCTCGGACGACAACTCGAGTAACCGCCGGTAGGCGGGGAGAGGAGACCGCCGATGACCGCCCCGGAGTTGCGTCCCCTCTCCCTGCCACTGTCGATGCTGTTACGGCCCACCCTCGACGTCGACTGGGCGGCAGCCGCCTGTGCGGCCGTCGACGAGAATCCCGAGGACTGGTTCCCCTTTCCCACCGACGACTACTCCCATGCCGCGTCGGTGTGCGCGGCCTGCCCGATCCGGGCCGGCTGCGGACAGTGGGGCCGACGCAACCGGATGAGCGGCGTCTGGGGTGGCGTCCGGTTGGAGAACGGCCGGCCGCGGCCGTGAGAGCCCGGGTCCGTCTCACCCAGTGAGGCGCACCCGGGCTCTTGACCGGATCACAAAACACGCGCTACTGTGCCTCCCATCACGAATTGAAACGTTTCATTCGCGCGGAAACGGAGGTCCAATGCCCACGACCGAACGAGTGTGCCTGGTCATGCGCCTGCGGCCCGACCGCATTGATGATTACCTCGCCGCCCACGAGCACGTCTGGCCGGAGATGCTCGACGCGCTCGAGCGCACCGGATGGCGCAACTACTCGCTGTTCCTGCACCCCGCCGAGCACGTCGTCGTCGGATACCTGGAGACCGACGACTACGCCCGCGCCGTGACCGACCTCGCCGCCACCGACGTCAACACCCGCTGGCAGGCCCACATGTCGGAGTTCTTCCTGCCGCCCGACACCGATACCCCGACTCCCGACGCCGCACCGACCACCGCGCTCCGGCTCGACGAGTACTTCCACCTCGACTGATCACCCCTTGACCCCCACTCACCCGCCGTTCTCTACTGAACACCGACACCCCGAGGATCATCATGAAAGTAGGAGCCCGCTCCACGACCGGCTGGCGTGCCACCATCTCGGTGGCCATGTCCAACTACATCGAGGCCGGATCGATCATCGCGATCGCAACCAGCCTCACCTTCTGGCAGGACGCCTTCGGCATCAGCAACTTCGCCGTCGGTCTGCTGGCCGCGTTGAGCGCCAACGCCTTCGGCGCGGCGATCGGCGCCGCTCTGGGTGGTCCGCTGTGTGATCGCTTCGGCCGCAAGGCCATCTACACCTACGATCTGCTGGTCTACATGGTCGGCGTGCTGATCGCTGCATGCGCGGTGAACTTCGGGATGCTCTTGGCCGCATTCATCATCACCGGCATCGCCGTCGGCGCAGGCGTCCCCGCCTCCTGGACCTACATCGCCGAGCAGGCGCCGACGACCGAACGCGCCAAGCACGTGGGAACCGCGCAGTTGGCCTGGTCGATCGGCCCGCTGATCGGCTTCGCACTGGCCGCCGCCCTCGCACCATTGGGTCTGCTCGGGTCCCGGCTGATCTTCCTGCATCTGTTCGTCGTCGCCGCCGTGGTCTGGTGGATCCGGCAGGGCCTGCACGAGTCGACCATCTGGAAGGAAGAGGGCCGGGGCGAAACCCGGCAACTCGCCTCGAGCGTCGGCGCGCGCGGACTACGCGGCCTGTTCTCCCGCAAGGTCAACATCACCGCCCTGCTGTTCCTCGGCGGCATCTATCTGTTCTGGAACACCGTCGCAGGCCAGGCGGGCATCTTCATGCCGCGGGTGTACGACACCGCCGGACTGCACAGCGCCGTCCAACAGAATCTGCTGCAGGTCCTCGTGTGGGGCTGCACCGTCGCGGCGACGTACTTCGGGTTCATGCGCTTCGCCGACAAGATGTCGCAACGGTTGCTGTACATCATCGGTGCCGTCCTGGGCATCATCGCCTGGATCGTGCTGGTGGCCTTCACCTCCAGCGGCATCCCCACCATGTTGACGTTCGCGATCCTGTGGGGAATCTCCAGCGGCATCGGCGCCCAGGCGTTCTACAGCCTCTGGGCCAGCGAACTGTTCGCCACCCCATATCGCGCCAGCGCGCAGGGCATCATGTTCTTCGTCGTCCGCACCTTCACCGGCCTGCTGAGCTACTTCTTCCCGACCCTGCTCGCCGCCACCGGACTCCCCGTCGTCGGCAGCCTGCTGGTGGGTCTGCTGACCGTCGCTCTGATCATCGGCGCGGTGTTCGCGCCGCACACACGGGGTAAGACGTTGCAGCAGATCGAGGTCGAACGTTACGGCGCACCGGTCGAGCGCGCCGACGCCGCTCCCCTGACCACCACCGATTCCGCCGCCACCGCCACCGGGCTGCCGGCGGCCGCCGAGTCGCGCACCGTCGCCTGAGCTCTCGAAGGACCGCGTGATGACCTCCCCCGACCTGACCCTCCTCGACAATCTCGCCATCGAACTGCCCTCGTGGGCATTCGGCAACTCCGGCACCCGCTTCAAGGTGTTCAGCACGCCGGGCACCCCTCGCACCATCGAGGAGAAGATCGCCGACGCCGCCACCGTCCATCGGCTGACCGGCCTGGCTCCCTCTGTGGCCCTGCACATCCCGTGGGACACCGTCGACGACTACGCAGCCCTGCGCAGCTACGCCACTGATCTCGGCGTCACCCTGGGCACCGTCAACTCCAACACCTTCCAGGACGACGACTACAAGTTCGGTTCGCTGACCCACGTCGACAAGACGGTGCGCCAGAAGGCGATCGACCACCACCTGGCCTGCATCGAGATCATGGGTGAGACCGGCTCGTCCGATCTCAAGATCTGGCTCGCCGACGGCACCAACTACCCGGGCCAGGGTGACATCCGCGGACGCCAGGACCGGCTCGCCGAGTCCCTGGCCGCGATCTATCAACACATCGGTGAGGGTCAGCGACTTGTGTTGGAGTACAAGTTCTTCGAGCCCGCGATGTACATGACCGACGTCCCCGACTGGGGTACCTCGTATGCGCAGGTGACCGCGCTCGGCGAGCGTGCCGCCGTCTGCCTCGACACCGGACATCACGCCCCCGGCACCAACATCGAGTTCATCGTCGCGCAACTGCTGCGACTCGGACGTCTCGGTTCGTTCGACTTCAACTCACGCTTCTACGCCGACGACGACCTCATCGTCGGCGCCGCCGACCCCTTCCAGTTGTTCCGCATCATGGTCGAGGTGATCCGGGGCGGCGGCCTCGACGCCGACTCCACCGTCGCGCTCATGCTCGATCAGTGCCACAACGTCGAGGAGAAGATCCCCGGCCAGATCCGCTCGGTCATCAACGTCGAGGAGATGACCGCGCGTGCCCTGTCCATCGACACCGAGGCGTTGACGGCTGCACAGGACGCGGGTGATGTGTTGGGCGCCAACGCCGTCTTCATGGATGCGTTCTACACCGACGTACGCCCGATGCTCGCGCAACGCCGCACCGAAAGGGGCCTGCCGGCCGACCCGATGCGCGCATTCGCGCAGTCCGGATACGCCGAGCAGATCGCGGCCGATCGCGTCGGCGGCACCCCGTCGTCGTGGGGCGCGTGAGCACGGATCCGCCAGCGCCGTCGCCCCTGAACCCCTTTCTCCCAGAACATCTCGCCAAGGAGTCTTTTCGTGACCACCAACCCGACCGTCGCCGCGCTGATCGCTCGTTCCCATCGCCTCGGCGCCGACCCGAAGAACACCAACTACGCCGGCGGCAACACCTCGGCCAAGGGCACAGACGTCGACCCCGTCACCGGGGAGGACGTCGATCTGTTGTGGGTCAAGGGTTCCGGCGGCGATCTCGGCACCCTGACCGAAAGCGGGCTGGCCGTGTTGCGGCTCGATCGCGTGCGGGCACTGGTCGATGTCTATCCGGGCGTCGAGCGCGAGGACGAGATGGTCGCCGCGTTCGACTACTGCCTGCACGGCAAGGGTGGGGCCGCGCCGTCCATCGACACCGCGATGCACGGACTCGTCGACGCCGCCCACGTCGATCACCTGCACCCCGATTCCGGGATCGCGATCGCCACCGCCGCCGACGGGGAGGCGGTGACCCAGAAGATCTTCGGTGACCGGGTGGTGTGGGTGCCGTGGCAGCGTCCGGGGTTCCAGCTCGGACTCGACATTTCGGCCATCAAGGCCGCCAATCCCCAGGCCATCGGCTGCATCCTCGGCGGTCACGGCATCACCGCCTGGGGTGACACCTCCGAGGAAACCCAAGCGCGCTCCCTCGAGATCATCGCGGCCGCCGAGGAATTCATCGACAGCAACGGCAAGGATCAACCGTTCGGCGCGCCGGTGGACGGCTTCGGCGCACTGCCCGAGGAGCAGCGTCGCGCGAAAGCGGCCGCACTGGCACCGTTCATCCGGGGCCTGGCCTCCACCGATCGCCCGCAGGTCGGCCACTTCACCGACACCGCACCGGTCCTCGAATTCCTCACCGGCAGTGAACTTTCCCGCCTCGCCGGTCTGGGTACCAGCTGCCCGGACCACTTCCTGCGCACCAAGGTCAAGCCGATGGTGCTCGACCTGCCGGCCGACGCCTCGATCGAGGACTGCAAGGAGCGTCTCGCCGAACTGCACCACGCCTACCGCGCCGACTACGCCGCCTACTACGAGCGGCACGCGACCGCCGAGTCCCCGGCGATGCGCGGCGCCGACCCGGCCATCGTTCTCGTACCCGGCGTCGGAATGTTCAGCTACGGCAAGGACAAGCAGACCGCACGCGTCGCCGGCGAGTTCTACCTCAACGCCATCAACGTCATGCGCGGCGCCGAGGCCGTCTCGAGCTACTCCCCGATCAACGAGGCCGAGAAATTCCGGATCGAATACTGGGCTCTGGAAGAGGCCAAGCTGGCCCGCATGCCCGCACCCAAACCGTTGGCCACCCGGATCGCACTGGTCACCGGGGCGGCCTCGGGAATCGGCAAGGCCATCGCCACCCGGCTCGCCGCCGAGGGCGCGTGCGTGGTGATCGCCGACCTCGACGCCGACAAGGCCCAGGCCGCGGCCGCGGAGATCGGCACCTCCGATGTCGCCATCGGCATCGCCGCCGACGTCACCGACGAGGCCGCCGTGCAGGCGGCCGTCGATGCCACCGTCCTGGCGTTCGGGGGCATCGACCTCGTCGTCAACAATGCCGGGCTGTCGCTGTCGAAATCGTTGCTCGAGACCACCGCCGCCGACTGGGATCTGCAGCACAACGTGATGGCACGCGGATCGTTCCTGGTGTCCAAGGCAGCGGCGCGGGCGCTGATCGAGCAGAAACTCGGCGGCGACATCCTCTACATCTCGTCGAAGAACTCGGTGTTCGCCGGACCCAACAACATCGCCTACTCGGCGACGAAAGCCGATCAGGCGCATCAGGTGCGGTTGCTGGCCGCCGAGCTCGGTGAGCACGGCGTCAAGGTCAACGGCATCAACCCCGACGGTGTGGTCCGCGGATCGGGGATCTTCGCCGGTGGCTGGGGTGCGCAACGTGCTGCGGTCTACGGTGTCGAGGAGAAGGATCTCGGCGCGTTCTACGCCCAGCGCACCCTGCTCAAGCGAGAGGTGTTGCCGGAGAACATCGCCAACGCCGCATTCGCGCTGTGCACCTCCGATTTCAGTCACACCACCGGCCTGCACGTCCCCGTCGATGCCGGTGTGGCCGCGGCATTCCTGCGATGAGAGCCGCCTCCGGCCAGGTCGCGGCCATCGACCTCGGCGCCACCAGTGGTCGCGTCATGGTCGCCGACATCGCGCCCGGCCGAATCGAACTCGAGCAGGCGGCACGGTTCGCCAACACCCCGGTCCACCTGTTCGACGGCTCCCGCACGGCACTGCACTGGGATCTTCCCGGACTGTTCGGCGCCGCCTGCGCCGGACTGGCAGAGGCGGGCAGGCACAGCGACCGGCTCGTCGGGATCGGTGTCGACTCCTGGGCCGTCGACTACGGCCTCATGCGCAACGGTCGTCTGCTCGGTGTGCCCCACCACTATCGCGACCCACGCAGCGCGAGCGGTGTCGAGGCGGTCCACGAGATCATCGAGCCCGCAGAGTTGTACCGGCGTAACGGCTTACAGTTCCTGCCGTTCACCACCGTCTATCAGCTCGCCGCCGATCACGCGGCCGGACTGCTCGACATCGCCGATTCGGCGTTGCTGATCCCCGACCTCATCGGATACTGGCTCACCGGCGAGCGGGCCACCGAACGCACCAACGCCTCGACCACCGGACTACTCGGTGTCGACGGCTCCTGGGATCGCTCGTTGACCCGGCAACTCTCGCTGCCGGACAACCTCTTTCCCGATCTGACCGAGCCCGGTAGATCTCTGGGCGGAGTGCTGCCGGAGATCGCCACACCGTTGGGCCTCCCGTCATCGGTGTCGGTGACCACCGTTGCCTCCCACGACACCGCCTCGGCGATCGCGGCCATCCCGATGGACCCAGATTCCTCGGCATACATCTCTTGTGGCACCTGGGGTTTGGTGGGTGTGGAGACCACCGCGCCGGTGCTCTCCGAGGCGGCGCGCGAGGCCAACTTCACCAACGAGGTCGGCGTCGAGAACACCACGCGGTTCCTGCGCAATGTGATGGGTCTGTGGCTGCTCAGCGAGACGGTGCGCCGGTTTCGACGCGACGGCATGCGCGCCGATCTCGACGAGTTGCTCGCCGGGGCGGCGTCGGTGTCGGAGCCGGTCGAGGTCTTCGACACCGACGACCCGATGTTCCTCGCGCCCGGGAACATGCCCGAACGCATCGGCCGGTGGTACCGCGACCGCGGACTGCGTGCGCCGCGCGGACCGGCGGAGCTGGTGCGCGCCATCGTCGACAGTCTCGCCGCCGCATTCGCCGAGACCGTCCGCGTGGCCGCCGAGTTGTCGGGCACCGGTGTGGACCGCATCCACCTCGTCGGCGGTGGTGCCCAGAACCGGTTGTTGTGCCAGCTGACCGCCGACCGCAGTGGTCTGCCCGTCCTCGCCGGTCCGGTGGAGGCCACCGCACTCGGCAACGTGCTGCTGACCGCACGCGCCCATGGTCTCCTCGACGGCGAGCCACACGCCCTGCGCGAGTTCGTCGCCCGCAACGTCTCCGTCCAACGGTTCCTGCCGCGGGTGGGCACAGCACCGTCCTTCGATCTGGCCGGGGCGTGATCTGGTGAGATGGATGGGTGAGCGTGAGCATGCGGGAGGTGGCGGCGTCGGCGGGCGTGTCGGTCGGCACCGTGTCGAACGTGCTCAACGCACCGGAAAAGGTGGCTCCCGCGACGGTGGAGCGGGTCCGCCGAGCCATCGACGACCTCGGATTCGTCCGTAACGACGCCGCCCGCCAGCTTCGTGCCGGCCGCTCGCGCAGCGTCGGTCTGGTCGTCCTCGACGTCGGCAACCCGTTCTTCACCGACGTCGCCCGCTCGGCCGAACGAGCGGCGGGCGAGCACGGCCTCACCGTCTTGTTGGGCACCTCCGACGACGACCCCGCCCGCGAACGCGCCTACATCGATGCCTTCGACGAGCAGCGCGTGTTCGGGGTACTCGTCTCGCCGATCGGCGACGACCTCGCGCGACTGACCGCGCTGCACCGGCGCGGCGTGCCGGTGGTGCTCGTCGACCGGGACGGCACCGGCACCCCGTTCGATTCGGTCGCCGTCGATGACGTCGCCGGTGGCCGCCTCGCGGTGGAACACCTTCTCACGCTCGGGCGCAGTCGGATCGCGTTCATCGGCGGACCGGCCGGCCTGCGTCAGGTCGCCGACCGCCGCCGCGGTGCGGAAATGGCGGTGGCCCAGATCGATTCGGCAGAGCTGGAAGTGATCGACACGCCGACGCTCAGCGTCCTGGCCGGTCGTGCCGCGGGAGAAGCGCTGCACCGCAGGCCTCGTCACGAGAGGCCCGACGCCATCTTTTGCGCCAACGACCTCCTCGCGATCGGTGTCCTACAGGCTCTGACCATGCTGGCCGATGTTCGCATCCCCGACGACATCGCCCTGATCGGTTACGACGACATCGACTTCGCGGCGTCGGCGGTGGTGCCGTTGTCCTCGGTACGGCAGCCGACCGCACGGATCGGTGCGACCGCCATCGAACTGTTGGTGAGAGCCGCCGAGACATCGCGGGATCACCGGGCCACACAGACCGTGTTCCAGCCGGAACTCGTCACCCGCGCGAGCACCGTCGGCAACGAATAGGACTCGACCCCGACACGATCGGTTCCGCGCCGGCACCGACGTGGGATCATGGAGACAGGTCGGGCAATCCACGACCGGGCCCCACCCCCGGGTGAGGAGTTCTCATGTCCCGCACACGAATTCGCACCGCGGCCACCATCGCCGCAGTCACCGCCGCAGCTGTGTCCGGCCTGATCGGAGCGGGCGCCGCGCACGCCGCACCCGCCATGCCCGGCGGCTACTACGCGGGGACGGTGACCAGCTTCCCGCCGGGCAACACCGTCTGGTACGGCAAGTCCTTCACCGGATCGTCGGTCATCAACAACACCGCGATCGGCTGGGCGTTCCCCGGCCGGGTGTATCCGGGGCGCTCGGTGCTCGACAACGCCGAGGTCGTCGTCATCGACTACAGCGGCACGCCGGTCGGATTCGTCCGCGACGAGCTGACCCCCGACGGCCGCGGCGGATACTGGGGCCGCTCGATCAACGGCCGCACCACCCTGCTGACCTTCCACCTCTCACGCGGCTGAACCCGCGGGCCCGACTTCTCGCCGACTTCGGCCGATTCGCTGCGCTCGCGCCCGTGCTCGTCACACGATGGGAGCACGAGCATCACGAGGAGGTCACCGGTGACAACTACCGACGAGCCCACCACCAGCGGCGACGAGCCGATCACCGTCGACACCGACGTCGTCATCATCGGAGCGGGATTGTCGGGGATCGACATCGCCTATCGCCTACGCGAACGCAATCCCGACGTGCGCTACGTCATCCTGGAGCGCCGCCCACGGATCGGCGGCACCTGGGATCTGTTCCGGTATCCGGGTGTGCGCTCCGACAGCGACATCTTCTCGCTGAGCTATCCGTTCGAGCCGTGGCGGCGACCGGAAGCACTCGCCGACGGCGAGCACATCCGCGAGTACCTGGTCCACACCGCGCACGCTCACGGCATCGATACCCACATGCGGTTCGATCGCCGGGTCGAGGGCGCCGACTGGGATTCGAGCACCGACACCTGGACGGTCTCCGTCGAGCAGGGCGAGTCCCACCCGGCCGAGCGCTACCGCTGTCGCTTCGTCGCGCTGGCCACCGGGTACTACGACTACGACCACCCCTACACACCGCCGTTTCCCGGCCTCGACGACTTCACCGGACCGGTCGTCCACCCGCAGCTCTGGCCGGAGGATCTCGACTACGCCGGCAAGCGCATCGTCGTCATCGGCAGCGGGGCGACCGCGGTCAGCCTCATCCCGGCGCTGGCCCGTACCGCCGCACACGTGACGATGCTGCAACGCTCGCCGTCCTACATCTACTCCTCGCCGCAGAAACAGATCTTCGCGCCGCTGGTGCGGAAAGTATTGCCGCGCAACGCGGCCCATCGTGTCATCCGGTCCCGATACGCGCTGCAGACCGCCGCGCTGGTGCACGCCACCCATCGCTTTCCCACGCTGGGGCGCAAACTCATCCGCTCCGGCGTCGTCAAGAACCTGCCCGCGGACTATCCCGTCGACGTCCACTTCAACCCCACCTACGATCCGTGGGATCAGCGGATGTGCATGGTTCCCGACGCCGACCTGTTCCAGGCGATCGCGTCGGGGTCGGTGGAGATGGTCACCGACCACATCGAGCGCCTCGACGCCACCGGTGTCACCCTGACCTCCGGGCGTCATCTCGACGCCGACATCGTCGTCACCGCCACCGGCCTGCAATTGCAGGCCTTCGGCGGGATCACCCTGCGCATCGACGGCGCCGAGGTGAAACCGCACGACCGGTTCCTGTTCAAGAGTCGCTTCCTCGAAGACGTGCCGAATCTCGCGTGGTCGCTGGGTTATACGAATGCGTCGTGGACGCTGCGCGCCGACATGACCGCCCAGTCGATCGCCGAGCTCGTCGCCTACATGCGCGAGCACGGCTGCACCCACGCCTATCCGCATCTGGGCGAGCGGTCGATGCCGTCGAAGTCGATCTGGGATCTACAGGCCGGTTACGTGCTGCGCTCGCCGGAGGCCTACCCCAAGTCGGGGACGCGTGGAGCGTGGGAGGTTCGGCACAACTATTACCGTGACCTGCTCGATCACCGGCTCGACAAGGTCGACGACGGGCTGGTGTTCGGTCGCGCGCCGGTGGCCGCCGACCACGGGTGACGTCACGGCACCCATTCCCGATGGGGGTGACGAGGGCCACATCCGACTTGTACACTGAACCTCATTGACACAAAGGCTACGATTTGTGTCTAGTAGACCCGGCGTACTCGCGCCGACGACGTGGGAGGTCAGACGATGCCAACGGTGGCGAAGCGATTCCAGAAGGCGCTGGCAACGGCCACGTCCGTGTACCCACGACCCACCAAGGTGCTGGCCGAGCCGCCGGCCGGCTCCGGCCTGAAGCCGGTGTTGGGCGACGCGGGTCTGCCGTTCTTCGGCAACACCTTCGAGGCACTCGCCGATCCCCTCGGCAGCGCGATGGAGCGGTTCGAGAAGTACGGACCGGTGTCGTGGTCGGGGTCGCTCAACATGGACATGGTCACCCTCGTCGGCCCCGAGGCGATCGAGTGCGCGTGGATGAACCGCGAGAAGGCGTTCTCCAGCGAGCAGGGCTGGGAGCCGCTCATCGGGCCGTTCTTCCGGCGCGGGGTCATGCTGCTGGACTTCGGCGAGCACATGCACCACCGCCGGATCATGCAGCAGGCGTTCGCCAAACCACGACTGACCCGCTACCTCGATCTCATGACCCCCCACATCGAGAAGACCCTCGCGAATTGGGATGTGGGACGCGGGTTCCCGATGTACACCCAGACCAAGGAACTGTTGCTGTCGCTGGCGTCGGAGGTGTTCGTCGGCTCAACACTGGCCGCCGAGGAGAATCACCGCCTCGAGCAGGCCTTCGAGGCCGCGGTCCGCGGCGGGCAGGCGATCATCCGGGCCGACGTCGGTAACTTCACCTGGGCGCGCGGTCTGCGCGGGCGCGAGTTGCTGCAGGAGTATTTCCGCTCCGAGATCCCGGCCCGCCGCGCAGGAAACGGCGACGACCTGTTCTCGGTGCTGTGCCACAGCGAGGACGACGAGGGCAACACGTTCTCCGACGAGGACGTCGTGAACCACATGATCTTCGTGATGATGGCCGCCCACGACACCTCGACCATCGCCCTGTCGATGATGACGCACTACCTGGGCCGCAATCCGGAATGGCAGCAACGCCTTCGGGACGAATCGCTGGCCCTGGGCAAGGACACCCTCGACTACGACGACCAGGACGCCCTGCCCAGCATGGACCTCGCGTTCAAGGAGACCCTGCGCATCAACGCCCCGGTCGGCATGTTGTTCCGAAAAGCCATCGCCGACACCGACATCCTCGGCCACTACGTGCCGGAGGGCACCATCATCGCGATCCACCCGTGGGCGACGATGCTGCGCGAGGAATGGTGGCCCGAGCCGACCAAGTGGGACCCCGGGCGCTTCTCCCCGGAGCGCCGCGAGGACAAGGTGCACCGCTTCGCCTGGGCCCCCTTCGGCGGCGGCGCACACAAGTGCATCGGCCTGTATTTCGGTGGGATGGAAGTGAAGTCGATCCTGCACCAGATGCTGCTGCGCTTCGAGTGGACCGTTCCCGCCGACTACCGCCTCGATCTCGAATATGGCACCGGCCCCACCCCCGCCGACGGCCTGCCCATCGACATCCGCAGGCGGTAGCCCCGCCGCGCGCCGATCCGCACCTCGACCCGATCCCACCGCTGGTCGAGGTGCGAGCCGCATACCGTTCCCACCGCGAGCCGCGCGCCGCCCCCCGCTGGTCGAGGTGCGAGCCGCGTGCGGCGAGCCTCGAGACCGCCTGCCACGGTGCTGGTTTCAGACCACAACGCACCGAACGCCCACCGGCACGACTCGGTCTAGAGACCAGGCGATAACCCGAACCCGACGACTCCGCCCCCGACGTCCGGCATCATCGGCGTAGGCGCGTTCACCGACGCGCCGTCGCCGACCACGGAGTCTCCATGACCGACCCGATCAGTACCGCACCGACGATCCCGACGCTCATGGACGACGCCGTCGCCCGCACGCCCGACGCCCCGTTCCTCGTCACGCCCGAGGGCACGTGGTCATACGCGCAGGTCCGCGACACCGCCGACCAGTTGGCCCGCGCACTGCACACCATCGGCGTCGGCCCGGGCGATCGGGTGGCGCTCGCGGCACCGAATTGCGCGGAGTGGATCATCACGCTGATCGGCGCCACCCGGGTCGGCGCGACCGTGGTGGCGCTCAACGTCCTCTACCGCGAGGCCGAACTCGACTACATGCTCAACGAGTCCGGGGCGACGGTGCTCATCTGCGCGGCCGAACACCACGGCTTCGATTTCGTCTCCTTTCTCGACGATTTCCGCAAACGCCTGCCCGGGGTGAATCACTACGTCTTCCTGCACGGTGCCGGGTTCTCTACCAGCCGCACCTGGCAGCACCTCATCGATTCCGCACCCGACGTCGACACCGAATGGGAGCCGGTCGGAATCCTCACGCCCGCGGTGCTGCTCTACACCTCGGGTACCACCGGAGCACCCAAGGGCGCCATGCTCACCCACGCGAGCCTGCTCGCATCGGCGCGTGCGCAGGCCGCTCACCTCGGACAACGTCCCGACGACGCGGTGATCGCGCACATGCCGTTCAATCACGTCGGCGGCCTGACGTGCACCGTCCTCGCGGCAATGACGGTCGGCGCACGACTCATCCTGGTGCCCGGCTTCCATCCGCAGCAGTCGCTGGCCGCGATCGTCGCGCATGGAGCCACGATGTGTGTGGGTGTGCCGACGATGTTCGCGTTGATGATGGCCGAGCCGACGTTCGCCGACGCCGACCTCTCGCGGGTCCGGACCTGTGTGATCGGCGGGTCGAATGTCGATCCCGCCTTGGGGCGACGCGTCATCGACGCCTTTCCCGGCGCGCGCCTGGCCAATCTGTACGGACTGTCGGAAACCTCGGGTGGCTGCATCATCTCCGCCGAGGGCGACGATCTCGACACACTCGTCGAGACCCTCGGCGTTCCCATCGGCGACTTCCGGGCGCGTGTCGTCGACGCCGACGACAACGAGGTCGACGCCGGGGTCGACGGGGAACTCCAGATCGCCGGTGATTGTGTGGCGGCAGGGTACTGGCAGCGTCCGGATGCCACGACCGACGCCTTCGGGACCGACGGCTGGCTGCGCACCGGCGACATGGCGACCGCGCGCCCCGACGGGCACATCGTGCTGCGGGGGCGCCGCAAGGAGATGTATGTGCGCGGCGGCTACAACGTGTATCCCGCGGAGGTCGAGAACGTGCTGACGTCGCATCCGCATGTGGTGCTGGCCGCGGTCATCGGGGTGCCCGACGAGACCTACGGCGAGGTGGGCGTGGCGTTCGTGGTGCTCGACGACGCCGTCGACGTGACCGAACTGCGGGCACTGTGCGCCGAGCAACTCGCGCGCTACAAGCAGCCCGGGGAGATCGTCGTCGTCGATTCCCTGCCGCTCACGCCGTCGGGCAAGATCAAGAAAGCCGACATCAAGAAGAGTCATTTGTCGTCAGCCGGGTGACATTCACCGCTCGTCGTCAACAATGTCGGGACGATGTAATCTTTTGCGCATTTCTTGACACCAGATCGCGACATTTCCTGCGGTGACAGGAATGCCTTTCACCGCGTAGTGTCCTGTGGGTCCACAATTACACGGGGGTTACGAATGGATCTTCAGTGCAACATCTGCGTGCCCGAATTGTCCTGTTCGCCTCCACCGTCGCCGTCCTCGCCGGACTGATCACCACGGCTCCCGCTCATGCGGCCCCTGCCAAGTCCCCGGCCGACGCCCAGGCCACGACCGTATTGACCTGTCAGCCATTGGATCTCAATCTCGGCAACCTGTTCGACCTGATGAACACCACGTTGAGCGGGTTCGCGCCGTCGCACGGCACGCCGGTGACCGTGCCCTCGAATGCCGATTTGACGATGGCCGGATTGAATGCCGGGCGCGACGCATTGAACACCGCAATCATGAATACTCCCGGCAAGAAGATCGTTTTCGGCTACTCGCGCGGTGCACAGATCGCCTCGGAATGGCTCCGGTACTACGCGAACAAACCGGGCGCCCCCGCCGCCGATGAGCTTTCCTTCGTGCTGATCGGGAATCCGCAACGACGTCTCGGTGGAGCGCCCGGGAAAACGCTCGACGGCGTTCAGCTGCTGCCCACACCGGACACCACCCAGTACTCCGTCACCGACCTCAGCCGCCGCTGGGACGGCTGGGCCAACACCGACAACTGGCCCGACGGCGCCAGCTTCAGCGCCTCGAATTACCTGAACACCATCGGCCGGTGGATCGTCCACTCCAACTACACCCAACAGTCCGTCACCGATCCCGCCAACATGACCCGCGCCGTCGTCGGCCACACCACCTATGTGGTGACGCCCTGACGGCGCGGTGACGGACTCACGAGTCCGCGTCCTTGCTCGGGAGCTTCCATCCGAATGTCGCCGTCGGCGGGGCGTTTCGCGCGTACAGGCGGGCCGGCCGACCCCCGGCCACCCTCGTCACCGGCTCGCCCGCACCGTCGACCTGCGGCGCGAGTAGCGGCTGCACCCGCCGGTTGAACGAGTCCCGCATCAGCCGTCGACCGAGGATCGCCTCGTGCAGTTCCCGCAGTTCGGTGAGGGTGTAGGGCGTCGGCAGCAGGTTGTCGGGGTCGGGGCGATCCTCATAGCGTTCACGAAGACTGTCGGTGGCGGCTGCGATGATCTGGTCATGGTCGTAGAGCAGTGGCTCGTCTGACTCCAACGCACCGGTGGGAGAGACCGGAACCAACTCACCGACCACGCTCGTCAGCTGCGCGGCAGGCAGCGCGACGGCATGTGCGATCGAGATCGTCCACCCGCGGGGATCGCGATCAGGATCGTCGAACACCCGCAGCAGATGCGGGTGGACGCGGTCGGGCGAGAGCCCCAACTTGAGTTCGAGCACCTCGCGCACGGTGTCGGCGACGCTGCGCCGCTCGCGGATGAATCGTCCGGGCAGCATCGCGGTACCGGCGTCATCGCGCTGGATCACCACGCACAGATGCGCGTCGACGACGCTGAGTACGGCGATGTCGACGGCGACGCTGGGTCGCGGATAGTCGGTCAGACGACTGCTTTTCCCGGCGGCCACGAACGACAGACTATGCGAATGTCTGCGCAAAGTAGTAATCTCATAATCGCGCAAAGTCGCCTCGGTCCGATGCCGGGGCGGAGAGAGGAAGACACCATGCAGTTCTCCGCCGCCCTCGACGTCGACGTCGTGGCCCTCGAGGCCGCCGACGAGGTGACCGTCATGCTCGATCTTCAGGCCCCCGCCGCTGCTCCGGCAGACTCCGCGCGGCCACCGACCGCGTTGCAGATCGTCCTCGATCGCAGCGGCTCGATGAGCGGCCCGCCGTTGGCCGGCACCCAGCAGGCACTGGCCGGCGTTGTCGCCCAACTCGATCCGAAGGATGTCTTCGGCCTCGTCGCGTTCGACGACGCCGCGATGGTGGTGGTCCCGGCAGCACCGCTGACCGACAAGCTGCGCGCGATCGATGCCATCGGTGCGGTGACCCCGGGCGGATGCACCGACCTGTCGTCGGGGTATCTGCGGGGTCTGCAGGAGTTGCGCCGCGCCACCGCGAGTGCAGGCGTCCGCGGCGGCACGGTGCTGGTGATCAGTGACGGCCACATCAACACCGGCATCCGCGACCACGACGAATTCACCGGCATCGCCGCCAAGGCCGCGGCCGACGGCATCACCACCTCCACCCTCGGTTACGGCCGCGGCTACGACGAGTCACTGCTGGAGGTGATCACCCGAGCAGGCAACGGCAACCACGGTTTCGCCGACAACCCGGATGCCGCCGGTGCGGCGATCGGCGCCGAAGTCGACGGACTGCTCGCGAAGTCCGCGCAGGCGGTCACACTGACGGTGCGCTACGTCGAGCAGGTCGGCGAGCTCGCGCTGTACAACGATCTTCCGGCCCATCAGATCGGCAACGGCGAGGTGATGATCGAACTCGGCGACCTCTACGCCGACGAACAGCGGAAGCTGTTGCTACGCATGAAGGTCGACGGTCTCGCCGCGCTTGGCCTCACCCAGCTCGCGACCTTGGAGCTGCGCTATGTGGAGACCGCCACCCTGACCGAACACACGGTGGCACTACCGATCTCGGTGAACGTGGTGCCCGGCGACGAACTCGGGGACCGTGTTCCCGACCCCGTCGTCCAGTCGGAGAAGCTGTACCAGGAGGGCCAGCAGGCCAAGCTCAAGGCCTCTCGCGCCTACGAGGCGGGCGATCTCGCCGCCGGCTCGGCCCACCTCGCGCGCTCGCGCTCGAGTTACGAGAGCGCGATGATGGCCGCCCCACCGGCCGCGGCCGCCGCCATGGCCGCAGAGATCGACTTCGTCGATCAGTTGGAGAACGACGCAACGGTTCTCGGTGCCGGCTACGCCTCCAAACGCTCCCGCGACTCCTTCCACGAGGGCAACCGCAAGCGCGGGCGGTAAACCGCCGACGTCACCCTCCTCCCGATAGCCGCGACACCTTCATTCGGTGGTCGAGGCGCGAAGTCGCGCTAGCGCCGGAACCTTCTTTCCGGTGGTCGAGGTGCGAAGTCGCGCTAGCGCCGGAACCTTCTTTCCGGTGGTCGAGGTGCGAAGGCGCGCTAGCGCCTGAGCCTCGAGACCCCTTGCGCCGCTGCTGTTTCCCGCCCCAACCACCCCCTACCACCCCACTCACCCCGAACCGGAGGAGCCACCCATGCCCCACCCCGACCGCGCTTACGGCGCCCTGCTCGGGACCGCCGTCGGCGACGCCCTCGGCGTTCCCTACGAGTTCTCCCGACGCCTCACCGCCGACGAGACACCGGAGATGACCGGCGGCGGTCTGGGCGGATACGAACCCGGCGAGTGGAGCGACGACACCACCATGGCCGTCGCGATCGCGCTGGCCGTCGCCGATGGCCACGACCTCACCTCCGAGACCGGGCTCGACGCCGTGGCACGCGGTTTCCTTCGCTGGTACCGGGATTTCAACGGCAGCCCGCCGGATATCGGCAATCAGACCCGAGCGGTGCTCGCTGCCACCGACCGCCGACTCCGCACCGACCCCGACGCGCACGTCGGCGCGATCATGCGAGAGGAATCGCTGGTCTTCGCCGCCGACCACCCCCGCTCGGCGGGCAACGGCGCGTTGATGCGCACCGCACCGGTGGTTCTCGCGCACCCCGACGACCGTGACACCCTCGCCCGGGCCGCCCGCGCGGTCGCGGGTCTCACCCACTCCGACGCCCTCGCCGGGGACTCGTGCGTCCTGTGGTGCGAGGCGATCCGCGTCGCCATCACCGAGGAGCGCATCGACGTCGGCGCCGGCCTCGACCTCATCCCTGCGACACGTCGCGACCAGTGGTCGTCGTGGATCGATCAGGCCACCACCGGGACACCGGATAGATTCTCGCCCAACGGTTTCACTGTGACTGCGTTCCAGGCGGCCACCGCTGCGGTCGTGCAGACCACCACCGACGATCCGACGACCCACCTCACCGAGGCGTTGTACACGGCGATCCGGATCGGCGACGACACCGATACCGTCGCCGCCATCGCCGGCGGACTCCTCGGCGCCCGGTGGGGTGCGAGCGCCATTCCCGAGCACTACCGACGTGCGGTGCACGGATGGCCGTTCGTCGACTCCCGTCCCACCGACGCCGACGACCTGCAACGTCTGTCGACCGAACCCGTCACGAGGTAAACCTCAGCCGCGCAGCCTATCCCGGTCCCGACACCCGTCCGGGTGCCCAGTCCAGGAAAGCCTGCAGGGGTCGTGAGGCCGCGCGACCACGGGGCCACGCGATCACGACGGCGACCGGATCAGGTGTGGGGTCCAGTTCTCGGACGATGAGCTTGCGCCCTTCGTGGCTGGTGTCGGAGGCGGGCCGGTTCACCAGCACGCTGTAGCCGAGCCCTCGGCCGACGAGGGATCGAGCGAGCTCGTAGTTGCCGGTGACGTATTCGACGCGCGGGCTCACCCCGGCGGCGGCCATCAGCGCCGAGGTGTTCTGCCAGGCGGGCGCCACGTCGAACTGGATGAACGGGTCGTCGGCCAACTCGCGCAACGACACCCGCTCGGCGTCGGCGAGGCGGTGATCTGCCGGCAGCAGGACGTGGGCGCGAACCTGATAGAGCGCACGGGTGTGCGGTAGCCCGGTGATGTCCCGGTCGTAGAGAATCGCTGCGTCGACCCGGCCGTCATCGAGGGCGGCGAGCAACTCGTCGCCCGACCCCTCGGTGAAGTCCACCTCGACCCGCGGGTGCGCCCGCCCGAAGCCGTCGAGGACCGCCGGCAGCAACGACGCCGACAACGTCGAGTAGATGCCGAGCATGAAGTGCCCGCGGACCTGACCGTCGGAGACCGGCGCGAGATCACGGGCGGCCGCCAGCAGCGACCGGGCCTGCGGCAGAAGGGCCCGGCCCGCGGTGGTCAAGGTGACCCCGTGTGCGCGCCGTCGTATCAGCAACGCCTCACCGAGGTGTTTCTCCAGCTCGGTGACCGCGGTGTTCACCGCTGACGGCGACGAATGCAACGCACCCGCGGCGTGCGCGATGGTGGCGTGGTCGGCGACAGCGACGAAACACTCCAGTTGACGCAGGGTGAAGTCCGGCATTCATCGATCCTCTCGTGTTTTTAGCACGAAATTCACCGCTTTACGCGTGTTTGATTGCCTGGTGCACTCAGAGGTGACCGCGAACACAGCTCCGACCGCATCCAGCCCAAGTCACCCCCTCCCCATCTCACCGAGGAGTCCTCGATGACCACCACCTCACCCGCACACCCGGCGGTCACCGCCGACTGGGTCACCCTCGACGATCTGCACCGCGACCCTTTCCCGATTTATGCACGACTGCGCCGCGAGACCCCGGTTGCCTACGTGCCCGCGGCCGGCCGGTTCTTCGTGACCCGCTATCACGACGTGCACACCGTCGACCACGATCCCGACACCTTCACCGCCGACGAGACGAACTCACTGATGAAGCGGGCGATGGGGCATTCGATGCTGCGCAAGGACGATCCCGCGCATGCCATCCAGCGCGCCTCCTACGGCGGAGTACTCAAACCCCGTGCGATCACACAGGTGTGGAGTGCTCGCTTCGCCGAGAACTTCGAGCGTTTCTTCGCCGAGTTCACCGCCAAGGGCCCGGGCGCCGACCTCGTCACCGATTTCGCCGCCCCCTACGCCGCGGAAAACCTGCGCGTTGTCCTGGGTTTCGAGAACGCCACCCACGAGGACATGCTGCGGTGGAGTCAGACCATGATCAACGGCACCGGCAACTACGCCGACGACCCGCAGGTGTGGGAGGCCGCGCGCCGCTCTTATGACGAGGTCGATCAGGCGCTCGACGAGATGCTCACCCGGGTGCGCACCACCCCCGATGACTCGCTGATCGCCCACATCGCGGCCTTCGGGGACGACGAGGTCACCCTCGCCGATACGCGTGCCAATCTCAAGATGTCGATCGGCGGCGGTATCAACGAACCCCGTGATGCGTTGGCCACCACGGTGTGGGCGCTGCTCGAACGGCCGGATCAGCTCACCTCCGTACGCGGAAAAGGCTGTTGGAAAGATGCTTTCGAGGAAAGTGTCCGGTGGGTGGCGCCGATCGGGATGTATCCCCGGCAGACCACGCGTGCAGTCGAACTCGGCGGCATGCTGTTGCCGGCGGGCGCGAAGCTCGGTGTGGTGGCGTTGAGCGCCAACCGTGACGAGGAAGTCTTCGAGCGCGCCGATGAGTACGACGTGTTCCGCCCCAAGGTGCCACACCTCGGCTTCGGGGGCGGTGCGCACTTCTGTGCGGGCGCATGGGTGGCCCGTTCCCAGATCGCCGATATCGCCCTCCCCGCCCTCTTCGATCGCCTGCCGGGACTGCACCTCGACCCCGAGCGCCCCGCCCGCATCGAGGGCTGGGTGTTCCGCGGCATGACCGCCCTACCCGTGCGCTGGTAGACGAAAACCATTCCGGTACAGCAGAGAAGAGGATCACCATGCCACAGATCACGTATCAGCACCCCGACGGCACCGTCGACCACGTGGAGGCCGACACCGGCATCTCCGTGATGCGCGCGGCCCTGGAGAACGGTGTCGCCGGCATCGTCGGCGAATGCGGCGGCCAGGCGATGTGTGCGACCTGCCACGTCTACGTCGACGACGCCGCGGCGTTGCCGCCGATCGGCGACGATGAGGAGGAGATGCTCGACTGCACCGCCGCCGACCGCACCGACGCCTCGCGGCTCGGCTGCCAACTCCGCAGCGGTGAGCACTTCTCCGCTCTGGCCGTCCGCGTCCCCGAAGCGCAGGTGTGACGATGGATTCGGTGGTGATCGTCGGCGCCGGGCATGCCGGCGTCGAGGCCGCGGACGCGTTGCGCCGCAATGGTTACGACGGCGAGGTGACGCTGGTGGACCGTTCCGGCCATCTCCCCTATCAGCGTCCACCACTGTCCAAGGATTACGTCACCTCGGCCGCAAGCCCGTCACCACTGCCGTTGCGACCCTCGACGTTCTACGACGACAACGGTATCGACCTACGCCTCGGTGTCGGCGTCGACGGGATCGATCGTGGTCGGCACACGGTGAGGCTCGCCGACGGCGCCGCACTCCCCTTCGACCATCTCGTCCTCGCCACCGGCGCCCAGCCACGCCGATTGAGCTGCCCCGGAGCCGATCTCGACGGCGTTCACCATCTACACACCGTCGACGACGCCGCCCGCCTCCACGCCGCCCTCACCGAGGCGAGCAGGGTGGTCGTCGTCGGCGCCGGCTTCATCGGCCTGGAGTTCGCCTCGGCGGCCGTCGATCGCGGGGTTCCGGTGACCGTCCTCGACGTCGCCGACCGCCCCATGGCCCGCGTACTCAGCGCATCGAGCTCACAGCTGTTCGCCGACCTGCACGAAAGCCGCGGTGTGCAATTGTGTTTCGGTACTGGAGTGCAGCGCATCGACGGTTCCGACGGCCATGTGACAGCGGTCGTGGACGACTCGGGCACCCGCCTTCCCGCCGACCTCGTGGTCGTCGGCATCGGCGCCGTCCCCGACACCCGTCTCGCCCGCGATGCCGGGCTCACCGTCGACAACGGCGTCGTCGTCGACGAGTACCTGCGCACCGATGACCCACACATCTTCGCCGTCGGCGATGCGGCGTCGTTCCCCGGTCACCACACCGCCGGACGGGTGCGGCTCGAAGCCGTCCAGAACGCCACCGATCAGGCGCGCTGCGTCGCCGCGTCGATCTGCGGTGCGCCACTGCCCTATTCCGCGGTGCCATGGTTCTGGACGGTGCAATGCGGACGAAAGTTGCAGATCGCCGGCCTGCCCGCGACCGCCGAGGAGATGGTGCGACTCGGCGACCCGGTCGCGGACAAGGGCAGCATCCTCGGCTTCGTCGACAACTCCCTGGCGTGGGTCGAGAGCGTCGGCGCACCGGCCGATCACCTCGCCGCCCGCACGCTACTCGCCCACCGACCGGCCCCGCTCACGCCGGATCGGGCCCGCGAACCAGGCTTCTCCCTCAAGGCTCACGCCAAGGCCGTGCGCGCTCAGCTCGACGTATCGGAGTCATTGGTTACGTTGTGACAGAACAGTTCTCCGCACCACTTACACCCAACGAGTTGTCCGATAATGCTGTTGGGAAAGCACTTCGCCGACTACGCTGGAGGAGTTGATCGAAGGAGTCTCAGTGACGAGCGCACCACCCGCCGGCCGCACCGCAGGCACCGCCCAGCCGCCGGTTGCATTCGCCACCGAGTCGGCGCTGGCGTGGCAGCGGGTGGTGTCGCGGTCGTTCGTGCCGTTGATGGTCGACGACCTCTCCGACGGTCATTTCGCGGGCACCATTCGGGGCCGCGTCATCGACGACGTCTTCTTCTCGCGGCTCGCCGTCACCCCGCACGAGGTCCATCGCACGCCGGCCCTCATCGAGGCGTCGGAACGGTTGTTCTACAAGATCACGCTGATGATCGACGGTGCCGGCGAGCTGGTGCAGGACGGGCGCACGGCGTTGATGTCGCCGGGCAGCATCAGCGTCTACGACACCGCGCGCCCCTATGACCTGCGGTTTGCCGGTGACATCGACGCCGTGGTCATCATGTTCCCCAGGGATCTGATCGACCCGAGCCCCGATCACGTCCGCGCGATCACCGCGATCTCGTTGGGCCGGGAGGAGTCACTGACGCGACTGGTGGCGCCGCTACTGACCGAGATCTCGACGGATTTCGCCTCGGTCGAGGGTCCGGCCGCGGCGCGGGTGGTGCGCACGACGATCGACCTGATCTCGGCGTTGCTGAGCACCGCGGCACTCGCACGGGCCGTCGAGAGCGGCTCGCCCGGGCACCTGCCCCTGATGCTGCGGATTCGCGAGTACATCGGCGAGAACCTGCGCAACAGTGACCTCAATCCAGACGCGATCGCGCGGGCGGTGTACATCTCGACCCGCCATCTGCACGAGGTGTTCCACGAGCAGGGCACGACGGTCTCGGCGTGGATTCGTGAGCAGCGTATCGAGGCCATTCGCCGCGACCTGGCCGATCCGATGCATGCCCATCGCGCGATCGCCGACGTCGCCGCTTCATGGGGCTACCCCGACGCCTCCCACTTCTCACGCACTTTCCGCAAGCAGGTCGGCATGTCGCCCAGCGCATTTCGCCGGGCCGCGCAGTGAGCGCGACCCGGCGACAGGCGTGGCGATCGGTCCGTGCGGCGCGATCAGTGCGGGACAATCGGGTAGTCGATCACCACCGCACCGCCACTGGCATAGTTCGGCACATCGGCTTGTACCGCTTGACCTTCCGGTGACGACATCGCCGCTCCGAGCGCCGCGGCATCGGCGAAATCGCCTTCGAACACCGCGAAGTACGGGCTTTGCGGATCGGCGTTGATCGAGAGGCTGTGCCGCCAGTCGAGCAGCCCCGGCAGCGTCGCGGCGAGCGGGAGATGGGTGTTCTCGTAGTACTCGCGGAAGTGGTCGGGATCGTCCGGAGTCGGGTACAGCACAACGAGTTTGTGCATCAGGCGACCTTCCCGCTCGCCGTTGCCGCCCCCAGTGAGGCGTGCCGGGCGATCGCAGCGTCGACGCGCTCGGGGGTCGCCACCATGTCGCCGTTGCGGTGGGGGTGGCTGAAGTTCTCGGTGAATTCGTCACAGAGCGTGCGCATCTGGGACATCGCGCCCAATAGCTTCTGCAGATGCGGTGGCGTCGGGGTGGCGATCATGGTGTTGACCCAGGCGCTGAGTCCGTCGACGCGTTCGCGTCGGCGCAGGGCAACCTTCTTGGCGAACCGTTCGTCGACGATCTCGTCCTCGATGATCGCGTCGGCGACGACCTGCGCTTCGAAGGATGCCGAGTTCGCGCCCTGGCCGGTGACCGGGTCGACGGTCGAGTGCGCGTCGCCGAGCGCGAGAACGACCGTGCCGTCGTCGAGGAGCCGGTAGTCGTCGCGGATCACCGGCCGCACCGCGCCCTGCAGGATGTCGCCGGGCCGCATGAGCCTGAAGCGGGACTGATCGATGCGCTCGTAGACCGTCGGGTGATGCACCTTGAGCTTGTCGAGCAGCAGTTGCCGGTAGGCGTCGGGATCGTCGGATTCCTTCTGCGTCATCAGGATCTCGAGGTCTCCGCCGGGCACGTTCTCGCAGAGCAGCGCGCTGGCCCAGCCGTCGAAGGTGGTGATCGGCAGGTCGAGGAGTTCGCCGTGGCCGGGCGAGATGCTCATGGTCACCGCGCGCGGGTCGGTCTGCTCGACGCCGTCCCAGAATCCGACCGCGAGGTGACGCTGCGGCTTCGCGTACGGCGAGACGTCGGGTCGTTCGCCGAAGTACTCGCCGAACGACCGCTTGCCGGCGGCCACCACGACCAGATCATGCTCCCGGCCCAGCGCCGCGAAGTCCGACGGCTCGATGTTGCGGATCTCGATGGTGCCGCCGCGATTCTCGTATTCGGCCATCAATCTGGGCAGATAGATGCGGTAGTCGAGGACTCGGGAGGGACGCAGGAAGTCGCCGCGGAAGACCGGCGGGCCGTCGGGCACGTTGAGGTGGTGGTAGTGGACCTGGTAGCCGTACTCCTCGGCGGGCCAGAAGTTGACGCCCATCGCCGCCTCGCGGGCGATGGTCGGCGCGTGGTGCGAAACGCTGTTCTGCGGTCGGCCCGCAGCCACCTGGTCGGCGGTCTGGTTGGTGTAGATACGCGTGGTCACCCCGGCCTGTTGTAGGAGCAGGGCGAGGTGTAATCCGGCGGTACCTGCGCCGATGATTCCGATGTCGGGCGTGTCTGGCATGTGACTCTCCTTGGTGACGCGTGCGCCGTGGGGCGCTCGACGACGATGTCGGTGGAGCCATGGTGCGCCGCCGGCGGGCGCTGTGACACCCACCTCAGGGCGTCTCGCTCTGTGACACACAACTCCCGCGCGCATCGTCAAGTCGGCTTCGGCGATGCCCCCAGCGCTCTGGACCCGGGGTGCACGAGACTGTGCATTCCGCGCGCGACGCGCTCAACAGCACGTTCGCCCATTGCCGCGGTGTCCGAGGCGGCCCTAACGTCTGCGGTCATCGCCCACCGGACCTTGTAGGAGACTCGCGATGACCCTCACCGACGCACCGCCCACCCCTCATCTGCGCGGCGGATTCGGCCGCTTCGCCACCGGCGTCGCCGTGGTGACCTTTGACGGCACCGACGCCGACGGAACCACCAAACGCCATGGGCTGACCGTCAATTCGTTCACCTCGGTGTCCATGGATCCGCCGTTGGTGTTGATCTCCATCCAGCGCAACGTACGCGCACACGCCCTGTTGACCGGAAACCCGTTCACTGTCAACGTCCTCGGCGCCGAACAACGCGACCTCGCCATGCACTTCGCCGGCCGGCCCAACCAGGAACCCCGCTGGATCGAGGGCAGTCACGCGCCCCGCCTGGCCGACACCGCCTCCTGGTTCACCTGCACCCCGTGGGCCGAATACGACGGCGGCGACCACACCCTGTTCGTCGGCCGCGTCGAGGACTTCGGCTACCGCACCGGCGACTGCCTGGGCTTCCTCGACGGCGGGTTCGTCACCGTCCGGCCGTGATGCCCTTGGGCGGCCGAGGTTCTCCCCTCCGGACGTCCTCCGGCACCCCGCTCCTCCTCCCCTCCCCCCGATGGTCGAGGTGCGAGGCGCCCCAGGCGCCGAGCCTCGAGACCCCGCACGACGACAACGCACTTCACTCCCGCAGGATCGACGTCATCTTCTTCCCGCGCGCCACCTCGTCGACGAGCTTGTCCATGTACCGGATCTTCTGCATCAGCGGGTCCTCGATCTCCTCGACCCGGTACCCGCAGATCTTGCCGGTGATCAACGACGTATTCGGATTCATCTGCGGCGCCTCGGCGAAGAAGGCCTCCAGATCCACCTCGGCGTCAACGGCTTTCTGCAGCCCGTCGGCGTCGTAACCCGTGAGCCAGCAGATGACCTGATCGACCTCGGCCTGCGTGTGCCCTTTCCGCTCGACCTTCTGCACGTAGAGCGGATAGATGCTGGCGAACGGCATCCGGAGGAGTCTGTCGGCAGGCATGCTGTGGTCCTTCGCGGGTGGGCGGTTTGTCTGATCCGAACCTAGCGCGTCACCCGGTGGGAGGACAGCCCCGCACGGATGAGGGAACTACGATCGATCGCGATGAGTCTGGGCTTTCGGGTTGGTGTACCGGGGATGCGCGTGCGGGTGTCGACCCGGGGCGTCCGTGCGTCGGTGGGTCCCCGCATCGCACGAGTTCATGTGGGCAGCGGGCGTACTCGGGTGTCGACGGGGATGGGACCGTTTTTCGCCTCGACGGCGTTGTCATCCGGGCGCAGCGGATCGCGCCGTCGCACCACCACGACTCGACGCGGCGGCACTCGTTACACCGGCCCCTCGCCGGCACAACTCGCCCGTGCACAGCGGGCCGCCGAACGGGCCCAGCAGCAGGCCGAGCGTGATGCGGCGATCGAGCGTCTCCGCCAACTGCACCACGACACGACCACCGCGCACCTTCAGCAGTTTCCGACAGCGTCTCGTCCGATGTTGCCACCGCCGCCGGCGATCTCCACCGACGTGGTGCGCGCACAGGCAATGACGCTCTACCTCAACGGGATCGGACGATTCGCGCGCAGTGCCCGGGAACGGGCACGCGCCGACGCCGAGCTCGCCGCACGCATGTACCGCGACAGTGAATCACAACGCCTCAATCAGCTTCACGCACAACTGTCCGCCGAGGCCGACCGGTGGTGGCAAGCGTTGTGCGCCAACGAGGAAACCACCGTGTGCGAGGCGGTCAACGCGGCCTTCGCGGACAATCCTGCGGCGGGATGTGCGGTCGGCGTCGATGGGTCTGCGCTGTCGGTCATCATGCGTCTGCAGGATCTCGACACACTGCCGACGCAGATGCCGGCCCTCACGCCGGCCGGACGTCCCACTCTCAAGACCATGGCCAAGCGCGACCGGATGCGTTGGTGGATGCACATTCTCGTGTCCAATCTGGCGGCGACGGTGTCCGAGGCATTGGCCACGGCCCCGTCGATCACCACGGTCAACGCCGCGGTGATCACCCGGATGCCCGACACCGCGCGTCTCGGTCTGATCGCCTACGGGTCGTGGACGCGGGACGAGGTCGAGCGGGTGTCGTGGCGGACCGCCGACGACGCCTGGCGGCTTCTCGACATCGGCACCGAGGTGCGCTGTGGCATCAAGGCGACCGCGTCCGGCAACATTTCCTCCTCGGTCACCTCGTTGCCGCTGGACGGACTTCCCGGTGTCGCAACGCTTCTCGACAACTGCGAGGTGGACGACGACGACTCGGTTCTCGGCGACCTGGATGCCGATCTCCAGGGTGAGCAATCGCCGGCCGGCCCGGCCGACTCCACCCCGTACACCCTCGCGCCTTTCGGAGAATGGTTGCAGGAGCAACTTGCCCGCCCGCAACCGGATCGCACCAACGCCTCGCCGGCCGCCGATCCCCTGCCGCCGACAGGGCCCTCGCCGGCCGGTGGCCGACCAGAACCCCACGCGTACACCATGAGTGCCGGCGAGTCCATCGTCCTACCCGATGCCGCGCACGCGGAGGTCCGGGTGGAGTTCACCACCGCAGGCGGCGCGGCCGACCTCGGATTGTTGTTGCTCGACGCCCACGAGCGCGTGGTCGATGACCACGCGTTCATCTTCTACAACCAGCCCTGCAGCGCTGACGGCAGCGTACGGCTGACGGGCAAGAGCCACAACGGTTCCGGTTCTCGGGAAGGCGCTGTGGTGTACCCAGGTGCCCTGAATCCCCGGATCGTCAAGGTTCTGATCTGCGCCACCGCGGACGTCGACACCGATCAGACCTTCGACAGCATCGCCCCCACAACTCTGTCCGTTGCCGCGAACGAGAACCACTGGGTATTCACGCCTCGGCCGGAACCCGGTATCCGTGCACTTGTCCTGGGCGAGATCTACTTACGCGGCCGGCCCGCCGGAACCGAGTGGAAGCTGCGAGCGCTCGGCCAGGGGTGGCGCGAAGGGCTTGGCGCGCTGGTTCGTGCCTATGGTGTCAGCGTTGACGAGTAGGCACGCCGCCATGACGACCTCACGACGATCGAACCGATCCATGGCTCACGTACTGCTCCGCACGATCAGCTCCGGTTCCAGCAGCACCGACTCCGGCTCCTCACCGGCAAGCACCTGCATCAGCAAACCCACGGCGCGCCTGCCCATCTCGTGCATCGGGGAGCGGATCGTCGTCAGCGGCAATGCCCCGGCCGCGGCCAGTGGGGTGTCGTTGTAGCCCACGAGCGCGACGTCGTCGGGGACGCGTAACCCCGCGTCACGCAGCGCGCCGAGCGCCCCCAGTGCGGCAAAGTCGTTGGTGGCGAACAGCGCGTCCGGCACCTCGCCTCGCTCGAGGATCTGTTCGACCGCTCGCCGGCCACCGGCGGGGTCGAATCCCGAGAAGATGACGGCCGACTCGGGAACCTCAATGCCGTTGTCGGACAGCGCTTCCACCGCACCACGCGTGCGGTCTCTGGCCGTCGAGGTGAACTCCAGGCCCGCCACGACGCAGACCTTCTTGCGGCCGGTGTCGGCGAGGTGTTGTCCCACCAGCCGGCCGCCGAGTACGTCGTCGACCGTCGCCGACGGATAGGAACCCGCGCTCCTCGATACGAGAGTGAACTTGATGCCTTGTGCGTCAACCTCATCGAGGAACTCGTGATCGAGGTGGGCATCACCGTAGATCAGTCCGTCGACCCGACGGTCGATCATCGCCTTGGTACGTGCGCGCTGCGCCTCGAGTCGGTCCAGCGAGTTGGTCACGAACGTCGACAGACCCGCTTCGCCTGCGGCCTCCTCGATCCCCTCATAGATGGTTGCCAGGACGTAGTCCTGCAGACGCGGCACCAACACCCCGATGAGCCCCGAGCGCCGCGTACGCAGGCTCGACGCCTGCGGATTGGGTGAGTAGCCGTTCTCCGTGGCGAAGGTGCGAATCCGTCCTACCGTGTCCGCCGAGGCCCAGCGCAACGCATCTTCACCCGGGGTGTTCAGCACTCGCGAAACCGTCGATGGGCTGACGCCGAGCTCAGTGGCGATCATCCGCAAAGTCAGGGGTCCACGCACCCGCCCCATGGTGCCTCCTCCCTCGACGTCGGTGCCCCACGTTACAAGAGCCGTTACACAAACGTTTGGCGCAATTTACACAAACGATTGCCACAAACGTTTGTGTTGTGGTTTGCTGATCGACATGACCCAGTTCACACCCAGCGCGCCACCGTCTCCGACGTGCGCCGATACGGCGATGAGGTGGCCCTGATGCACCGGATTGCCCTCATCGGAACCGGTGGGACGATCGCCTCCACTTCGACCTCAACCGGAGTCGTCGCCACCCGAACCGTCACCGACCTTCTAGGGACCACCGGACTCGCCGACGTGGAGGTCGAGTCGATCGATCTCATGACGGTGGGCTCCTACCGAATGACGCCTGCGCACCAACGCCGGATCAGCGACACCGTTGCCCAGCTCTTCGAGCGCACCGAGAATCCCGTCGACGGCATCGTCATCACCCACGGCACCGACACCATGGAGGAGACAGCCTTCCTCCTCGACCTGGTCCACGCCGACGCGCGACCGGTCGTCCTCACCGGCGCGCAACGCGCCAGTGATGCGCCGCACGGCGACGGTCCCCGGAATCTGGCCGACGCGGTCGCGGTGGCGGCCGACCCGCATGCCCGTAAGCTCGGCACATTGGTCGTCTTCGCCGGACAGATCCTTCCCGCAGCCGGGACCCGCAAGCTCCGCACCCGCGCCCTCGACGCGTTCGGCTCCACCACGCGTGAGCCGCTGGGCGAGGTCGCCGACGGCAAGGTCGTCATCCGAGAAACGCCCGCGCGACCCGCTGCGCTCCCCCGTCCCACCGACGCCTTCGACTCCACCCGCGTCGACATCATCGAGGTGTACCCCGGCGCCGATGCAACCCTGATCAACGCGGCGGTGGTCGCCGGTGCACGCGGAATTGTGCTGGCCGGCACCGGAATCGGCAACGCCAACCCGACGATCGTCGACACCTGCCGCCAACTCGCCGGTGACGGCATCCCGACGATTCTGGCCAGCCGGGTCCCGTTCGGCGAGGTCGCCGCCGTCTACGGGCACGGCGGCGGCACCGACATGGTGGCTGCCGGCGCGATCCTGTCCGGCTCACTGCCGGCCACCCAGGCACGCATCCTGCTCTCCCTGCTGCTGTCCCAATCATCGGACATCACAACCACTCTCACCCACATCATCGATACCTACACACCCACTCAGGAGGATTGACATGGCCAAGGACATCTTTGTCGCATTCGGGATCGACGTCGACGCCGTCGGCGGCTGGCTCGGCTCGTACGGCGGTGAGAACTCCCCGGGTGACATCTCCCGCGGTATCTTCGCCGGCGAGGTCGGGGTCCCGCGGCTCAACCAGCTGCTCGAACGCCATCAGCTTCCGGCGACCTGGTTCTGGCCCGGCCACTCCATCGAGACGTTCCCCGAACAGTTCGACGCCGTGGTCGCCGCCGGACACGAGATCGGACTCCACGGTTACAGCCACGAGAATCCGATCGCGATGTCACGCGAGCAGGAATCGGAGATCCTCGACCACTGCATCGACCTCATCGGCACCCGAACCGGCAAGCGCCCCACCGGATATGTCGCACCGTGGTGGGAGTTCAGCAAGGTGACCAACGAACTGCTGATCGAGCGTGGCATCGCCTACGACCACTCCCTCATGCACCGCGATTTCGAGCCCTACTACGTGCGCGTGGGGGACTCGTGGACACCCATCGACTACGACCAGCCCGCCGCCACCTGGATGAAACCACTGCAGCGCGGTCAGGAGACCGACCTCGTCGAGATCCCGGCCAGCTGGTACCTCGACGACCTGCCTCCGATGATGTTCATCAAGGGCAGCCCCAACAGCCACGGATTCGTCAATCCACGGCACATCGAGGAGATGTGGCGCGATCAGTTCGACTGGGTGTATCGCGAGATGGATTATGCGGTCTTCACTTTCACCATTCATCCCGATGTGTCCGGCCGACCGCAGGTGCTGTTGATGCTCGAACGACTGATCGAGCACATCAATGGCCACGACGGGGTCACCTGGACGACCTTCGACGCCATCGCCTCCGACTTCAAGTCCCGCCGGCCGCGCCAGAGCTGACCGGCAAAAGACCCGACGACGTGTCGCCCCTTCCCCACCGCTGTCACACCCTTTGACGAGAAAGACCCTCACATGCCCACCCAATCCTCCACGCAGCTCGGACTGCGCCGGGTGACCGGCCGAGAAACCCGCCGCGCCTCCGGAATCGCCTTCTTCGCCTGGACAATCGCCGTCTACGACTTCATCCTGTTCGGGACATTGCTCCCGCGAATCGAGGAGTCGTTCGGCTGGACCACCAGCCACGCCCTGCTCGTTTCCACCCTCGTCAGCGTCGGGACCGCGATCGTCGTGCTGCTCGTCGGGCCGATGGTCGACAAGCTGGGACGACGCAAGGGGATGATCATCTCCGTCGCCGGGACCGCCGCGTCGTCGGCCGCCACCGCTGCCACCTTCGGCGCCGGATCACTGATCGGTGTGCGCTCGATCAGCGGCCTCGGTCTGGCGGAGCAGTCGGTCAACGCCACCTACCTCAACGAACTCTATGAGCTGACCGAGGACGAGAAGATCAAGCGCCGCAAGGGCTTCGTCTACTCGATGGTGCAAACCGGATGGCCCGCGGGTGCGCTCATCGCAGCCGGCTTCGTCGCCATCGTGACCTCGATCTTCGGTGCCGACTCATGGCGCATCGCGTTCCTCCTGGCCACCGTTCCCGCGGTGATCGTTGCCCTGATCTGCCGCTCGCTCAAGGAGAGTCCGCAGTTCGAGGCTCATCAGGCCATCAAGAAGCTGCGGGCGGACGGCCGCGACGAGGAAGCCGCAGCGCTGGCCACGGCCACCGCCACCGTCGAGCAGACCGCCGCGCCGTTCAAACGGATCTTCCAGGGTAAGCACCTGCGCAACACCCTCGTACTCTCGGCGGCGTGGTTGCTCAATTGGTTTGGCATCCAGACGTTCTCGGTCCTCGGCACCACCGTGCTGGAGAAGGGCAAGGACATCGATGCCTCGAGCACCCTGCTCCTCGTCGTCGTCTCCAATCTCGTTGCCGTTGCCGGATATCTGGCCCACGGGTGGGCGGGTGACCGATTCGGGCGCCGCAACACCATCGCGGTCGGCTGGCTGCTCGCCGGAGTGTTCTTCGCGGCCATGCTGCTCGGTCCGTCCGGCCAGCTCTACGTCATGGTGACCTACATGATGGGCCTGTTCTTCCTCCTGGGACCGTACGCGGCCATCATGTTCTTCCAGGCCGAGTGCTTCGACACCGATTGCCGGGCAACAGGTTCGGCGTTCATCGGTGCGATGTCCCAGCCCGGGGCGATCATCTCGGGCTTCATCCTCACCGCTCTGACCGCGGCATCCATCGGCTACTCGACCGCGGCGCTCTGGGTGGGCGCGCTCGGCGCGGTGGCCTCCGGAGTGGTCGTTCTCGGTGCACGCAAGGTGTCGTCGCCGACTCCGGCGGTCGAGAACGCCGAGGTCACGTCATGAGTGAGAATCCCGTCGCGATGATCACCGGCGCGGCGTCCGGCATCGGGGCAGCGACATCGGTCTGCCTCGCCGAACGGGGGGTGCGCGTGGGTATCGGCACCTTCAGCGGCGATCCGCACGACCCCGAACACACTCTGCGTGCAGTACACGACGCCGGCGGTGAGGGACAGATCGTCGAGGTCGACGTTCGATCGACGGACTCGGTGAATGCGTTCGCCGAAAGCCTCGTCGCCGCCTGGGGTCGGCTCGACATCGTGGTGGCCAACGCCGGGATCCTGCGGCAGGCCTCGTTCACGGACCTGCGTGACGAGCAGTGGCACGACCTCCTCGACGTCGACCTGCACGGTGTGATGCGCACGGCACGAGCAGGTTTGCGTCACATGGGTGCCGGCGGTTCGGTGACCGCGGTGTCGTCGATCGCCGGCGGTGTATACGGGTGGCAGGATCACGCCCACTACGCCACCGCCAAGGCCGGTGTCCTCGGGTTGATCCGCAGCATCGCCGTCGAATTCGGGCCCCGACAGATTCGGGCCAACGCTGTCATCCCGGGTCTGATCCGCACGCCACAGTCCTCCGACGCGGTCAATTCGCTCGGTCCGGAAGGACTGGATCGAGCGGGTGATTACATCCCCTGGGGCCGAGTCGGGGATCCGCGTGAGGTGGCCGAGGTCATCGGCTTCCTGTCGAGTCCGGCGGCGTCGTACGTGAGCGGTCAGGCGATCGTCGTCGACGGCGCGCTGACCACCGCGATGCGCGACTGAGAGGATCACGCAGATGTCTGAACTTCTGAAAGGCAAGCGCGCCTTGGTGACCGGCGGCGCGTCGGGTATCGGCCTGGCGATCGGATCGGCATTCGTCGACGCCGGCGCCACCGTCGTGCTGGCCGACCGCAACCCGGTGGTCGCGACCGTTGCATCCGAAATCGGTTCCGAGGGAGTCGTTCTCGATGCGACGGCTGAGTCGGCGATCGTTGGCGTCGTGTCCGACATGGTGGCCCAACTCGGTGGGATCGACATCCTGGTGTGTTCCCATGGGATTCTCACCCAGGCGCCGGCATCCGAGATGACGAGCGCCCAGTGGCGCGAGACGATCGACATCGATCTGACCAGTGTGTTCATGCTCAACCGGGCGGTGTTGCCGACGATGATGTCGCAGAAGGACGGCCGCATCATCAATGTCGCATCGCAATTGGCGATCAAAGGTGGAGTGTCACTGGCGCACTACGCCGCCGCCAAAGCGGGCGTCATCGCGATGACCAAGTCCATCGCGCAGGAGGTCGCCGGCGACGGCGTGTTGGTCAATGCGATCGCGCCCGGACCCATCGAGACACCCCTGGTCGACGGTATCGACGACGACTGGAAACGAGCCAAGCGTGCCGAATTGCCGTTGGGCCGCTTCGGCACACCCGAGGAGGTGGCACCCACCGCGGTTCTGCTCGCGTCGAATCCCGGCGGGAATCTCTACGTCGGGCAGGTCCTGGGTCCCAACTCCGGAGACGTGATGCCCTGATGTGCGGTGGATGTGCCGGGGCGCCGGTGGACTGGGCCGCTCGCTGGGTGAGCGGGCCGCGTCGGCGGGCGGCGGTTGCCCGTCGGCTCGCGCCACTGGCTCCCCGGCTGTCCATCAGGGTGATCACTCAGGGGTGGACGGTCGGCACCGCAACGGGAGCCACCCACGTGTGCCGGACCTACGACGACCTCGTCGCCACCGTCGCACTGCACAGCGCCCATCCCGTTGCTCACCTCGCCCAGGTCGGGTTGGGCCCGGACTGGGACGAGGCGAGAAGGGCCGATCCACCTCACCAGAGGTCGTAGGAGACGTTCACGTTCGGGTATCCGGTCTCGATGTGCGGGGCGTTGATGAAGTAGTGGCCGCCGCCGGAGGTTCCGGTCATCGCGGTGTTCACGTTGCCCGCCATGTTCTCGATCTCGTAGGTGGCGCGCGGCCCGAAGGCGCCGATCCGGTAGTTGACGAAGTTCGTCTCCTCCGGGCTGTTCGGGGCGTTGGAGACCACGATCTCCGAGGCTCCGGGGGCCAGTGTCTGCCGCGGGGCCTGCACCCACTGGCCGGTGCCGGCGGTGGCGCCGTCCAACCATTCGGTCTTGTCGGTGTGGTTGGTGATCGTCATCGCGATCGTGGGCTCACCGGGATGGGTGACCGGGACGGTGCCCGCGCTGGCCAGTCCGGCACCGCCCAGTGCGAGACCGGCGGCAATGCCGATGCCGGCGATTCCGGCGAGTGCGCGGTTCTTCATGCTCTTCGAGATGTTCATGATGTTCCTCCTGTTCCGCGGGTCCTGGCCGGGAGTGGTCGGGGCTGGCGAAGTCGTTCGTTCTGACATCACTGACTTTGCCCGCCGAGCACCCGTTCCGAACCCCGCCGACCGGCGGATCCACCGGTGGATTCATGCCTCCCCCGATCGGGGGAGGCACAGCTACGAATACAACTTCCACCGATGTGGCCCGAAACACCCGATTTTCGGGGTCGGTGGCGCGCTCACGTGGAATCTGTATTCGTATCGCGGCATGTGTCAGGCCGACCAGTCCTCGACAAGCGACCGGTCGTAGTCGGCGGCCGCCGCGGGAGCGCGCAGATGGTCACCGCGTCTGAGGATCGCCGTGAGGGTTTCGGCGACTTCGTCCCACGCGAACATCACGCGCTTGTAGGAGAACCGCAGCGGCAGGTAACCCAGCCGGTGCGCCATCTCGTCGCGGATGCGGTCTGCTTCACGCTGTTCCGGTGAGAGGTCATGGAATTCGATGCTGTCGAGTTCGATGATCAGTCGCCTGCCGACGACGAGATCGACCCGTCCGATTCCCTGAATGGTCACCTGCACCGCCACCGACAACCCCATCGCCAGAAGCCTCAGTCGCATGATGGATTCGGTCCCCGACTCGGCTCGATGGTCGCAGCGCTCCAGCAGCTTCCGAACTCGTTCGGGAGCGGCGGCGAACACCTCCCGCAGATCGCACATCTCTGCGAGACCTCGGTGAAGGATCGAGTCGCACACCGCGATGATCCCTTCGGCGTCCAGACACTTGATGGCATGGGCGAGAGCGGTGAGGACGTCGTCGACAGGGTAGATCTCCGGCAGCGGACGGCCGTAGCGGCGACAGAAGCGGTTCGCCCGACCACTGCGATGCCCGGACTCCCGCGACCGCACGTGAACCCGATTCCCGTGCGGCGGTACCCACACGTCGTGCAGGTCGAGCGCGGTCACACAACTGCACACCCCGTTGGCGGCAACAGCCCCCGCCACGCGGCTATCGGCGTACGGGGTCGCGTACCACCCGCGGCGAAGAGGACGTAGATCTCCGCTCCTGGCCATTCGCGTCACCTGCGATTGGCCCATTCCGCGTCGGGTGAGTTCAGCGAACGAGAAGACACCGAACCAGCGGTCATCGGCGGCTGAGGTGAGATCGGCGGGAGTCATGACCCGAGAGTGTGCCGTGTGATTGCCCGGATTCCGGGCCTCGATCGCGCTCCGCGGCGAATCTGTGGACAACCGCGGTACCCGACAGCCCGGGTGTGAATACAGCTTCCACCTGAGCGGACCACCGACCCCGATTTTCGGCCGTTTTCGCGCGATTCGGTGGAAGTTGTATTCGTACACCCGCGCGTGCCCGGGCCCCAGCCCCGGACACCCCGTTCACCCACCAAGCGCTCGCTTGGTTTGTTAGGTTCGGTCACGGCACAGTGATCGAGGAGCGCGAACACGTATGGGATTTCTCCAGCAGAACACCCCCGACATCGACTTTCCCACCTGGAGCCAGGGCAGCCGCGCCGAGAAGATCAAGCCGATGGCGCGGCACTGGGCCGAGGTCGGTTTCGGTACGCCGGTGGCATTGCACCTGTTCTATGTCGGCAAGATCCTCGCCTACATCGTCATCGGCTGGGCGATCGTGGTGGCCACGCCCGGTATCCACGGCATCCTCGATGTCACCTCCTGGTACAACGAGCCGATCGTCTTCCAGAAGGTCGTGCTCTACACGATGTTGTTCGAGGTCGTCGGATTCGGTTGCGGCTTCGGCCCTCTCAACAACCGATTCTTCCCGCCGATGGGGTCGATCCTCTACTGGTTGCGCCTCAAGACCATTCGCCAGCCACCCTGGCCCCAGCTCCCACTCACCGCCGGCGACACCCGCGGCCCCTTGGACGTCACCCTCTACGCGGCACTCCTGGTGATGATCGTGGTGGCACTCGCGAGCTCGGGATCACGCTCGACCGGCGACCTGCACTCCGATGCCGGGGTTCTGCCGATCTGGCAGATCGCGACGATCATCGCACTGCTCGCAGTCCTGGGCCTGCGCGACAAGACGGTCTTCCTCGCCGCCCGCGGCGAGGTGTACGGCGCGTTCTGCGTGACGTTCCTGTTCGTCGGCACCGACATGATCCTCGGCGCCAAACTCGTCTTCCTCGTCATCTGGGTCGGCGCGGCAACGAGCAAACTCAACAAGCACTTCCCGTTCGTGATCGCCACGATGATGTCGAACAACCCGATCTGGCGGTCGCCGGCCATCAAACGCACGTTCTTCGAACACTTTCCGGACGACCTTCGTCCCGGACGACGCTCCCGCGCGATCGCGCACGTCTCCACCGCCGTCGAAGGCCTGGTGCCACTGGTGCTGTTCTTCTCCGGCGGCGGATGGCTCACCGCGGTCGCCGCCGCGGTCATGCTGATCTTCCACTTCGGCATCCTGTCGTCGATCCCGATGGGCGTACCGCTGGAGTGGAACGTCTTCATGATGTTCGGGATCGTCGCCGTCTTCGTCGGGCACCCCGGCATCGGCCTCGCCGACCTTCACTCCCCGTGGCCGATCGTGCTGTTCGCCGTGTCGGCGGGAACGGTGATCCTGGGAAACCTGTTCCCGCGCAAGGTGTCGTTCCTACCCGGGATGCGCTACTACGCGGGCAACTGGGACACCTCGCTGTGGTGCGTCAAGCCGTCGGCGTCGGCGAAGATCGAGAGCGGCATCGTCGCCATCGCATCCATGCCCGCCGCACAACTCGAACGGTTCTACGGCAGCCCGGAGGCCGCACAGATCCCGCTGTACATGGGATATGCGTTCCGCGCGTTCAACAGTCACGGCAGAGCGCTGTTCACCCTCGCCCACCGGGCCATGGCCCCACATGACGAGACCGGTTACGTTCTCACCGACGGTGAACGGATCTGCAGCACCGCGATGGGCTGGAACTTCGGCGATGGTCACCTGTCCAACGAGCAGCTCATCGAATCCCTGCAACGCCGTTGCCATTTCGAGCCCGGCGAGGTCCGCATCGTCCTCCTCGACGCCCAACCCATCCAGCATCAGACCCAGCGGTACCGACTCGTCGACGCCGCCACGGGCGAATTCGAACGTGGCTTCGTCAACGTCGCCGACCTCGTGACCCGCCAACCGTGGGACGACGATGTGCCGGTCACGACGACCTGGCGGGCCGACGACGCGTAACCCACCCGGCACGTAGTCCGAATGGACGGTTACACCTGCTTTCACCCGAATGGCCGACAACGATCGTCCCGATCCCTGCGTAATGTCCGGGACCGACCCGCTGTCCCTTCGACCCATTTCGGGAGTCTTCGTGAATCGATTGAGAACCCTTGGCGCCGCGGCACTCTGCACGGCCGCACTCGCGGTGACCCTGCCCGCCACCGCACATGCCGGTGGCACCAAGGACCCGCAGTACAGCCATCCGCCGGCCACGTCCGCACCGAGCGCCGGTTGCTCGGATCGCGCGCCGTTCGTGGGCGACTGGGTCGGCTACGGGGCCAAAGAGATCGTCCTCGACAACAACGGCAGCGGCAAGATCACGTTCGGCGACAACACCGCCAACACCGAGACATGGACTCTGACCTGGAATCCCCAGCGTGCCGAAATCTTCCAGAAGTGCGGAATCCTGACCACGATCGACCGCCCGGTCAGCAAGACCGGCGTGGGCAGTAAGGGCGTGCTCGCCGCAGGCAAGCAGTATCAGGCGATCGTCGGACAACGCGGCGAACACAACGCACTGTTGCTCGCGGTGTATCCCCAACAGGATTCGGTCGTGTTCTGCCGCAAGGGTGAGGATCTCTCGACCTGCGGATGACAAGTGGCCCCGACCTCAGCCCCGATACACGGTGTCGATCGTCAGCCGGTGCCCGCCGAGATGAGGGGCACGTGGGCTGACGGTCACGTCGTACACACCTGGCGCGCACGGTGAGACGATGTCGGCGCCGGGCAAACCGATGAAGCCCGGCCCCGAGAAGTGGCGGGTGAAGGTTGCGGTGTGCCCGTCGGCGCGGCTGGTGAAGACGAAATCGACGTCGAGAGAACAGGACCCGACGCCATAGAGGGTGCCGTTGGCGACGAGGTCGGCTTCGTTCGGGTAGTGGCTGACGCCTGCGGTGAGGGTTCCCGCGCACGTTCCGGTGCTCGCCAGTGTGTACAGGGTGGTGCTGGTGTTGCCGTCGTCGGCTGCGGCAACACCGGTTCCGAGTGTCGTGGCAACGGCCGCGGTCGCGGCGATCGCGGCCCAGCGCGCCACGCTGCCCCACGAGGTCGGTGATGGAGTCGATGTCATGGAAGCCGTCCTTCTCCCCGACTAGTGCCTGTGTGGGGGATGTCGTTGCAGCCACCCTGATCGTTACCACTGCGAACATTCTGCCCGTGGGACCTCTCCCGCACACCGCTGCGGTCCCGGCAACCCACACCTGGTGGCGTATAGTCCCAGGTAGCTGATTCGCACTCATACCCAACGTGGACGCGTGGTCGTGTGTTGGGTCATCCAATGCGGGAAGACCGCAAGTCAGGAATGTGCGCAGTGAATGCAACCCCCGGCCGACCCTCGGTGACCCTCGGCCCCACGCGAGTCCGCTTGTGCAGCGACCCGAAAGCCGCGGTGGCCGGGGCCTGGTATCCCTACACCGTCCAGATCGCCGACGAGTTGAGCCGGTTGTCGACGGCGGTGGCGCCGATCCTCGGTGAGATCACGGCGATCGAGGTCAATTGGCAGAGCTTCCGCCGGTATCCCGGCCTCGATTCCGCGGATGCGCCTGCGGTCCCGCCGCTGATGACGCTGACGACACCCACGACGACGGCGTCGCTACTGGTGATCCCGTCGCGCACCGGGTCGGCGCTGGCCGCGCTGCTCCTGCGTCTGGCCGGTCAGACCGAGAGCACCGACGGTCGCATCCATTCACTGGATGCCCGTCGCGCTCAGCAGATCCTGGCGCGGGCCGGGCAGTATCTCACGACCGCCTGACCCGCAGCCGCACTTCAGGTCCGGGACCGCTGCACCAGCCCGAGAATCCACAGCAGGATCACCGATCCGAGGATCGCGGTGAACAGCGTGAACCACCAGCCACCTGACGCGGTGTCGACGAAGAAGCTCAACAGGAAGCCGCCGATCAGCGCGCCGACGATGCCGATCACGATGTTGAGCAGCAGGCCCGAGCCGCCGCCCTTCATGATCTTCCCGGCGATCCAGCCGGCGAGGGCGCCGATGATGATGTAGCCGATCCAGCCGACGCTTGTGGTGGTCGACGATCGGGCGAGAATCTCGGTTGCCGCGAGTGTGGTCATCGTGAACTCCTCTGGTTGGCTCCGTTGCCCCTGAGGGCGACGGTAGTCCACACGGGGCGTCGTCGTGGCCGATCGCCGTGGGCCCAAAGCTCGGCACCCGACCGTCATCGTCGTAACCTCGGGCGATGACCTCCGAGTTCGCCCTGCTTGCCGAGATCGCCGACGAGGTCGGCCGCACCGAGCCGCTGCCGCAGGTCACCCGCGTCGACGCCGACGTCGCCGGGCAGCGGATCAGCGCGCTCGCGTGGACGCCCGCGTCACCACGGGTGGTGTTGCTGCACGGCGGCGGGCAGAACGCCCACACCTGGGACACGATGATGCTGCATCTCGACGTGCCCGCGCTCGCCGTCGACCTGCCCGGCCACGGGCATTCGTCGTGGCGCGACGACCACGACTACCGCCCGCACGTCAGTGCCGACACCCTCCTCCCGGTCCTGCGTAAACTCGCCCCCGATGCCGACCTCGTCGTCGGGATGTCGCTCGGCGGTTTGACGACGCTGCGGATCGCCGCGATTGCTCCCGACTCGGTACCGCGGGCCGTCCTCGTCGACGTCACCCCCGAATCACCGCGTCGCGCTGCCGATCTCACTGCCGCGGCGCGCGGCACGGTCGCGTTGATCGAAGGGCCGCAGGAGTTTTCGACACTCGAGGAGATCGTCGACCTCACCGCCGCCGCATCCCCGAATCGTTCCCGCGCATCGGTCCGTCGGGGCGTCATCCACAACACACGCCAACGCGACGACGGTGCGTGGGTGTGGCGTTACGACCGGATTCGCGAGGCACCCGACCCGGCGCCGATGTGGGACGACCTCGCCGCGGTGCAGGCGCCGCTGACCCTCGTCGAGGGCGGTCGCTCACCGTTCACCACCGACGACGACATCGCCCGCCTCCGTCGGGTCCAGCCGTCCGCCCAGGTGATCACCGTCGCCGATGCGGGCCACTCGGTACAGAGCGACGCGCCGGCCGAGTTGGCGCAAATCATTCGCCGACAACTCGATTGAGCCTCCCGGCCACGCTACTCCTCGTCACTCATTCCCCGACGTGACAGTTCGTTGGCGTCGGCCCATCCGACGATGTCGCCGCGATTGATGGCGACGGCGAGCAGGTCGGGGAAGGCATCGGGGGTGCAGGCGAAGGCCGGGATGCCCATGGCCGCGAGCGCTCCGGCGATCTCGCGGTCGAAAGCCGGTGCGCCCTCGTCGGACAACGCGAGCAGCACCACCACCTGCACGCCCGCGGCCTGCATGTGGGCGACCCGCTTGAGCATCTCGTCGCGCACCCCGCCCTCGTACAGGTCGGAGATGAGCACGAAGATGCTGTCGTTGGGCCGGGTGATCAGGTCCTGGCAGTAGGCGATGGCACGGTTGATGTCGGTGCCACCGCCGAGTGCGGTCCCGAACAGCACGTCCACCGGGTCGTCCAGGTGGTCGGTGAGGTCGACGACCTCGGTGTCGAAGACCACCAGTGAGGTCCGCACCGACCGCATGGTCGCGATCACCGCACCGAAGATCGACGCGTACACAACCGATCTCGCCATCGAACCGGACTGGTCGATCGCGAGGATGATGTCCTTGCTCACCACCTGGGCGCGCCGCCCGTGCCCGACGAGGCGTTCGGGAACGATGGTCTTCTGCTCGGGCAGGTAGTTGTGCAGGTTGCGCGCAATCGTGGCATTCCAGTCGATGTCACGAAGTTTCGGTCGGTGCACGCGGCTGGCACGGTCCACCGCGGCACCGACGGCGCTGCGTGTGCGTTCGGCGATCCGCTTCTCGACCTCGTCGACGACCTTGCGAACCAGCGCCCGCGCGGAGGCCTTGGAGCTCTCGGGGATCGCGCGGCCGAGACCGATGAGGGTGGTGACCATGTCGATGTCGGGTTCGACGCTGTCGATCAGTTCCGGTTCGGTGAGTAACGCATGCAGGTTCAGCCGGGTCACGGCATCGTGTTGCATCACCTGAACGACGGTGGACGGAAAGTACTTTCGAATGTCCCCGAGCCACCGCGCGACCGACGGCGCTGATGCCCCGAGTCCGCCGCGTCTGTTGGTGGTGTCCGCGTCATAGAGTGCGGCGAGTGCGCCGTCCATCTCGAGGTCGGCGCCGCCGAGTCCGGCGAACTGTTCCGCGGCGGGGTCACCGAGGACGAGTCGCCATCGCCGGTCACGCTGATTCGCGCCGTCTTCTGCAGGGGCGGTGGGTTGTTCGGTCATGGCAACCCCAGGAGTGCGGCGATCGTGGCCACCGCGGGCGCGGCGAGTTCGGGGTCGAAGATGGTGGCGTCGGCATTCTGGCTGGAACTGCCCTGATCGAGCGAGGCGACACGGTTGCCGATGTTGCGTCGCACCGATCGGTCGAACAGGCCGAAGGTTCTGCGCAGCAACGGGAGAACGTCGGTGAAGTCTTGTTCGGTCAGCCCGGTGAGCCAGCCGTCGAGGACGGCGAGCAATTCCCGGTCGTGTACCAGCAACAGTCCACCGTCACCCAGGAAGCCTTCGATCCATTGGGCTTTCGCGGTCGGCGTGGCGCCGCTTGAGAGGGCGAACCGTACCCGGGCCGCGGCGTCGGCGGTGTCGATGTGGTCGCCGTCGAGCAGTAGCCGAGTCGCCCGGCCCACGAGGAGCCCGTTGACGTCGGTGCGGTCTGCGATGATCCGCACCGCGGCGGTCCATCTGGTGCGGTCCTCGTCGGAGAGCAGCGCGACGGTCTCGTGGACGGCGTCGACGTGCTCCTTGAGGGAGCGTGCGGCGTCGTCGCTGAGGTTGGAGACGGCGCCGGGGATGCCGATGCAGATACGCAGCAGCAACGACGACGCGACGTCGCCGAGTGCACCGGTGTCGGTGCCGCGGACGTCGCCGTAGCGCCGGGCCCGTCCCAACGCCGGCAATGCGGACATCAGTTGTGCCACATCGTGGTCGACGGCGACCCGGTCGGCCAGTGCGGAGAGCACCGCGGGCACAGCGTCGACGAGCTCGGCGGGCAACGCCGCCTCGAGGGCAGCGGTGACATCACCCAGGGACTCGCCGCGGGTGGCGCGGTCGACGATCTTTGCGGTGGCCGCGGCGCGCACCGTGGTTCCCCAGACCGATGCCATCACCACGTCGACGACGAACTCGGGTCGCCACGCCAGGGTCCATCCCTCTTTGAACGTGCCGGTCCCGCGCACCTCTGCGGGTGTTCCCCACGTGACGCCGAGGATCGCGAGGCGATGCAGCAGCAGTGATTTCGCCTTGTCGGCGGGTTTGCGAAGATCGACGACGAGTTCCCGGGCGACCGGATCCATTTTCAGCCGAGCCGATTTCGCGGCGGCGGTCACGTCGGCCTGCAGGGGTACGACGGGCGCGTCGTCGGGGACGCCGCCGAGTCGCTCCCCGATCACCGCTTCGCGGTACATGAGGTCGGCGAGGCCCGAATCACCCTGGCACATCACCGATAGCGTGGCCTCGTTGATCTCGGCGAGTCCGGGTAGCGGGCGGTGGCGCATCAGTGCGAGTGCGTCGGCGAGGCGTGCGGTCTCGATGATGTGCGCCGACGACACGTCGATGTCCTTGTTCCGCAGCAGGTTGGCTTGATGGATGAGCCAGCGCACCACGACGTCGTCGGTGGTGGCGAACAGATGGTGGTACCAGCCCGGTGAGATGACGCCGGCGGCGTAGCCGGACGCGCTGGCGAGGCGGGAATGGGTCCACGGCACCCACGCCACTCGACTGCGGACCTTGGGCATGCCCTTGAGTAGCCGGGTGTCGGCGACGGCGGGTGGGAGTTTCCCGGAGACCGCCGGGACATGCCATGCCCCACACACGATCACCACGCGCTCCGTGCCGGGCGCCTTGAGTGTCTTCCGGAGCACCTGCCGCATGTGGGCCTCGCGGCGTGCCTCATGCAGGCGTTCGGGATTCGGCTCGTCGGGCTCGACGGGTGTCTCGTCATCCCGCAGCGCGGTCATGGCGTCGGCGATCGCCTCGAATCCGCCGGTTTCGCCGCGGGTTTCGACGACGTCGTCCCACCAGCGTTCGGGATCGCTGTAGCCGGCCACGGCGGCGAGCCGCCCAATCGGATCAGCGGCGAGCCGGCCGATCGGGTCGGCGCGAGTGGGGTCGAACTCCTGGTCCCGATCAACCGGTCCCGCGTGATGGGCCAGTACGAGGGAAGTCGGCAGATCACAGAACTCGACGGGCACGCCCGCCCGGGTGGCCCACCGCATCGCCTGCCATTCCGGGGAGAACTCGGCGAATGGCCAGAACGCGGCGCGGGACGGATCGTCGGCGGCGTAGCCGAGGAGCGCGACCGGCGGCGTCATTCCGGGGTCGACAATCGCGGCGATCAGATCCGACGCGTCGGCCGGGCCCTCGATGAGCACCGCGTCGGGCCGGATGCGGTCGAGTTCACCGAGAACCGCTCGCGACGAGCCGGGTCCGTGATGGCGGACGCCGAGCACGTAGGTACCCGGCGCCGCGACGGGCGCGCTGACGTCCTCGATGGTGGTGGGTGGCATGTGCTCAGCTCAGTGCCGATCGGGCGGCACGGTAGAAGTCGGCCCAGTCGTCGCGTTCGCGCACAACGCTTTCCAGGTATTCGGTCCAGACGACGGCGTCGGCGGACGGGTCCTTGATGACCGCGCCCTGGATTCCGGCAGCGACGTCGGCGGGGCGCAGCACACCGTCGCCGAAGTGCGCCGACATGGCGATGCCGTGGGTGATCACCGAGATGGCCTCCGCGGTCGAGAGGGTGCCGCTGGGTGTTTTGACCTTGGCGCGGCCGTCCTCGGTGACCCCGGACCGCAGCTCGCGGAAGACGGTCACCACGCGGCGGATCTCGTCGGCGGCGGTGGGCAGATCGGGCAGTTCCAGTGTTTTACCCAGTGCGGCAACGCGTTGGGTGACGATCGAGACTTCTTCGTCGGCGCTGGCGGGCAGCGGCAGCACGACCGTGTTGAAGCGGCGGCGTAGCGCCGAAGAGAGGTCGTTGACGCCGCGGTCGCGGTCGTTGGCGGTGGCGATGACGCTGAATCCCTTGGTGGCTTGCACTTCCACGCCGAGTTCGGGGATCGGGAGCGTCTTCTCCGACAAGATGGTGATGAGTGCGTCCTGCACGTCAGAGGGGATGCGGGTGAGTTCCTCGAGGCGCGCGATCTTGCCCTGCTGCATGGCGATCATGATCGGTGAGGGCACCAGCGCCTCGGTCGACGGTCCTTCGGCGATGAGCCGGGCGTAGTTCCAGCCGTAGCGGATTGCTTCCTCCGGAGTGCCTGCGGTGCCTTGCACAAGCAGCGTGGAGGTCCCACTGATGGCCGCGGAGAGATGTTCGGACACCCAGGTTTTGGCGGTGCCCGGCACACCGAGGAGCAGCAGGGCGCGGTCAGTGGCCAGGGTTGCCACCGCCACCTCCATGATGCGGCGTGGGCCGATGTACTTCGGGGTGATGACGGTGCCGTCGTCGAGGGTGCCGCCGAGCAGGTAGGTGACGACCGCCGACGGCGACAGCAGCCAGCTGGCCGGTCGGGCGGCGGTATCGGTGCGGGCCAACGCTTCCAGCTCCGCGGCGTAGAGCTGCTCGGCGTGGGGGCGGAGGAGTTCGTTGTCGGTGGTCACTCAAGCTCCCTGTCTAGGACGGATCGGATGCGTAACGCCTCGGCGAGCGTGGCAAGTTGGGTGGTGACGACCGGATACGTGTCCCGCGCGGCGTCGACCGTCGCCCGCCAGGTATCGGTGGCGGGTAGTCCGGTTGCCATCATGTCGAACCAGGTGGCGGTGCCGCGCGGAATGAACTTCTGGCTCACCACCATCTTCAGGACAGCGGTGAATGCGCTGCGCGCCAGCGCTTCCGGCCACGGCGTGGGCAGAGCACCGAGTGCGACGAGTTGCCGCTCCGCCGTCAGCGTCGTGAACGTGTCGATAACGACCTGCCGATCGGCGATCGACACCACCATCGACAAAGCTTCGCGTTGCGCGAGAAGCGCGGTGGCCCAATGGGAGTCAGAGAATGCGATGGCTGCCGTGCACAGTCCGCGGATCAGCGCGATCTCGTCGGCGTCGATCGCGGCGACGATCTCGTCGGGTGACAACTCGAAGTACTCCTCCCACGATCGCGGCGGGATTCTGGAGACCAGTTGCGTCAGCACATGTCTGCCGACTCCGATACCGCGGGGCGCGGTCAAGGAGATCCCGTCGCGGGCCAGCGCGGGATCGGGTGCGGTGGGCAGGGTGACGCGCATGCTGCGATGACGAACGAGGCCTCGACGTTGCGTGCCGAGTTCGAGGAGGCCGCTCGCCGCGGCGATGAGCCGTCGTCGGTGCGCCGACCCGTCGAGATGGTCGAGGATCTCCGCGGCGCTCGCACGCACCTTGGCACGACGATCGTCAAGAGCGCGTTCGAGGAAGTCCTCGTCGGCGGCCGACAACCGGCGAGAGAGGATGGGCAGCAACAGTTCCCGGTCCGGTCCGTTCTCCGTCGCCCAGCCGGCCGCCAGGAGTTCTCGGGCGGCGTCGGGGTCACGCTCGCGCAATGCGGTGAGATAAGCCGCACGGTCGGCGAGTTCGCCGTGGGTCCAGTCCGAGTCGTCGAGATCGTCTGTGACGGTGGGGGTTGCGGCGTCGTCGAGAACCGCTTTCAGCTCGGGCGCGTGACGGGCGAGCCACCGGCCGCGGGGGCCGACGATCACGGTGATCGCCGGGCGGCCGTCAGCGGATCGTGCGGTGCGTCGCAGCAGGTCGGGCAGCATCGACGGCGGTGGGCGCAGACCCGACGCCGCGAGCCGGTGCAGGCACCACTGCGCCATCCCTGACGACAGGGTGAGCGCACGCTCGGCGTACGCGGCGGCCAGTGGTGACATCGGAGGTCGCGGATCGTCGGATGCCTCGGGAATGGCTGTGGCGCTGGTGGTTTCGCATCCGGTCGCGGTGTGCGCTGCGGCGGCCAATGCGGCCATCTGCAGGCTGAACACCGCCGGGTCGGCGATCTCGGTGGTGAGGTGTGCACCGATGAGCGGGTCCGCGCCGTCGACGCCGATCGGTCGGGTGCGTACGCCCACCAGCGCCGCCGACACCACGTCGTCCCAGGTGCTCACAGTCCGATCACCGTGCCATCCACCAGCACCGACGCCACGTCGAGTCCCTGCGGGCCGAGGTCACCGAACACGGCGACGTGCGCGCCGCCGGTGAGCGCGAGCATCAGTGGCCACCGATCGGCGAGGCCGCTGAGCGGGACCGCGGTGGCGTCGGCATCGACGAGCGCGGGCATCGCGTCGTCGGCGCGGCCGAGCCGTCCGGAGACGAGGACCGGCCAGGTCTGTGCCCACGGGTCGTCGGCGATCGCGCGGGCGCGGACGTGTCGGGCGGCGGTGAGGGTCATCGGTTCCAGTGTGCCGACGGGGTCGGCGGCGGGTGCATCCGATGGTGGTGTGGTGTCGTCGTACACGCACCGAAGGCGTGGTGTGCCCGGGTAGAAGTGCATGGTGGTGGCGATCGCCTCGCCGGTGACCGGTCGCAGTGGCAGGGTCGCGCCGGTGGGCGCGTAGTCGAGCACCATCCCGTAGCGGCGCGCGGTGGCACCCCACAGCCAGGTGCGTCGGCTCAGCAGGCCGTCCTCGTCGGTGTCGCGGCGGCCGACGCACAGCCAGGTGTCGGCGATCCCGTCCGTGGCGAGCACGTCGGCTTTGGCTGTCGGATAGCCCACGTGTCGGCGGACGGTGGCCGCGAGGTCGTCGGGGAGTTCGTCGAGGCGTTGGTGGGCGACGCTCAACGACCACAGGCGGCCCAGCTCTTCGAGGAGGCGGGCGGGCCAGTCGACCGCGGCGGAATCAACGCCGGAGAACAGCGCGGGCAGGCGTCGGACGCGGGTTGCCAGTCCGGGTGCCTGGGCGTCGACGAGCCGTGCCGCGACGGCGTCGAATCGTCGGTAGGCGTCGACCTCTGCGCCGGCGAGGCCGTTGCCGACCTGATCGGTCAGCCACAGTTGCAACTCATCGATACCGGACCGGACCCGTTCGACGCGCTGCGCGGCGGTCTTGGCGGCGCGGTCCGGATCTTTCGGCGCGGACGGTTCGGCGGATTTCTTGGTCGCGCGATCGGCACGTCCGGCCTGCCATGCCGCGGCGTAGTCGGCGGGTTCGGCGGCGTCGGGGACCTCGTCCTGCGACCACAGCAACAGCAGTCCGAGTGCGTGTTTACACGGGAATTTGCGTGACGGACAGGAGCATTTGTAGGCGGGCGCGCCGATGTCGACGATCGTTTGGTACGGCGTCTTTCCGCTTCCCTTGCACAGGCCCCAGACGAGGGTGTCGGTGGCGCCGGTGCCCGTCCACGGGGTGGGGGTGGCGAGTTTCTGGCCGGCCTTGACCGACGACGCGTCGGGTGCGAGCGCCAACACCTGATCCGCCGACCATCGCCCACCCATGGCAGACAATCAACCACAGTTCACTGACGTGCACCATGGGTGGTGGTCAGTGTCATCCGGGTGGGCGACCGTCGTCACTCGACAGCTATCCGCTCGGTGATTGACGTTGGTCGGCGGGAACCAGTACCGGTTGCGGCTAGATGTATGGCTAGTGGAACGCTATTTCTGCGGCTAGAATCGATTCATGACGACAGTGCCACTCGGTGAAGCCAAGGACAAGCTCTCGGCGCTCATCGACAGCGCCGCGACCACGCACGACATCATCACGATCACCAAACACGGCAAACCGGCTGCGGTGCTCATGTCGGCCGACGATCTCGAATCGCTGCACGAGACGATTTACTGGCTCTCGAGATCCGGGATCCGCGACGACGTGGCGACTGCCGACGCCGAGTACGCGGCCGGCCACACGACCTCTCTCGAGGATTTGCGCACCGAATACGGCATGCCGCCCGAATGAGCGAGGACGCCGTCGGCTCGCCCGACCCGTACCGGGTCGAGGTCGCATTCCCGGCCCGTCGCGACCTCCAACGACTCCCCTCCCGGATCGTCCACGCCGTCATCGAGTTCATCTCCGGCCCCCTTGCCGAAAACCCCCACCGGCTCAGCAAACCGCTGCGCGACGAACTCGACGGCCTCCGCAGTGCCCGCCGAGGCGACTACCGCGTCCTGCTCCGCATCGACGAATCCGGCCACACGATCATCATCGTCAGAATCGACCACCGCGCTCACGCCTACCGCGCCTGACTCGACTGCGACACTGCGTATCCAGGCACTCGCCGATGCGGATCATCGCGGTGCCGAACCTCGCTGCTCCAATACCGTTGTGAGCGTAGGTGTTCGTACCATCTCCACCTCGTCGGGCACAGATATTCGCGCACGCAGGCCACTCATGCTCAGCAGTTCCTCGGCTCGGCACAGAAGTCGTCTTCGTCGATCGCTCGGGTCATTTTCCAGTAGTCGATGATCCGCCACGGCAGTACCGCCACCACTCGACCGTCGGAGTTTCGGTACCAGTTGGTCATCGCCGGGTGCGTCCACACCATCTGGGCATGCGCGGCGTCGACGGCCCGGTTGTACTCGTCGGTGACATCGGATCTCACCTCCAGGGCACCGATCTTGTTGCGCAGCATCAGATCGATCGCCGAGCGCACATACCGGACCTGACACTCCAGGATGCTGATGAAGCTCCCGCCGTGGCCGAGCGCGGTGTTGGGTCCGGTGAGGATGAACAGGTTGGGGAAGTCGGGGGCGGTGATCCCGAGGTAAGCGTGGGCGTCGTTCTCACCCCACACCTGTACCGTCGACCGACCGCTGCGGCCGCGAACCTCCATCGGGTACAGGAAGCGGTCACTGTGGAAACCCGTTGCGAAAACGATGATGTCGGCGTCGTGCTCGACGCCCGCCGCGTCGACGAGGCCGGTCGGCGTGATCTCGGTGACGGCGTGCGGCACCAAAGACACGTGGGGTCGGCGCAGCATCGCATACCAGCCATTGTCGAGCAGCATGCGTTTGCCGAACGGCGGGTAATCCGGTGTCGACAGCGCGATCAGATCGTCTCGATCGCCGAGTTGCTCACGCAGGTAGCGCTCATAGAACCGGCGGTGGCCGTGGTTGGCACCGTTGATCGAGGCGGTCGGTTCCTCCCAGTCGGGATCGCGTTGCAGGGTCGAATGCACCTTGTCGTTGAAGATCCACGACAATCTGGCTCGATACCATTCCCGGTAACCCGGTACGTGATTCATCAGCCAGTGCACGTCGTCGCCCACAGGTGAGAAGTAGTCGTCATTGGGGGCGATCCATTGCGGCGACCGTTGGAAAACCGCCAGTGAGGCCACCTCGTCGACGATCGCCGGGCCGATCTGCATCGCGCTCGCGCCGGAGCCGACGATGGCCACTCGTTTGCCGCGCAACGCGCCCGGTTCGTCGAGATGTGCCGGCCAGTGCGCGGAGTGGAAGATCTCGCCACCGAAGGTGTCCATTCCGGGAAGGTCCGGCGTCTTGGGCCGATTGAGCAGTCCCACTGCACTGATCACCAGGTTCGCCTGCAACACCTCGGTGCCGCCGTCGCCCTGTCGGGCCGTCACCGTCCACTGCTGGGCGTCCGCGTCATAGATCGCGGACTCAACCTCCACGCCGAAGCGGACCCGGTCGCGGATCGAATGACGATCTGCGTACGCGGCCAGGTACTGCTGCACCTCGTCCCGCTTCCCGAAATGTGTCGACCAGTCATGATCGAATCCGGAGATGCAGTACAGATAGCTCGGAGTATCCACACCGGCCCCGGGATACCGGTTCTCCCACCATGATCCGCCGACCTCGTCGTTCTTCTCCAGGATGACGTGTCGGATCCCGACGGCGCTCAGCTGCACCGACATGAGCATCCCCGCGACGCCGGCCCCGATGACCACCGCCGACAGACCCGCCGTGGTGGTGTCGGGCGCGGACGGGGTGTCGACGGTCGTGTGCCCGCCGACGATCTCGGCCATCATCGGGCTGAACTCATAGGGCACCGGCTCACCGGCGGTGAAGTCGAGAACTGCGGCGACGAGGTCGGCGCTCGGCGGCACCCGCTCGGGCCGGCCGGCCGCATTCCAGGCGAGTACGGCGTCGGTCACCGCGTCGCAGATCTCCCGCTGCACATCGGCATCGAGTCCCCCGCTGCTGTTGTCGTCCATTCCACGTGACCGTGTCGGCCGGTATCGCTCGGAGAGCCAGCGGTTGTCGCCGGTCATCTCCAACAGGATCGCGATCAACGTCGGTATGTTGCCCGCGCGGACTGCCGAGCGCAGACGGTCGGCGTCGAGGCCTGCGGGGTCCAGGCCGGGTGTGATGCTTGCCGTCATGACTATCAACTAACCATCGTTAGTCTCAATCGGTCAATACCTGGACAAGTCGAGTAAACCACTCTTGACAGGCTCTCCTGCTCATGTAACTGTGATCCACATCATGCTAACTGCGGTTAGCGGAGCACCTGAACAGGAGTCACGATGGAACTCAGCGAAGCGATGCGCTCAACAGGAACCTGCCGCTACTTCAGCGACAAGTACGTCGAAGACGACGTGCTGTACCAGGCGCTCGACCACGCCCGGTTCGGCCCGCAGGGCGGTAACCGTCAGCCGGTGCGCTGGGTCATCGTCCGCGACGATGCCGTCAAGCAGCGTCTCGCCGAGCTGTACCTGCCGTACTGGGAGGCCTACTACGCGGCGGTCATCGAAGGCAGCAAAGCAGTCGGTGCGGTGCCCGCCACCGTCGAGAGCGCCAACTACTTCGCCCACCATCTCGGTGAGGTGCCCGTCCTGGTCGTCGTGTGCGCAGAGGTCGAAGGGCTCCACCCGACCGACAACGAACTCGATCGTCTCAGTGTCGTTGGCGGCGCGTCGATCTACCCGACGGTGCAGAATCTGACGCTTGCCCTGCGGGAGCAGGGCATTGCCAGCGCCCTCACCACCCTGCTCTGCGCCGAAGAGCCCGCGGTCAAAGAGCTGCTGCACATCCCCGACGGGTTCCTCACCGCGGCGCATGTCGCCGTCGGTTATCCACGAGACGGATTCCCGCGCAAACTCACTCGCACTCCGGTCGAGGAGATCGCGTTCCTCGACCGCTTCGACGCCCCGATGTTCACGTGACCGCCGGCACCGAGGACCTCACCCGCGGATTGACCGCGACCCAACGGTCCCCGCTCGGACGGGCGACGATCGGTGATCATCTCCGACGACTCGCCCGTTCACAGCCGAACAAGGCGGCGGTCATCTCCTACGCCGCTGACGGCACACGCACCGCCACCACCTACCGCGATCTCAACGCGTCGGCCAACCGCTTCGCGCACGCGCTGCGCACCGCCGGTGTCGGCAGGGGCGATGGGATCGCGGTGATGGGCCGCAACCGGGTCGAGAACATCATCGCCTACTACGGCGCGCTCAAGATCGGCGCCTACTATTCGGGGCTCAGCCCGCTGTTCGGGGCGCGCGAAATCGCCCAGCAGATCGAACATCTCGAGCCGGCGGTACTGGTGGTCGCCGCCGAGAACGCCGAGCTCGCGGCGCCGATCGCCGAGAAGTGCGGCGCCGCGGTCATCGTCATCGGTGATCCGCCGAACCCTGCGTGGACGTCCTTCGACGCAGCGCTCGCCGCGGCATCCGACGCCGACCCCGACGCCGATGTCGACGAGCACGACATCGCGATGATCGTCTATACCAGCGGCACCGAGTCGGCACCCAAGGGCGTGGTTATCCCCCACCGCAACTACCTGATCTCCACCGCACCCGCCTACACCTGGGGACTTCGGTGCCTGCCCGACGACGTGTGGCTCTACGTCATGCCCTTCCACACCATCGCCGGTATCGGCTCACTGACGTCACTCACCCTGCTGGGCGCCACCCTGGTGCTCCCACCGTCGGTGGACCCCGGCGAGTCGTTGAGAATCATTCGGGACGAACAGATCTCGGTGATCGCGCAGACCCCGACCTTCTACATCGCCCTGGCCAATCACGCCGACTTCGGTGCCGACACCGTCGGCACGGTGCGGCGTTGCCTCACCTACGGCGGCCAGGTCTCGCCGTTCGCCGTCGACGCGTGGGCGCAGGCGTCCCCGGAGTCGGTGTGGGGCACCTACTGGGGGCAGTCCGAGCTGACCCAACTGGGGTCGGTGGGCTGGTTCAAAGAACTGCGTGACGTCCCCGATCACGATCCGACTTGGATCGGCAAGCCCGTCGGACATCTGGAGATCAGGGTGGTCGACGGTAACGGAGACGACGCCGAGGAGGGTGAACTCCTCTGCCGCACACCGTCGGTGATGCTCGGATATTTCAAGGACCCCGAACGCACCGCCGCGGTGTTCGAGGACGGCTGGGTACACACCGGCGACATCGTGCGCATCGACGACGACGGTAACCTGTTCTTCCGGGATCGCCGCAAGGACATGATCAAGACCGGCGGGTTCAACGTGTCGTCGCAGGAGGTCGAGCGGGTGTTGCAACAGCATCCCGGGGTACAACGCGCAGCTGTCGTGGGACTGCCGGACGACTACTGGTCTGAGGCGGTCACCGCGTTCGTCGTTCTCCAGGACGACGCCGGCGTGACCGCCGAGGAACTGCGTGAGCACTGCCGCGCGGACCTCGCAGGGTTCAAGGTACCCAAGGTGATTCACCTCGTGACCGACCTGCCGACTGATCCGCAGGGAAAACTCCTCAAGCGTGAACTCCGACGTCGGTACGGAAAGAGCTGAGCGACGTGGGCGACGTCACCCCGCTCGACCCCGGCCGTCCGGGCGAGACCCCCGCTCGTCCTCGGCTGCGACGCGACGAGATCGTCGCCACCGCCGCCGCCTACTTTGCCGATCACGGTTACAGCAATGCCGGGATGCGTGACATCGCCGAGGCCGTCGGTATCAAAGGTGCGAGCCTGTACAACCACTTTCATTCCAAGGAGGAGATCCTCTACGAGATCGCGCTCCAGATGACCCGTGATCCGCAGGTGCATTTGCAGGTCCTCGACGGAGAGGGCACACCGGTGCAGCGGCTGACCGCGCTCGTCGAGATCCACATCCGGCACCTCGCCGCGCACCGCGTGGAACACCTTGTGTCGCTGCGGGAGTTGTCGGCTCTGTTGCCCGAGCATCGCGCCATCGTCACCGATTATCGAAAGTACTACCAGCGGCGCGTGCGGGACGTCATCGCGGCCGGCGCGCGGGCCGGGCAGTTCGAGGTCCGCGACGCCGCACAGGCGGCGATCGCCGTGCTCGATGTGATGAACGGCATCAGCTGGTGGCTGCGCGACAATCACGACGTCGATCATCTCGTCGCCGACTACACCGATTTCACCATTCGGGGGATTCTCCATGCGCCCCAGGACGACCCGTGAGCGGACCGCTGGAGGGCATTCGGGTGCTCGAGATGGCCGGACTCGGCCCGACCCCGCATGCGTGCATGGTGCTCGCCGATCTCGGTGCCGACGTCGTCCAGGTCCGCAGGCCCGGCGGCACCGTGGGACCAGACGGCATCGCCGATGCCGATGCCGGTCTGTGGCGCGGACGACGCGTCATCGACGCCGACCTCAAGGACCCCGACACCATCGACGCACTGCGACAGCTTCTCTCACACGCCGACATCCTCGTCGAGGGATTTCGCCCTGGTGTGATGGAACGGCTGGGCCTCGGTCCTGACGAGGTTCTCGAGTTCGCCCCGCACCTGATCTACGCTCGCATGACCGGCTGGGGTCAGGGCGGCTCGTATCAACACGTCGCCGGCCACGACATCAATTACCTTGCGATGAGCGGCATCCTGGACGCCATGGGGCCCGCAGGCGCACCGCCCATACCACCGTTGTCGCTGGTCGCCGATTTCGGCGGCGGTTCGATGTTCCTCGTGGTCGGCGTGCTGGCGGCCTTGTTCGAACGGGAACGGTCCGGCGGCCAGGTGATCGACGCCGCGATGACCGACGGGGCCGCAGTGCTCGCCCAGCTGCAGTGGTCGTGGAAGTCGGCGGGGCGATGGACGCCGCGCGAGACAGGTAATCTGCTCGACGGTTCGACACCCTTCTACTGCACCTACGCGTGCGCCGACGGCTACGTTGCCGTCGGAGCCCTCGAAGAACCATTCTGGCGCAACCTGATCGAGGTACTCGAGCTCCGCGACCTCCCCGACCGGTGGGACCGGGCGAACTGGCCCGTCCTGCGCGATGCGCTCGCCGCGCGGTTTGCGGGCGCAACCCGTGCCGCCTGGACATCTGCCTTCGACGGCGTCGATGCTTGTGTCACAGCAGTTCTCGATTTCGATGAGGCCGCGCGGCACCCCTATGCTCGAGAGCGCGGCAGCTATGTCGAGGTCGGCGGACGGGTACAGCCGGCTCCGGCACCACGATTCTCCCGATCGGTACCGCGAGCTCCGGTGGAGGCGAGTGCCTCGAGCATCGACTCGGTGCTCGAGGAGTGGGACTGATCGGCGCTCAGATGCGGTCAGGCTGACCCATACCGGCCCGCGATGGGCATAGCCTGGGCCTACCACGTCGTCGATCGCAGGGAGTGCACCACATGTCCGAGCAGTTCGAGATCAGCCGCGTGATCCAGGCCGATCCGGCAGCCATCTTTTCCGTCCTCACCTCGCCCGACGGGCACGTCACCATCGACAGTTCGGGGATGCTGCAGAGCGCCGAGGGCTCGCCGGTGTCGGCGGTGGACGACGAGTTCGTCGTGCACATGGATCGCGAGTCGCTCAACGATCTACCGATGGGCAAGTACGACGTGCGGGTGATCATCACCGGCTTCGAGCAGGACCGGTGGATCGAGTGGACGATCGCCGGCACCGTCCGCCCGCCGCTGGATCACCGTTACGGCTATCGCCTGGAGGCCACCGACGACGGCACGCGGGTGACCACGTATTACGACTGGAGTCGCGTGACCAACGAGGACATCAAGGGCCGGTTCCCGATCATCCCCGAGGCCGGTCTGCGCGCCACGTTGGGGATTCTCGCGCGAACAGTGGAGTCGCACTGAACAATTCGCGGACAAGGGAGGCGCCATGAGCACGCTGACGATCACCCGCGAGATCCTTGGCCCATGGTCGCTGGACACCAGCCGCGAGTTCTGGGAGGGATTCACCCCCTCCGCGTTGCGCGGCACGCAGGAGCCGGGACGGTTGTCGACGGTGTTCCGCGTCGACGCCGACTGGTCGGCCGCACGAGTCACCGTGACTCAGCGCGAGCAGACCGCGGAGATCGAGGTGAGCGGCGACGGCGATCTCGACGCGGCCGCCGAGCAGACCGCACGCTTCCTCGCCCTCGACGTCGACGCCCGCCAGTGGCCCGCCGTCGGCGAGCGCGACCCGGTGATCGGACGCGCACAGCGAGCGCTTCCGGGGTTGCGGCCCTGCGGTTTTCACTCCGCCTACGAGGCCGCCGCCTGGTCGGTGCTCTCGCAACGGGTGCGCATCGTCCAAGCCGCGGCGACCCGTGCCGCCATCACCGACCGCTTCGGTGACGACGGAGCCTTTCCTGCGCCGGCTCGACTCGCCGACCTCGACATCGAACTCCCCGGCCGCAAACTCGAGTACCTCCATGCCGTCGCCGACGCCGCCGAGCAGGGCGCACTCGACACCGCCGCGCTGCGGGCGATGGACCCGCAGGACGCGATCACCGCGGTGCAACACATCAAGGGCATCGGGCCGTTCGCCGCCGAACTGATCGTGCTGCGCGGTGCCAACGCCCCCGACTGCGCGCCCGCCAACGAACGCCGCCTCACCGCCGAGGTGGCGCAGTTGTACGGTCCCGACGCCGACCTCACCGAGATTGCGAACGCGTGGAAGCCTTTTCGGACGTGGGCGTCGGTGTATCTGCGCGCGCGGTCCGAAGGCGATCGTTCCGGGTGATGTTGTGCCCGGAACGCGGGCACAACATCACCCTGATGCGGTTTAGGTGGTGCCGCCACACGCGGCGACGGCACCCTCACCCGACTTCGTGTCGGTGGCAATCACTTTGCTGCCTTCTTTGATGGTGCAGGTGATGCTTCCCGAGTCGTCGACGCCGTTGCTGGCGGCCAGGCTCACGGGTTTGAGCGAGCCGGCGAACGAGACGTCCATCGTCCACGGAACCGACTCACTCTGCGCCTCGGAGACCGTGCCACCCGATGTCATGTACGCGATGAAGGCACTCGACCCATCGCCGGTCACCTGGTAGGTCACCGTCACCGGCCCGTTGACCTTGTTCTCGACGTCCTTGCCGAAGCCGACCAGCGCGACGACCGCCACCACCACAACGATGATGAGGAGGATGACTCCGCCACCGAGAATCCACGGCCACACCGGCCGCTTCTTCGGCGGCGGAAAGCCCGGACCGCCCTGGCCGGGTTGCGGATACCCGGGCTGCTGGTAACCGGGTTGCGCGTATCCGGGATATCCCTGTTGCGGATAACCCTGCTGCGGATATCCCTGCTCGGGGTATCCGGGCTGCTGATAGCCCGGCGGCTGCGAATATCCAGGCTGCTGGGAGTACCCGGGTTGCTGCACCGGCTGACCCAGCTGCGTCGGCTGGTCGAACTGTGACGGGCCCTGATTCGGGTCGTTCCACGGATTCTGCGGGCCGGACATGACGTTCCCCTTCGCCTTCGATGAGCAGCGACGCCGCCGATCGAGACGGCAGTCGCCACACCGAGTTCACCACCTGAAGCGCGCGGGCTCGGCATATCTGTAGAGAGAGTAGACCAGCGGGCCGTCGAGTCGGTGGTTTAGGTGCTTCAGCCGATCGACCACCGAGTGGTTCGCCATCCGTAGCACGGACTCGCCGCCCTACCATGCGTTCCATGTCGAACACCGGGTCGGCCGATCGACGGTCGCCGACCCCGCGTCGCGGAGTCTCCTGGCCTCAGCCGAGACCGAAGGTGCTCCTGAGGTTCTGGTCGATGTGGTTGGTTGTCCTCGTCGTCGCGCTGATCGTCACGGCGGTTTGCGCCTCCGACGGGCTCGGCTATCCCCTCGTGTTGGTGCCGTTTCCCACACTGCTGGTCGCGGCTCTCGTGATTCCGTGGCTCACGCCCTGGCTGTCGATCGAGGCGGCGTGGGTAACGCTCGTCGCCACGTCGTGGGCCGTGATGATCGCCGGCCTCGCGTGGTTCGGCATCGGATTCGCCGCCGGTTTCACCACATTCCTGTACGACGTCGTCGTTCGCGGCCTGCTTGCACTGTATTTTCGCCGCCGTAATTTGTCGGTACCCCCTGCGAAACTCAAGGCATGAATAGCAATCAACGAAAACGTAATCGCATAGTCATGACCAGCAGGCAGGACGCCGACGGCATGATGCTGCGGACGGTGACGCTCACCGAGGACGGTCAACTCAAGATCGAGGGCCACGATCTCGGCGCGCTTCGACAGCAACCACGCCCTCGAGCAGTTCCTCACCGACAACGGCATCGAGGGCTCGTTCTGGAATCGGATCGGTGACTGACACGGCCCGGCGATAATCGCCACGCCTGCAGAGCTTCTCTCGCGATACGAAGCAGGTATCCCCTGTCCCCCAACCGAAGTAGTCCACCCAAAGGACGCGAAATGCGCCAATCGTCCTGCGGCTAGGCTTCGCTCCGTGAAACGTACTTTTCTGGCGATCCTCGCTCTGATCGCATTCCTGGCACCGGTCTCGGTCTTCTTCTCGGCCGGCACGGCCCACGCAGACACCCCGTCCAACGCACGATTCATCTCCCACAGCGATTGGGCCGGCTACGTCACGCTCCAGAAGGCCTACCTGTCGAGCAGTACCGCCACCTTCACCGTTCTGATCCAGGCGACCAAGGGCGAGATCCCCGTCAATCCCCTGTATTTCGTGGCCAAGGCCGACGATGGAACCACCTACGACGACGTCGAGTACGGCGACGATGCCACCACGCTGCGTGCGGGCTATCTCTCCGCGGGCGAACAGGTGAAAGGCACTGTTGCCCTTGAGGTCGACGGCCCCGACCCGAGCGCACTGATCTATGAGGCCCCGCTCGGCGAGACCCTCGCGAAGTGGTCGATCACGTGGCGCAAGGTCAAGCCCAAGCCGGCACCGGCGCCGCCGTTCGGATCGTCGTCGTAGTCAACGACGCGCGGGTCGGTGCAGGTACTGGACGAACCGAGCCCGAATTGTCCGAACCTCGTGATCTACTCCACCCATGGTTGCCACTCTCTGCCTGCTCGCAGTGATCGTCGTTGCGGTGATCGCCGTCAGCATCGAGGATCGACGGGATCGACGGCCTCGGGCGGCGCGCAAGCGCGGCACCGGGCGTCGATCACCACGACGGACACACCCACTCGACGTATTCACCGCCGAGCAGCGTGACCAACGCCGAGACCGTCGCAGCGAATGCCAGCGAATCCGCCGCGTCACCGATGCTGCGACGCACCAGGGTGACGCCACTGAGGGTGGCCACTTCGCAGGCCACGTCGTGCTGGTGCACGACGTGTGGCGTGGGGCGGATTTCACGCTCCGCAATCGCGCGGTCGGCATGGGCTGGCTCCCCTTTGTCGACGTCCCCGAGCATCATGAGACCGCCGCCGCCGCTACCGCGCGGCTCGACCGTGCCTACCGCCTCAACGGCGAAGAGAAAGAGACCCTCGAGCTCATCGACGAGGACGACGCCGGCCAGATCGCGTTGGCCATCGGCCAGATCGCGGCTCGCATCCACCGATACCCCGCATGGCGTCTTCCCTTTTTCGACGAGAATGGCGTCCGAGTCGATCTCACCGCAGAAGTCACGGAAGTCACCACAGCAGCCAAACGGCTTCGTGCACAACGAGAAATCCTCGGGCCTGCTCCTTTCGGCGCTCTTCGCGCAGATGATCTGATCGTCAGCACGTACATCGCGAAGGCACGCACCCTCGATACCCGCGTCGACGGACTCATGGACCGTTTGCGCGCACTTGCCGAGTACCGCACGGTGGTCGCACGCATTCAGGAGCGCCACGACAAGCAAGAATGGATGGCACGTGTCGACGCCATCGACGATTTCGATCACGCGGTGGAATCGGAGCTCGACCGCCACCACGGCGATGACATACGGGGAGCGGCCAACGAGTCGGAGCTGCTGGCGTCGGTGTACCTCGATACCTTGACACCTCTGACAGCCACACTGACCACCACCGATGCGCCGCAACGCGATTGACGTCACTCACCCGTTCGGGTGAACCTCACCCAAGTGGCGAGTGCCCCACACTCGGGACATCAGCCCGGTCTCACTTCCCCCTCAGTTCGACGATGCTCTGGCACATGCGTGACACCACAGCGGGGCTGTGGGTGATGATCACCAGGGCGAGCCGGCGTTGCACTCGGATTCCATCGAGCAGAGCGAGGATTCGCTCCTCGGTGACGGTGTCAACGGCGCTGGTCACCTCATCGCACAGCAGAATCGACGGATTCGTGGCCAACGCTCGGGCGATCGCCACGCGTTGACGCTGCCCGCCCGACAGGTCGGTCGGCAACCGGTCGGCCAGCTCCGAATCGAGGCCGACATCGCGGAGCAGCGCGTCAACCTGCCCGCCGGTATCGTGGCGGCCTGGTAGCGCTCGGGTGATCGAAGTTCGCACGCGCAGAGCCGGATTGAGTGCGGTGTCGGGGTCTTGGGGTATCAGCGCCACCGGCCTCGGCTGCCATCGGCGGCCGCTGCGTGGCACGGTGTCGATGGTGATCGACCCCGACAGCGTCGGGGCGAGCCCCACCATCGCACGTACCAGCGTTGATTTCCCCACACCGGACGGGCCGATCAGACCGACGGACTGGCCGCCGGAGACCGTGAGATCGACCGGCGCGAACAGCGGCGTCGTCGATCGTCCGGCGCCGACGGTCACCTGATCCAGACGCAGCTGCACACCGCTGTCGGCGTCGCCGTCGGCGGGTACACCCGAGCGGATTGCGTCGTGCGCGCGCACGATCTCACGCAAGGCCGCAGACGCGGGACTGTCGAGAACGTCTGCGATGGAGCCACTTTCGACTGCACGACCGGAGTCGACGACGGTGACCGATGTCGCCAGTTCGCGGGCCACGTCGAGATCGTGAGTGATCACCACGAGAGTGAAGCCGTGTCGGCGGCGCGCGTCGTGGAGTTCGTCGATGACCTGCGTGACCGCGGTGGCGTCGAGTCCGGCGGTGGGTTCGTCGACGATGAGCATGCGGGGTGCGCCGGCGAGTGCCCGCGCCAACGCCACGCGGCGTCGTTGCCCGCCGGAGAGCTGATGGGGATACCGCGCGACGAATTCGTCGTCGGCGGGCAGCCCGACCGACAGCAGGATCTCGGTGGGCTCGACGGTGGGTATCGCGAGCTCGGCGATCGCCGACCCGACGGTCTGGGTCGGCGTGAGCGTGCTACCCGGATCTTGGTGCAAGTATCCGACGCTGCGCCGGAAACTGCGTAACGTGCTGCCCGCCAACGCCAGTGGCCGAGTACCGAAAACAGTCAGGTCACCGCGCGAGTGCCGAAGCCCGCGGGGCACATATCCGAGGAGCGCCAATGCGGCCGTGGTCTTCCCCGATCCCGATTCGCCGACCACGGCGTGCGCGCTGCCGTCGCCGATGCGGAGGTTCATTCCGGCCAGGACGGCGGTACCGGTCCTGTCGTGGACCCACAGGTCCTCCATGTGCACCGTATCCGAGCGCACCGAATCCTGTTGTGCCGAAGTCGGGGTCATCTCCGTCGCTCCAGGTATATGTCGGCGAGGATGTTTGCCGGGATGGTGATGACGGCGATCATCGCGGCGGGTGCGGCCACCGACCACGGATTGAGCGCGAGGCCCGCGGCGTTCTGCTGCACCATGCTCGCCCAGTTGGCTGTGCCGTCGAGCGTCGCGGCGCCGAGGAAGCTCGCGGTCGCCACCAGATAGACGGCGCCGACAAACCGCGTCCCGAGGTCTGCGGCCACCGGGACGATCAGGTTCGGCAGGATCTCACACACCATCACCCGCGCGGTCGAGTCGCCCCGCGCCTGCGCTGCCGCAACGAATCCCGACGACACCAGCGGTGTGGCCAACGCCTGCGCGTATCGGCTGACGAACGGCAGGCTGATCATCAGTACCAGTAGGATCAGGCCGAGCGGATTCGTGCCGGAGGCGGTGAGCACCACCAGCAGGCTCACCGCGGGCGGCACCACGAGCACCACGTCGAGCAGGTACCGCGTCAGACGTTCGGACCGTCGGGTCTGCGCGAACCAGATGCCGGCCAGCACGCCGACGGCCTCGGCGAGGATCACCGCGATCAGCGGGATGACCACGATGGTCGCGCCACCGGCGAGTACGCGCGCAGCGACGTCACGTCCGAGATAGTCGGTTCCCAACGGATCGTGCGCCGACGACGGCAGATACGACGCACCGAGCGTGCGGTCCGGCCCGCCGTGCACCCGATCGGCGATGAACGGCCCACCGAGAGCAACCAGCAGTCCGGCACCCAGAACGGCCGCGCAGACGGCGATGAGGAGCCGCCGCAACGCTCGGGATTTCCCGAGTCCGGCCGTCATCCCACGGTCTCGTACGGTCAACTGACGACCCCCACCGAGCGCCGATCATAATGTGCGACAACGGCGTCAGCGGCGACATACGCGGTCACGGAGACCGCGGCGAGGAGAGTCACCACCGTCAGGACCGTCGCCTCGTCACGCGCGGCGATCCGGTCGACGAGCAACGACCCGATCCCCGGGTACCCGAAGACCCGCTCGATGACCACCGCTCCCCCGATGAGGTAGGGCACCACTTGCGCCCCCACCTGCGCGATCGGACCCCATGCCGACGGCAACACATGTCTGCCGAGCACGGCGGCCGTCGGGAGGCCGGCGAGGACGGCGGCGTCGACGTGCGGCGAGTCGGCGGCCACGCGCACCGCCGCGCGCACCAGACGCGCCATGCTCCCGGCCGCATACAGGCCGAGGCACAGGGCGGGCAGCACAAGGATCTGTGGGGCGCTCAGGACGTTGCCGCCGACCGGCACCAACGACACCGCGGGCAACCAGTCGAGTTGATAGGCGAACACCAGGATCGCCACGGTCGCCACCACGAATTCTGGGCTGCTGATGAGCACCAGTGCGGCTCCGCTGATGATCCGATCGGTCACCGAACCCGGTCTGAATCCGGCTGAGATTCCCGCACCGAGCCCCACGACGACGGCGATGAGAGCGGCGATACCGGCGAGAATCAGACTGCGCACCAACGGTTCCCCGATGAGTTGGGCGACCGGCTGCTGACCGGGCAGCGAGGTACCCAACGTGCCGTCGAAGACACCACGCCACCACTGCAGGTACCTTTCCCACACCGGCTTGTCGAGACCGAACTCGATGCGCAGGTCGTCGACTCGTGTGTAGGACGCAGAGCCTGCGGCCTGAGTGGCTGCGTCGCCGGGAAGTGCTGCGACGCCAAAGAATACGACGATGTTCACGCCGAGCACCACCAGAAGCGCGTATCCGCATCGCCGTACGGCAGCAGATCCCACCGCCCGCCGAAGCCGGTCACTCACGTGAATCGGGCGGTGGCCAACAGCGGGATGCCCTGGCTGTACTCGGCGACCTGCACACCGCGAGCGCTGCCGTTGATCGTGTCCTGATAGCCCCAGATAATCTCTGCGCCATGATCATGGAGATCGCGTTGAGCCGCATTGTATTCGGCAGCCCGCTTGGCCGGATCGACGGTGGTCGTGGCGGCGTCGAGCGCCTTCTCCAAGGCCGGCGAGGAGTATCCGGAGAAGTTGTACGGCGAGGTCGGTCCGGTCATGAACGGCAACGAGGCTGCGACCGGGCGGTTCACGTAGTACATGGTGAGAAACGGTGTCGAGAGCAGCGAGGGAATGTTGGAGAAGAAGCTGGACGGATCCTTGGTCTGCACGGTCACCTCGACGCCCACGTCGGCGAGCTGTTGCTTGACCAGTTCTGATGCGGCGTTGGTGCCCGGGGCGATCTCCGAACTGACCAGTGTCAACGTCCGCACTCCCTTGGCCGCGAGCACACTGCGCGCCCGGGCGACGTCGCGGGTGCGCTGGGGAATCGATGCGTCGTAGCCGGGTAGCCCTTTACCGACGAGATCGTTGCCGACCTGCCCTTGACCGCGCATCACCACGTCGACGAGTTGGTTGCGGTCGACGGCGATCATCATGGCCTCGCGGACCTTCGGATCGTCGAAGGGCGCCATTCGCGTGTTGAGCACCAACGACATGGCGCGGGAGCCGGCACCGCCGAGCCGGGTCACCGTGAACGACGGATTCGACGACAACGTCTGGGCGCCGGTCGCACTCAACTCGAGGGCCATGTCGACTTCCCCACTGGTGAGCGCGTTCTGGCGAGCGGTGGAGTCGGTGATCCCCCGGATCTCCACCTGGGTCAGCGACGGCGTCGTGCCGCGGTAATGCGGCGACGGCCGCAGCACATACCCGTCGGTGGCGTTGCCCGAGGACAGCGTGTAGGCGCCGGAGCCGATGGCGGGGTCTGGTTTACCGGAGCGCATCACGATGCTCATCATCGCCAGCGTCGCTTCGACGAAATCGGCACGTGGACGCTTCAGCGCCAGCGTTGCGGTCCGCGGGTCGGTGGCGCGGGACGCGGAAAAGTCTAGGTCGCTGTAGAACTGGGCGATATTCGGAGAAGCCGCAAGCGAACGCAGGCTTGCCAGCACATCGTCGGCGGTCACGGCTGAGCCGTCGGAGAAGCGCAGTCCGTCCTTGAGTCGAACCGTCCACACGGACGCATCGGCGTTCGGTGTGATCGATTCGGCCAGTTGCATTGTCACCTTGTCGCCGACGATCAGTGCGAGGCTGTCCCAGATGTTGTATCCGGCGATATAGGTCATCACGCTGTTCGCCGTTCCCATGTCCAGCGTGTCGGTGGGACTACCGAGCGCGGCGATGCGGAGCCGGTCGGTGGTGGGAGTCGACGACGACCCGCACGCCGCACCAACCCCCACAACGGCGCTTGCGGCGCCCAAAATCAGTGATCCACGCAGAAATTGGCGTCTGTCCACGACACGATACCTCCGGATTGGGCCCACGGTGGGGCGTTGGGTGTTGACGAGCGGTCGACGAGGACCGGTCAGGGGGTGATGGCCCAGCCTTGGGCGCGGCGCCGTTGCTCGAAGAAGTCGCGGTACACCCCGTCCACGCCGATCAGCTGCTCGTGGGTGCCGGTTTGCACCACGGCACCGTCGTCGAGGACGACGATCGCGTCGGCGTCGCGGACGGTGGGCAGCCGGTGGGCGATCATGAGAACGGTACGTGCGCGGGCGAGTTCGGCGATCGCATCCTGCAGCGCCCGCTCGTTGTGGGGGTCCATCGCGGAGGTGACCTCGTCGAGCAGGACGACGGGAGCGTCCTTGAGCAGTGCCCGTGCGATCGAGACGCGTTGTTTCTCGCCACCCGACAGTGCCGTTCCGCCTTCACCGACTCGGGTGTCCCATCCGTCGGGGAGCCGCGCGATGATCTCGTCGACCCGCGCGGCCGCGGCGACCTGCGCGAGTTGCGCGGGGGTGGCATCGGGTTTGGCCTGCCGGATGTTGTCGGCGATGGTGCCGTCGAACAGATATACGTCCTGGAACACAATGCTGATGTGGTCGAGGAGCCCGGCGGTACCGATGTCGCGGACATCGTTGCCACCGAGAAGAACCGCGCCGTCGTCGACGTCGTAGAAACGGGCGATCAACCGCAGAATGGTGCTCTTGCCCGAGCCGGATGGGCCGACGAGCGCGGTCAACGATTGCGCCGGCGCAGTGAATGACACACCGGTGAGTACCTGGTCGCCGTCGTATCCAAAGTCGACGTCACGTAGTTCGATGTCGAGCCCGGTGACCGGCGCGGGCGTGGCGGGTTCGGGGAGGACGGGCGCATCGAGAATGGTCATGGCGCGCTCGAGGTGACTACGTCCGACGCGCAGATTGCCGGTCAGCTCGCCGAGTTGCAGCAGCGGCTCGACGAAGCGGACGCTGAGCACCAGCAGCGCGATCAGCATCCCGGCGTCGACGGTGCCACCCACGTATAGATAGGTGCTCAGTGCGATGACTGCGGTCAGCACAACCTGGATGATCAATGCCGAGAACGACATTCCGACGAACCCGGCCACGAGGGTCAGTTGTCGGCCGGCCCGCTCGAAGCGATCGAGCGCGCCGTCGACGAGCCGACGACCACTGCCGGCACGCCCGAAGATCCGCAACGCCGGTTGTGTAACCGCGTACTCGACGATCCTCGCCGACGAATCAGCCAGGCCTGCTTCGTAATCGACCTCGTACCGTTTGACGATCCCGGTGAACAGTCGGGTGCCGGCGACGACCGCGGCACCGCCGACGACGAGCGCGACCGCGAGTTGCCACTGGATCACGCTCAGCGCCACCACAATGGTCGCCGGAACGCCGGCCGCCACGATGATCGGGCGCAGCAGGTTTGCCGGTGCCGACGCGATCTGGACCGATCCGGTTCCGGCCAGGCGGGTGAGCTCGCCGGTGCGTTCGGCGTCGAACCAGCCCAGCGGCAAGGTGGCGACCTGAGATCCCAGGCGCCGCAACAGGGTGGTGAGGGTTCGGCACGACAGGTCGTTGCCGACGGCCACCGAGCGTGCCATGAGTAGCAGGTAGGCGAGGCCGAGTGCGGCGATCGCGCCCGCCGCCGCCCACGCCGATCCCCACCGGGCGTCGAAGACCGACCGCAGGAGCGGCACCAGCAGCACGTAGATCACACCTTGGAAGACCGCCAATATAGCGAGGAGTACAACCAGCCCTCGGAGACGCCGCACATCCGGGGCGTCGAGGAGCTTCGACAGCAAGGTGATCATCCGCGGTTCCCCTGTCGTTCCTGGCGCTGCTCGTCCTCCCAAAGCGCGGCGTAGGCACCGCCCGTGTCGACGAGTTCGTCGTGGGTGCCGATCTCGGCGATGCGTCCGTGGTCGAGGACGACGATCTGGTCGGCGTGGCGAATGGTGCTGAGCCGGTGCGCAATGACCACGACGGTCTTGCCCCGCAACAACCCCGTCAAGGCTTGCTGGATCTGCGCTTCGGACTCCGGGTCTGCCGACGCCGTCGCCTCGTCGAGCACGAGGATCGGGGTGTCGGCCATGACGGCGCGGGCGATGGCGACACGCTGCGCCTCACCGCCGGAGAGCCGCACGTCGGTGCCGACGACGGTGTCGAGGCCCGCCGGCATCTCGGCGATCCGTGTGCCCAGTTGAGCGGTGTCGGCGGCAGCGCGGACCTCGGCATCGTCGGCGTCGGGGCGCGCGAGTCGGATGTTGTCGCGCACGGTTGTTCGCTGCAAAAGCGGGTCCTGAAAGACCAGCGAGACTTTCTGGTAGAGCACCGATTCCGGCAGCTCACGCACGTCGATGCCGTCGATGCGGACAGCGCCGGTCTCGGGATCGCCGAACCGCGCGAGCAGCGCGGCCAGTGTTGACTTGCCCGACCCGGACGGCCCCACGATCGCGGTCGCCGTGCCTGAACGCAGAGTCAGGTTCACCTCGGCGAGCGCACGCGGAGCTGTTGATTGATAACGGAATCCGACGTTGTCGAGGGTCACCGTGGGCTGCTCGCCGACGAGTGCTGGCGCTTCATGGGCAAGGGGTAATTCGGGCTCATCGACGAAGTCGAGGACGCGCCGGGCCGCCTGCGACGCTTCTCGCAGGGCCTGCGCGCTGTATCCGAGCACCGTGATGGGTGCGGTGATCCCCAGTCCGAGAACGAGAAAGGCGACGAGATCGGGCAGCGTGAGCTGTCCGGCCTGGGTCAGGGCGAGTCCGGCCACACCTACCGTGACCAGCGTGGTGACCGGGCTGGTGGCCAGCTCCATGATCAGCATGCCGCGTTGCGACATTCGCATCCAGGTGGAGTAGAAGGTGCTGAACTCGTCTGCTGCCGAATTGAATTGGCGGTGCGCCACACCGACACGGCCGAATGCCTTGACGACGCTGATGCCGTTGACGAACTCGACCGTCGACGCCCCGAGCTCTCGGGTCGCGGCGTCGTAACGCATGAACATCTGCTCACTCCCGCGCATCGCGAGTGCGTAGCCGACCGCCCCGAGCACCAGTGGCACCACCGTGATCAGCGCCATCACCCAGTCGACGACGACCAGGTAGGCGAGAATAACAACCGGCACCGTGATCGCGCCGGTCACCTCCAGCACGGCGTGGGCGACGAGGTGGTGCAGTGTCTGGACATCGTCGTTGACGGCCTTCTTGACCGCCCCGCTGCTCGCGCGGGTGAAGTATCCGAGGGGAAGTCGCCCGAGTTTGGTGACGAGTTGGCGCTTGAGCGCGCTCGCGAGACGGATGTCGGCGTGATGGGAGAGCCATCCGCCGGCCATCATGAAGGTCACTCGCACGACGAGACCACCACCGATGGCGGCCACGACCCACCACACGCGTCTGCTGTCGAGCGGGCCATCGGCGATCACCAGGCGTGCGATCTCGACAACCCCGATCAACGGCACCAGCGACGACGCGGTGGACACGATCACGCAGGTCAGGGCAGCAAGGAGTTCGCCCCGGACCGGCCGCAAGACCGTCAACGAGGGACTCTCAACGCGCTCGCCACCCTTGGGCGTACGCGTACTACTTGCAGTCATTGTCGTTAAGTTACAGATATGCCCGTCTCGTGTACATAGCGGGGCGGGTCGAGTAGGTCAGGTCACAGTTCGGCGAGGGCGGGGGACGCCGTGTGGCGGGTCGACGCGGTGATCGAATAGTTTCTCGATGGCACTGCCGCCAGAACCGTCAGATACCCAACCGGCGCGCCACATCGATTCCACCGACGCTGCACACGAAGTCCGGATCGCCGCACACCACCAGCTGATCACGAGCCCGCGAGAGCCCTACGTAGAGCCGCTCTTTGGACCGGTCCCGAGGCGCGGACTCGTTCAGTGCGAGAACGACGACGCGTCGCTCCAAGCCTTTGAACCCGAGGACGTGGCCGTAGAAGACTTGATCGTCGTCCCAGAAGGTGTCCCAATAGGCCTGTGGCCCTTGCTGTTGCCGTGCGATCTGCTCATTGTGTCGGCTACCGGTTGTGAGCAGAGCGACGTCCTGGAAACGCCAGCCGTCGTCGAGTAGCAGGTCGACTTGATGGTCGGCACAGCCGAGCGCCTCGTCCGGTGTGCACGCCACGAAGCGCACATCGGGCCCTTCTCCTCCCCGCAGCTGCATGCGTTGTCCGACAAGCGGACTGAAGGCCGACGCGATCTGGCGGGTGTTCCGCAAGTTCTGATCCAGGAGGAGCGGAACCAGGGACACCGGCGGCGCCCCGTGCCGATCGAACACGCGCTGCGCCTCATCGCTGAACACATAAATGCCACTGTCGTCGGGGTCTCGCAGACACGCCAGGATCGGCCGCCACCATTCGTCGGCGAAGTCTTGCGCCTCATCGATGACGACGGCGTCGAAGCGATGTCCGGGATCCAGCGCCTCGGCAAGATCAGTCATCTCGTTCGGTAACTCGTGCTCCCAGAAGTGCTGTGCGGCATCGCTGACAACCGACTCGTCGGGACCCGTTGCCGCTCCCCACTCGATGCCCAGCTGATGGAATTCGCCCACGTATGCGGGTCGTTCGGTGTACTTCCAGCCGGCCACCAGACGGGTTAGATACGAGGCGAGACCGTGCGAGTAGCAGAGCAGCGGCACCCGTTGGCCGGCTTTGGTCAGTCGCCGGGCCTGCTCGACGGCGAGGAAGGTCTTGCCACTGCCGGCCCCGCCGCGCACCTCCACACGGTGCAGCAGTGAGATGGCGTTCAGTAGCACCGACTGTTGCTCGGTCAGCGCGTCAGCGGCTTCCTCGTTCTCGAGTGATCGGGCAACGACATCGCGTTGAGGCAGCCCGCGCCCGCTCAGTGTGGTGACGAGTTGCTCGATCGCCGAGGCGTCGAGGGCTGGCAGGTTCTGCTCCTTGTCGAGGAGGACCCGACGGATGAGTGGGACGAGGTGATCGAGCTGGTTACGATCGACGACCTTCCACCGCGGGCAGTCCGGCAACGCGAAGTCGTCGTCGATGAGCGACTGCGGTAGCACCACAACGTGATCCCACCGCAAACGCCCGCGAGTCCACGCCGGGTGGGTCTCAACGTAGGACCGCAATGCGTAACACGCGCCGCGTGCTTGGGCAACGGGGTCGATCCGCTTCGGCCGGTTCCCCGGCCGCGACTGCAGCCAGCCGTCACCGTCGTGCCAGACCTCACCACCCTTGACCTCAAGACACACGATGCCGGCGCCGGCGATCGCGACCACGAAGTCGGCCTCGTGGTCCTTCTCGTGATCGGTGACCCGCTGACCGTGGATCACCAGATCATCGTCGGCCAGCTGGTCACGCAGCGCGAACCACACCGATCTTTCCGTTGGCGTGGCGAAGCGCGGGGACTCGGGGTACATCTGGGGCACGCGACCTCCGTTCGGGCTCACCCTGCACTCTGTCAGATCCAGTCGAGTGCAACGGTGAAGATCGTGAACTCAACTGCGTGGCAGACGCTCACAGACGAGCCACCGCATCACCCTCCCCTGACCATCGACGAGTACCGCGCTTACGGATACCCGCGGTTTGCTTGGTACGACGATTCGTTGGCACGCCAAGGGGAGTCGCCCTTCGCATCCGCACGAACGGTGAAACACACGTCGGTGACTCCCTGTGCGAGCAACCACTGCCCGACAACCCCACCTTCACACCACCGACGCCGATTGTGCTCGGTCCAAAGATCTAGGAAAATCTTGTCTTCCAAGAGTTCTGACACAACTCCGCTGCTCGTCGGCGCAGTGTTGGTGATCGGCGCAGTCATCTGGTTCGTGATCCATTTCTGGTACGTCGTTGTCGGACTGATCGCAGCCGGTGCCCTTGTGTTCGTCGTGATCAAGTTGGTCCAACGGAACGCCGCGCGACGTGAACATCTCGAGGCCGAAAAGTCCGCGATGCTGGCGCGTTGCGAAGAAGAGAACAAGCGATACGACGCCGATCCGGAGCGCTATCTCTCAGCACTGCACCCAGACTCGACGATGGGAACACAGAACTGACAACCCAACCCGCCGATCATCTCCCCGCATGTCCACCACCCGGAGGAACCTCCCGCAAAATCGGACTCTTCGGACGTAATGAGTGCGTACCGTTCTGGCGATGCACCCCATCGTGGGCGTGGAAACTTCAGGAGGATCGGTGACGATGAAGACGGTATCTCGTTGTGTGGCAGTCTTATCGGCGATATTCGTCGTCGTACTAACCGCGTCCGCGTGTAGCAGCACCTCGTCCTCGGACGCCACCTCGACGACCACACCCGCTGTCGTGCCGAATACGGTCACCACGACCACCGAGGTCCTGCCTTCGACCACGGTCGCCAAGACGCAGAATGCGGTTCCGCCGGCGGCAACCACGACCGCAGCGGCCGAACCCGTAACCATGCCGAACGTCGTCTGCATGAACCTGCAGGCCGCGCAGAACGCCATCCAGCGTGCCGGAGTCTTCTTCTCCCGCAGCGAAGATGCGACCGGCGAGGGCCGACGCCAGCTCGTCGACAGCAACTGGATCGTCGTGTCGCAGACTCCTCTCGCCGGTAGCCCGGTCACCGAGGGCCAGGCAGTGCTGTCAGCGGTGAAGATCGGCGAGCCGAATCCCTGCTGAGCACTGAGCCGCCCAGCTTCGCCTCGCCCGCGAGATCGGCCTGCAGCGCCACCACCCGCACTACACTCCACCCATGCCCACCGATCCCCTCACTCTCGGCCAGCAGTTGGTCGCGGTGCTGGAGGAGGGGCGCCGCGAGGCGACCTACAAGCTCGCGGTGATGGTGGCATTGCTGGATCTCGCGGTCGAGTCGGTGCCCGACGATCCAGGCGCCGCGGTGTCGATCGACCTCGACGATCTCACCGAGCGGGTGATGGCGCTCTACTGGCCCCAGCTACGGCCGCTGGACGAGAAGCGACACGTGATCTTGCGCCAGTCCAACGGCGGGCGCAGCGTCATCTTCACTCAGCTCACTGCAGTCCGCGCTGCGTACGCGACGGCACGACTGCGTCAGATCCCGATCGAGAGCGCCAAAATAGCCGTGCCACAGGAGTACCAGGCAGCGCAGTCCGCGATCAAGAAGAACCTCGTGCGTTATCCCCTGAAGCTCCTGCAACGCGTCGGCACCGGCACTTATGAGTGCTTCCTCTACGACGACTCGTGGTTGGGCACCGACTCGACACGCGTCATCGACGCCCACGGCAACCAGATCGAACTGTTCCCCGGTGTCTGCCACACCCTCGCCCGCCTCGCCCCGCTGGTCAAGCCGGCGTTCCAGCTCGCCTGGGTCGACGACGTCCGGCGCATGAACCGAGAGGTCCTCGGCGACGAGCCCGACATCGCCGCCCACCTCTTCGGCACCGAACGCGTCTCCCTCGCCCGACCGGCCGAAGTCCTCGCCGACCACTTCGGCAACGACTGCTTCTACTGCAATGCGCGGCTGCGCGCGGGACGCCACGTCGATCACGTACTCCCGTGGTCGCGCGTCGGGATCGACGGACTGACGAACCTCGTATTGGCCTGCCAATCCTGCAACAGCAGCAAGTCCGACCTCCTCCCGGCGCCGGCACACGTCACCCGCGCACTCGATCGTGGTCGCGTCGTCCTCGACTCTCTCGCCGAAACCATTCACTGGCCAAGCCAATTCGATCGCGTCGTGTCCGCATCCCACGGCCTGTACTCGACGCAACCCTCCACCACGCCGACGTGGTATGCCCTCAAACGCATCGAACCCCTGCAGCGCGGCGACTTCCGGTGGACGGACGCTCAGCTCTGACCCGACCCTGTCGGTACCCACGTCTACTGTGCGAGTCACCCCGCCACCTGCGGGGAACACTCACCGCTGACGATGGAGCCGCATGACCACCTCTCCCGAACAGATCATCACCGACACCTGGCGAGAGTTCACCGAGGATCTCGCCGCCCGACTCGGCGACCTCGCCCCCGGACGATTCGACTTCCTCGAATGCTTCCGTGCCTCAGATCGTCTGCAGCTCATCACCTTCCGCGCCACCAAACCCGGACGCATTCGCTGCACCATTGCCGACGACGCGCTGGGCGAGGACGGCCACAGCGAAGCGGCGTTGACCAGCGCCGGTTTCCGTCACTTACCCAGCCGCCGTGAACACGTCCTCGACATCACCCGACACCAGCACGGTGTGACCGCCGTGCACTGCATCCGGCTCTTGCGCGAGACCTGGGAGATCCCGTTTCCCACGTTCCTGTTGCTACGCGACGCCTGCAGGACTGCAACACCGTTCGCGTGCGACGCGCCACTGTATGAGGCCGCCACCAAACGCCATCTGTGGGCGGTACCCGACCTCGAGGACTGACCCCCACACCGTCCTGTGGATAACCAACACGGCCCCACCCGCGGGCCGTGTTAGGTTCATCCCCGACCGGACAAACGGGACATACGGGGGTGTGGTGGACGTCGATCCAGATGCGTTGCGCGCATTCGGAACACAGGTGACGCAGACGTCGCAGGCGGTGGCCGACGCCCACCTCGCCGATGCGATCACGGGTGCCGGGCGGTGCATTCCCGGCTCGACCACGGCGTACACCTCAGCTCTCGTCGGCGAGGGATTCGTCGATCTCGTCGACACCTTTGCCCGCCACCTCGACGCGATGGGTGCGGCCGTGCGGGGCAGCCAACAACTACGTCGCTCAAGACACCGAGGTCGCCACCGCTCTCATCGGTGTGGAAGTCCTGACACCGCATGCTGCCCAGTCGTTCTCGCCTGCAGAGCTGGCACCCGGAACAACTCACCGAAGCCGCCGACACCGTAAAGACCGCGGGGTCTGCCATCGAGACCGCGGCCGAATACGCGGCGGGGCAATGCGCCGGACTGCCCGAGTACCAGGGGTGGACGGGCCCGGCGCAAACCGCGGCCCAACGGTCGTTCGATCAGGCCAAGCGTGCAGCGTATGCGATCGCCGATGCGGCCGAGGCCGTCTCAGGTGCATTGACGATCGGGGCACACGATCTTGCGTGGGCACGGTCGTCGCTGCTCGATCACGTGACCGCCGTGGAGACCGGCGATCTGTGGGTGAACGACCTCTGAGTGGTCCTGATCCGACCGAAGGAGTACACGTCGGCGGCGCTGGTTGAGCTACGCAAACAACGGGATTCGGCGCAGGCGACGACCAATACCAAACTCCTCGCCGTCGGCACCGCCGACGACTCGACTGCCAACAGCCTGCGCGCGGCTGCACAATCGCATGCCGTCACCCTGCCGCAGGCGCCCACCATGATGGAGGCGATGATCAACACCAGTGCGGCTCCTCCGCAGGACGAGGTACCCAATCCGGCTGAACTCACGGGGGCAGCTCCGGCAGGGCCAGATCCGCGACGTCGACGCCGCGACCACTATCGCCCGCGTCGACACCGACACCGTCGTCAACGGCTCGACGACGACCGTGCTCATGCAGGACGGCGGTCGGACCGTGATCACCGACCGCACGACGTCAGCGGCCGGGAACGACGGCGCCGTCGAGGCGGGGTTCGCCGCGGACGACACTCTCGCCTCGCACACCGAAACTCAGTACGATCCGCAGGGCAACCTGGTCGTCGCCATCAACGAAACCCGCGGCGACCGTTCGGGAACCGTTGCCACACGCATCCAAACCCCGTCGGGCGGTGCGTACAAGGTGGTGGCCGCCGACGGCGCCAAGAAGGGGTGGACGCTCAATCCCGACGGCACCCGCAACCAAGACCTGCCGGCCGACGCCGGCTACTTCACCCATCAGAGCGAGACACTGTTCGGCGCCGGCATGGCCTCGATGGAAGTAGCTGCCAAGAACGGACACCTCGAAGCCGGGCCCATCGCCCGCGCCGGCATCGCGTCGGGGATGAAGTTCGGCGGCCCCGCGCTGTCGATCGCGGTCGCAGCATCCGACATCATCAACGCCGACAACAACTACGAGGCATGCCGTGCACTGATGAGCGGGGTCATGGGCGGCGCGGGCGGATGGGCCATGGGCGCCGCAGCAGCAGGGGTGTCAGCCCCGGCCGGCCCCCTGGCAGTACTCGGTGCCGGTGCCGGCGCTGCGGCCGGCACCTGGGTATTCGGCAAAGCAGGCGACGAGATCGGACGGTTGGTGTGCCCGAAATGACAACACGACAACAACTTCCGCTGCCCACGGTGTGGAAGCGGGCGCAGCAACTGACCGCACTCTTCGGTCTGATGGTCACTGCGTGCGGTGTCTGGATCCTGGTGGTGGCGGCGATCGGAGCGCAGGATCGCACACCGGCGCACGAGATCTATCTGCTGTCCTGGGGTGTCACGTTCACGATCCTCGGGCTCAACATGTTCGTCCTGCTGTCCATCGACAGACGTTCGCTTGCCCGCGCACCGGTGCGATCGACCGCCGGCGGGCTGGTGATCGACGTGCGTCCGCGGTCATGGGCACTATTGCCGAGCTCGCTCGCAGCGTTCATCGGTTGTCTGGCAATCGGTTACGGCGTACACACCGGGACGGTCACCAACATGGCCGAACCCGGAGACGAGACGCTGGTGACGATCATGATGCTGGTTGGTGCAGCTCTCTGCTTCTGCGGAGTCGTCGCCGCGTTCCGACCGCACACGGGCGTCCCAGTGATCCTGACGCCGACAAAAGTGACCTTCGAACCGGGCACCAGGCGGGAATTCACCACGCCGTGGGAGGCACTCCTCGAACTGCACCCCGTGCGGTTCAAAGCAACGACGCGCGTCGAAGTGCGTTCCCTGGCAGGCCGAACCGACTACGACGCATCGCTGTCATGCGTGGGACCACTCACCCTGCACACACTGCTGCACTACTACTGGCAGCATCCGCAAGCACGGGATGAGCTCGCAGACCGGCGCAGCCGGGAACGACTCCTTGAGCGCCGCTTCGGAATCGAGTGATCTCACGCCTTCGGCGTCGACGCCGCCTCAGTCTTACGGAACGGGCCCGTCACCCACTGCCGCGAGATCCGCGGTTCCGGTTGTCCGGCAACAGAAGTCACCGTGCGGTCGCGGGCCGGACGGCCGGCGAGTCGGTGCGAGAGCCACGAGACGGCCAGCGGCCCCGACAGCGGCAGCAGCGAGTAGTGCTCACTGAGTTGATCACGCACATACGTCACCGACGCCCCGTTCTCGCGGTAGCGCTCGACCAGGCTGTCGATGTCGTCGACGTCGATCACCTCGTCGCGCACCGCCTGCACCACCAGCAGCGGGATGGTCGGTGTGTGACTGCCGAGTTGGATGTCGGTCATCATCTCGGCGATCTCGGGTTGCGCGAGCATGTCGGCTACCGGGATGTCGAGGTAATCGTCGACGTCGTGATTCTTGAATTCGCGCAATGCCTCCGGTGTTCCGGTGCGCGCGATCGCGTCGAGGTTGCGCCGGCCTGCCTCGGTGGCGTGCTCGTTGATGGCGGCGTCGAGCGCGGGGTAGACGCGCCGCAGCCCGGCGATCACCATGATCGGCAGCGCAGCATGGAATCCCCCGTTGAGACGCAGCAACGCGGAGGCCATGTTGCCGACCGGCGAGCCGAGGACCGCGCCGATCAGATTCAGTTCCGGTGCGTACGTCGGTGCCATTTCGGCAGCCCACGCGGTGGCCAGGCCGCCGCCGGAGTAGCCCCACATGCCGACCGGCACGTCGGGGGCAAGATCGAGTTCCGGGAGCGCGAGAGCCGCACGGATACCGTCGAGCGTGCGATACCCGGGTTCGCGGGGCGCACCCCATGCACCAAGCATGCCCTCGTGGTCGGGAATCGACACCGCCCAGCCCTTCGCGAGTGCGCGCCGCACCACCAGGAACTCGAAAGGCGCCACCGCACGCCGCGCCCCTGTCCCCTTGCGCAACGCGTACGACGGGAAACAACTCGAGGTGACGGCGTCAATGGCGCACTGAAACGACAGCAGCTGGAACTTGGCCCCGGTCGCCCGACGTCGCGGCAGGACGATGGTGGTCGCGGCCACCCCGGGCACACCGTTGAGGTCGGTGGAGCGGTACAGCACCTGCCAGCCCATGTTGCGGTGATGCGAGGTCCAGAAGTCCTTGAGCTCCACCTGCCGCGTCCGAATGATCTCGCCCGGCTTCAGGCTCTCCAAGCCCTCCGGCGCATCGTAGAAATCGTCCTCGGTGGGCAGGATCGGCGCAGGAACTTCGTCCACGACGTCCGCGCCGTGCGCCGCCGCATTCGCCGTGCTCAGGTCGGCAACCATCACACACCTCTTTTCCGTGTCGCGGCACCCGCACACCAGGTCAGACGGATGCGAGTGCCTTCTACGTCGTTCAACGGTCGGGGGCCGCACACATTCCAGCATTGCCAGGTTCAGGGCGTACTTTCAGGTTCGACGAGTCGACGCACACGCAAGGAGAACCATCGTGACCATGACCACTCTCGACCCGATGACCGCGCTGATCGTCATCGACATGCAACGCGGGATCGCGTTCCGTGACGATCTGGCGCCGCATCCGACGGCGCAGGTCATCGAGCGCATCGGCGAGCTGGTCACCGCCTTCCGCGCCCACGATCTGCCGGTGGTGATGGTCAACGTCGCGGGCATTCCGCCCGGCCGGACCGACCGCAACGCCGGGCAGCCGGCGCGCACCATCGCACTGGAGGCCACCGAGTTCATCGACGACCTCGCTCCCGAGCCCGGCGACATCGTCGTCACCAAACACTCGCGGAGCGCGTTCGTCGGTACCGGGCTCGCCGAGACGCTGCGGGCGCGCGGCGTCACGCAGGTCGTGGTGGTCGGCATCGCCAGCGGGGCGGGCGTGGAGTCGACCGCCCGCGACGCCCACGAAGCGGGCTTCCATGTGTCACTGCCGACGGATGCGATGACCGACTCGAGCGCTGAGCGTCACGCGCACAGCGTCGAGTCGATCTTTCCGCAGATCGCCGAGACCGGTTCCACAGCAAACGTTCTCGCGCTCATCCGCGCGGACTCCACCAGTCGTCAGTAACCGATCTGGTCGTCGATACGCCTTGGTCCCGACCCCTTCCTGACGGCGCCACGCACACGTGGTCACCGTGCCGACGAGTGATCTCTCGACCCACAAGTCCGGTCGCTCTGTTCGCACCGTGGAGTGTTGTCCGATTCCCGCCTCTGGATTCGGTATCGGTCTGCTACCGCCCCACACATTCCGGACGAGCAGCACCCTCGAGCGGGAACCGGCTCCGGAACTCCGCGGCCGCATCGGCCATCGTCACAAACTCGACGCCGTCGAACGACGCCCATCGATCGAGCAACCGCTCGAGCATGAGCAGCACCTGCGGACGCCCCGACACGTCGGGGTGCAGGGTCATCGGGATGACCGCATAGTCGAGCTCCCTATATACCCAGTCGAATTGGTCGTTCCACATCTGCTCGATGTCGCGGGGGTTGACGAAACCGTGTGAGTTGGCGTGGCCTTTGATGAACATCATCGGTGGCAGGTCATCGACGTACCAGTTGCCGCAAAACTCCACCAGATCGATCTCATGCCCGTGCACCAGGGGATGCATCCACGTATGTGCGGGCGCCGAGGTGTCGATGGGAGACCACGTGTCACCGACCCGCGCGTAGAACGGAACGAAATCGTTGTAGTTCTGCGAATGGTCGTAGGTGAATCCGTATTCGGCCAGAATTGCCGTCGTGTGCTCGCTCATCTCCCACCAGGGCGCAACGTATCCCCGCGGCCGTGCCCCGGTGAGTTGCTCGATGAGCGTGACACTGCGTTCCATCACATCGCGCTCCTGCGCGAGACTCAACGACCTCGGATTCTCGTGGCTGTAGCCGTGCGCCCCGATCTCGTGCCCTGCATCGACGCACATCTGCGCCTGCCGCGGGAACGTCTCGATGGAATGGCCCGGCCAGAACCAGGTACTCACCATGCCTCGGCGCGCCAGCAGCCGCAGCAGTCTGGGAACGCCGACCTCGCCGGCGAAGACCCCTCGCTGCATGTCATTCGGTGAATCCTGGCCGCCGTACGAGCCCAGCCACCCTGCACAGGAGTCGACGTCGATGCCGACGCACACCTGGATCGTCTTCGCGGTCATCTCTTCTCTCCATCTCGTCCGGCTATCAGTGCTGCAGTAGCCTTTCCGGCTGTGTCCATCGCTGCGACATCGGCGGCCGACCATTGGCGTTCGCTTCGGCTGTGCGCCGAAAGCCAGGCCGTCACCTCACCGCCGATCTCCACCGGACCGAGCATCTGGGCAGCTATCCCATACACCTCCCGAAGCGACGAGGGCGGAAAGGGCGGACTCTGAAAAGAATTCTGCACCAGCACTTCCCGGTGCCGCAACAGCCACTGCACGGTCTGCATCGACCGCTGATCGACCGGGCCGGCATGCATCATCGACGGCTCCCCCGGCGCGAGAGCCTCGGCAACACTGGTGTCGACGTGCAGGCCGAGTTCCTCATGGTCGACGCGCAGGGTGACGCGGGCACAGCCCAATTGGCGACGTAGTTCGTCGACGATCGCCATGGCTCCGCGCCGAAATGACGCCTGCCTCAGTAGGGTTGCGTGCCCGACGATCTCGGCACCACCGCCCGAGGCTTCCAGCGCCCACCACAACGTGGCAGCAACGCTGTCGAGCACCGGGATTCCCAGTAGGTGCTCCATCTGGCCCGCCACCGCCTCGCCGTCGACGTTGGTGCAGATCAGTGCCACCGCTTCCGGCGCGCTGTCACCGACCGCAGCAGCGAGCAACTCGGCCACCTGGGCCGGCGGCGGATCGGCGAAGGATCTGTTGTCGCTCAATCCCCATTCGGCGTGTGAGACCACACAGATACCGTGCGTGGCGTACTCGGCGGCGATGGCGGCCACCACATCTGGCGTGTACGGGGTGGCGACGGCCAGGCGGGTCACACCGAATGCACGGCAGGCCGCAATGATTGCCAGCGTCGAGGTCGTCGCGGGCACCCCGGTGGCCGCGGTGATCGCGGCGCAGATGTCGTTGTCGTATCGCACACCGAGCCACGATCCGGCGGTGCCGTTCCAGACGATCACATCGACGCCGGCGTCGGCCAACAGTCGTGCCGCCGACACCATCGACTCGGCGTCGAATGCGGCGCCGCTACCTTCGATCGTGATGGTGTGCACGCGGATCCGCGTGTGCACCACTGTCACGTCAGGCCGATGCGCGAGCATTCGCGCGGTTGTCGGCTCCACCACGGTGTTCGACGACGGGACTATCATCCCGATGATGGTCACCTGCCCGCCCCTTCGCTCAGTGCGGCCGGTACCCCGGCGTTGTCGATCCACCACCGCGCGATGTCGATTCGCCGGGCGAACCACACGTCGTCGGATCGCTGGACAGCGTGGTCGAGAAACCGCCGAACTGAGCGAGTACGCGCGGGTCGACCCGCCAGACGCAGGTGCAGGCCGACGCTCATCATGCTTGGGCCCGCCGCACTGTCGGCAACGAGTTCATCGAGGGTGTCGATGAGCTCGTCGCCGAACTGCCGTGCGCCGCTCAATCCCGGCGAGGTCGCGAACCGCATGTCGTTGGTGTCAAAGGCGTAGGGCACCACCAGATGCGGTGATTCCAGGCTTCGGTCCCAATAGGGCACGTCATCGTCGTAGGCATCGGAGTCGTAGACGAATCCGCCCTCCTCGGCGATCAGCCGTCGCGTGTTGGGGCTGGTTCGTCCGGTGTACCACCCTGCGGGTCGCCGACCGGTGGCCGTCGTGATCGCTTCCACGGTGCGCTCGATATGCTCACGCTCGGTGTGTTCATCAACGCCGTGGTAGTCGATCCATCGATAGCCGTGACCGCAGATCTCGTGGCCGCGGTGGGCGAACTCGACGGCCAGCTCGGGATACCGCTCGACGGCCATACCCGCGGCGAAGACCGTCGCCGGAATCCCGTACCCGTCAAAGAGATCGAGGAGCCGCCACGCGCCGACGCGGGTACCGAACCCGTACATTGACTCGGTGCGCAGATCCCGTGCGTTCAGACGCGCCTCGCCGTCGGCGACATCGCATCCGGCGCTCTCGGAGGTCGCGTCGCCGTGCAGCACGTTGCGCTCTGCGCCCTCTTCCCAGTTGATCACCACGCTCACCGCGACGCGTCGTCCGCCGGGCCATCGCCACCTCTGAGGGCTCCGGCCCCGCCCTCGCAGATCACGCGGGTACTCGGCGACACCGCGACCGCCTCCCACACCGGTCGACTGAATCATGATCTCCGTCCTGCGCTGTGCAGAGTCGACTCCGATGCGCTCTGGTTCAACGTGCGCTGCCCAGTGGTCGCAGCCAGTGCCTGAGCGAGATCGCACAGGTCGAGCTCGCCACCGGGCGCACCCACGAGCTGCACCGAGATCGCGCGCTCGCCATCCACCGGCATCGTCATCGCCGGTAGGGCGGTCAGTGATACGGCGCGCAGGTGCGCCATCAGGGCATGGCCTTCCACTCGGACGCCGTCGACCTCCACACCCGCGCCGAACGGTAACGCGCCAGCCGCGGCGCAGGGCATCAGAATAGCGTCGTAGGAGGTCATGGCCTCCCGAAGGCGCTCCCGAAGGCGCAGCGCAGTGGTCCACGCGTCGCGGATCTCGTCGTCGATCACGACGTGGCCAGGGGCGTCCGCCAACACCTCGCGCGTCTGATCACACAGCAGATCCTCATTGCCCCGGACCACAGCGGCCACATCGGACTGATCGTCGAGCCGGGCGCGCAACAGGTTGTAGGTGTCGATGGCCCCGGCAAAGACGTCCTCGGCCATATCGACGGTGTACCCCCGCTCGGTGGCCCGCGCCGCAACCTCGACCACCGCAGCGCGGACCTCACGCGAGATCGGGGCGATCTCGGTGCCGAAGGAGAGCAACAGCCGTCGCGTCCGCGCGCGAGGAATACGGAAATCACACACGGCGTCGGTGGCTCGCCGCAGCGTCTGCGGATCTCGCGCCATCACGCTCACGGTCTCCAGGTGGTTCAGTCGCCACGGTGCAGAACCGCTCCCGGTGGGAGCGCGCCGTGTGGCACCAAGACCGCCGATACGGCCGTCGAGGGGCACTGCGCCGATGCCCGTACGCAATCCGTGGATTCCGAGCGCCTGGGCGGGCCAGCGGGCCGATCCGCCGTAGTCGCCGGCGATGGCGAAGTCGGCGATTCCGGTTGCGACGGCCACGGCATCACCGCCACTGGACCCGCCGGGCGAGAGATCGTCCCGAAACGGGTGCAGGACACGACCACCCAGTCGGGTCTCGGTGTCGATACCGAATCCGAACTCCGCACAGTTGGACTTGCCGACGAACACCGCGCCAGCCTGCCGTGCCCTGGCGACGGCCGTCGCTTCGACAGTCGGCCGATAACCCTGCAGAACGAGACTGCCTGCGCGCGAGGGCACTCCGCGCACCGCGAACAGATCCTTCACACTGAACTGCAGGCCGTGCAGCGGCCCGGGAGGCGCCGACGCCGCCGCCGCGCGGATCGCATAGGGGTCGAAATGGACCATGCAATTGGTCCAGACGTATTCCTCGTGGCACGCCAGGACGTCGGTGATCCGGTCATGTGTGCTCACCGCGTCCGCTCACGTTCGGCGCGGACACCGGCTTCGATACGGTCGGCGATGGCCCGGCGCAGTGCGTTGAAGTCGGGTGCGGTCACGTCGCGTGGATGGGGTGAGCGGACCTCGAAGATCTCGGTCACCTTGCCATCGGCCATGGTGGCCACCCGATCGCTGAGTACCAGCGCCTCCTCGATCGAGTGGGTGACGAACAACGTGGTGACGTTGCGTTCCTGCTGCAGACGCACGGCCAGCTCCTGCATTTCGCGTCGGACGTAGGCGTCCAGTGCAGCGAAAGGCTCGTCCATCACCAAGACGTCGGGACGCATGGCCAGTGCCCGTGCGATACCGACGCGCTGCGCCATACCTCCCGACATCTGGTGCGGATACCGGCCGGCGGCATGTTCGAGGCCCACCTCCGCGAGTTGCTCGATGGCACGGCTCTTCCGTTGCGAGCGCGATAGTTTCAGATGGCGCATACCCTCGGCGACGTTGCCTGCCGCAGTGAGCCACGGGTACAGCGTCGGCGACTGGAACACGACGGCGCGGTCGGGGCCGGGGCCGCCGACGTCGCGGCTACCGATCCGGACCGTTCCCGCGTCCGGGCGCTCGAACCCCGCAAGCAGATTGAGCAGGGTGGTCTTGCCCGTTCCGCTGGGGCCGAGCAGGGAGAAGAACTCCCCGGCTTCGATGTGCAGCGAGCAGCGGTTCAGCGCGGTGGTGCAGCGCCCCTTCTGCCAGTACTGCTTGGTCACGTCATCGAGGTGGACCGAGGTTGCCGCGGTGGCGGCTCGCACCTCTGCGGGGGTGGCACTCATGCGCGAACTCCTGTCGCGGTGTGCCAGCGTAGGGCCGACGAACTGATCGCACGCAAGATCATGTCGGTCGCCAGACCGCAGATCCCGAGAACGATCATGGCGGCGAACACACCCGGGTAGTCGAGGTAGTTGTAACAGTTCCAAATCGTGTATCCCAAACCCGAACGGACAGCCAGCATCTCGGAGGTCACGGCCATCATCCAGGCCAGGCCTAGACCGATCCGCAGGCCGCCGACGATTCCAGGGAGTGCCGCGGGTAACACGATGGCGAAGGTGACGCCGAGCCGTCGACGCCCCATCATCCGCGCCGCACGGACCAGATCGCGCGACACTCCCGAGACCGCCACCGTTGCCGATGCCGCCACCGGGAACACCGCACCGAGAAACACCAAGAAGTAGTTGGTGAGCGAGCCGATGCCCAACACGACGATGCACACCGGAATCCAGGTGGTCGGCGGAACAGGCCCGAGGATCCGCATGGTGGGCGTGAGAAGTTCGTCTGCCCATCGGGATACACCGATGAGGAGGCCGAGGAGAACTCCGACGACGGCGGCCGAGACGAAGCCGATGCCCACTCGCTCGAGGGTCGCGGCGGTGTCGGTCAACAACTTTCCGCTGTAGAACATCCCTCCTTTCGATCCGGTCGCCCAATCGCCGAGGGTCGCCAGCACCATCGACGGCGAGGGGATCAAGGCCGTCGGGAATACTCCCGCCCGCACGATCAGGTCCCAGCCCAGGAGGATCAGGATGGGGACCACCGTCCCCACGAGGACTCTGCGCACCACGCTCATCGAACCGGCTCTTCGTCGATGTTGCTTGGGCGCCAACGGCTCCGGCGGATCTACCACCCCCGTGGCCGACGGTGTGTCACTTACCACCAATACCTCACTCACTGGTTGTCTCCGAGTTCGGCGGGTGAACTCCCGGTCGCTTCCGACAGCGGTGTGTAGTCGACGTGGTCGCGCAGTTGCGCTGCGGTCAGCGACTCGGGAATCAGCTTCTGTGCGTACATCGCGTTGGCGATCGCCTCGATCTGACTCATCGGCATGTCGTAGTCCGGGCTGAGCTGCGGCATCGCCGCAGAGATCGCGGCGTCGGGTACGTTGGTGTATTTCTTGATAGCCGCGACCCACGCTTGCTGTCCGGCAGTGGTTTTCAGATACGGCACGAGCTTGCTCATCCCCTTGGCGATCTCTTTGACCTTGTCGGGGTGCTCGGTGAGGTAGGTCTTGCTGACCACGACGACGTTGGTGAGGTCACCCGCCGGCTGGTCATAGGGGTAGGCGAAGTGCTGGGCGAATTTCTTGTCGATGATCTCAGCGGCGAAGGGCTGTGCCGGGATAGCGGCGTCGACGGACCCGTTCGACAGCGCCTGTCCCATTCCCTCGTAGGGAACGTTGGTCATCTCGACGTCGGTGTTCGGGTCGATTCCCTTGGCGGGCAACTCGAGTCGTAGCTCGATATCTTGCACGGTGCCGAACTGCGAGGCGATCTTGAGCGGCTGCCCCTCGGACTTGGCCTTGCGGGCCGCGGTCACGAAGGCCGGCCAGTCGTTCTCAGCGAGGTGCAGGGCGGGACTGGTGACGAAATCCGAGCCGCCGTTGACCTGGCCGCTGATGGCCACAATCGGTAGCCCTTTGGAGGCCAAACTGACCAGCGCGGTGTAGTCGATCTGCCCGACGCTGATTCGGCCCGACGCCAGACCTGTGCTGAGGTCGGTCAGCTTGGTGAAGTTCTGATAGGTCACCTTCTGCCCGGGCATCTGATCGGGAAGCAACGACATCGCAAGACAGTGCGCGCACTGCGGCGATGCGACGACGATCTCGTCCGAGGCCGCGCTGTCGCCGCTACCGCAGGCGGTCAACAACGCCGCGGACAGGGCGACCGCGGCCGTCATGGTCGAGAGGGTCCTGGTGAATTGTTTCCGGCGCATGGGACGCGCTCCTCCATCTCAATGACGATGATTCGTACGGTCATCGACCGACAAGCATCACGGTATGGCCGCGCAATTGCCCGACCGTAACGCAAAGATCACTGATGATTACAGAGGTGGTCGGACCAATTCTGTGGACATACGTCGGCAAGAGAGCTACCGCTGCGCTATCACCGCCCCCGGCTCCCCCGGCTCACCCGCGTCGACGAGGTGCCCGGGCTATTGGCGAGTCGTCGGCGCCGAAGAGATCGCCACCGATCCTGCGCAGGTGGAGCTCCATCGCCTCGGCAGCGCCGTCGGCGTCACCGAGGGCGATGGCCTCGAGAATCGCCCGGTGTTCGTCGGCTTGTACGTCGGGCTGGTTGGTCGTCGTGCTCGATCCGTTCAGCAGCGCCCACATCGGGTGCGACGCCACGTCCACGAGCTGGCGGGTCACTCCGGCGATGACCGAATTGCCGCAGTACCCGGCGAGTTCGGAGTGGAACGCTTGACTGAGCTGGAAGTAGTTGCCGAAACCACTACGCAGCACCTGCTGGGTCTGTGCGGTGTCCGAGGCGTCGATGAGCGCGGTGAGCCGGCGGATCTCGTCGAGATTGAGACGACCCGCGCACATCCGGGCCATCGTTGGCTCGAGGTGCAGCCGCGCCTCCAGGAGCTCGTTCGGCGAGGCGTCGAGCAACCCCAGGGCGGGATTGTGCATCCGATGCCCCTGCGCGGTGACGTAGCACCCGGAGCCACGCCGGATCTCCACGACGCCGAACAGTTCCAGCGCCAGGAGCGCATCTCGTACCGTCGGTCGCGACGTCCCGCACTCCACGGCCAGATCCCGCTCGTTGGGGAGGCGGTCACCAGGGCTCAGACGTCCCGCGCTGATGGCCGTCAGCACCTGGTTCACGACCTGCATGTACTTGCGGCCACTTCCCGGCGACTCCGGCATCATCTCCGACACGTCGACAGCGTAATCGGTCCGACCACTTGGTGCAGGATCGGCCACCGCGCTACTTCCCCCCGATCAACTCCCGGATGTCGTCGGCGCCGATCGCCGACCCGAACAGGTCGCCGTCGTCGACCACTGCGGTGAACAGTTCGCGCTTGCGATCTTGTAGCGCAACGACTTTCTCCTCGATCGTGCCCGCCGACACCAGGCGGTAGACGTTGACCGGGCGGGTCTGTCCGATGCGGTGGGCGCGGTCGACTGCTTGGGCTTCGGTTGCCGGGTTCCACCACGGGTCGCAGACGAAGCAGTAGTCGGCCTCGGTGAGGTTCAGCCCGAAGCCACCGGCCTTGAGACTGATCAGGAACACCTGCGTCTTACCGCTGGTGAAGCGCTTGATCTCCTTGGCGCGCTGGGTCGCCGACATCGACCCGTCGAGGTAGCTGACGTCGAGACCCATATCGACCAGCCGCTCCTCGATGAGCCGCAGGAATCCGGTGAACTGGCTGAACACCAACGCGGAGTGGCCTTCTGCGATGAGGTCCGGGAGTTGTTCGGCCAGGTAGTCGATCTTCGCCGACGCGATCCCGGCATGCTGATCCTCGACGAGTCCGGCGTGCAAACTCAGCTGCCGCAGCATGGTCAGCGACCGGAAGATCGCGAAGCGGTTCTCGTCGAAGTCGCCGAGCAACCCGAGCACCTTCTGCCGTTCCCGGGTCAGGCGGGTCTGATAGATCTTGTCGTGCTTGGTGTTCAGATCGATCGAGAGAACCTGCTCCTGCTTGGCGGGCAGATCCGCGGCGACCTGCTCCTTGGTGCGGCGCAGCATCACGGGCCGAATCCGGCGGCGCAGCAACGCCAGCCGCTCGGGCTCCACCCCGGATTCGATGGGCTTGCGGAAGTACTCGGTGAACGTCTTCGGTGACGAGAACAACCCGGGCGCGGTCAGCGACAGCAACGACCACAACTCCATCAGGTTGTTCTCCATCGGGGTGCCGGTGATGGCGAGTTTGAACTCGGCCCGCAAGCGTCGAGCGCACTGGTGGCCCTTGGAGTTGTGGTTCTTGACGAACTGGGCTTCGTCGAAGATGACGCCGGTCCAGTCGGCCTCGTCGAACTCCTCGAACCCGATGCGCATCAACGCATACGAGGTGATGACGATCTGTCGGCCGGCGATCCGCTCGGCGAGCGGGACCCCGACGCGGGCGCTGGTGGCGGTGACGGTGAGGACCTCGAGGTCGGGCGTGAAGCGTGCCGCCTCGGCGGCCCAGTTGGAGATGACGCTGGTGGGTGCGACCACCAGGAATCGGCCGTCGGGTTCTTCCTGTAGTGCCGTCGCGATCATCGCGAGGGTCTGCACCGTCTTGCCCAACCCCATGTCGTCGGCGAGGATGCCGCCAATCCGGTTCTCCCACAGGAAATTCAGCCAATTCAGCCCTTCGGCCTGATAGTCGCGCAGTTCGGCGGTGAAGCCCTCGGGAAGCGCACACGGTGCGGGCGGCTGCGCTGCGGCGAGGCGTTTCATCCGCCTCTCCCACACGGCGAGTTCCTTGTCGACGACGCCGAGCGCCATCAGCTCGTCCCACAGGGTGGCGTTGTGGGAGCGCTGGCGTACCTTTCCGTTCTCGAGCTCACCGAGCGCACGGGCCTCGTCGATGAGTTCGGCCAGCCGCCTCAGTTCCGGGTTGTCCAACGCGAAGTAGATGCCGTTGGGTAACAGCATGTGGGTGGCCTCGCCGGACAGTTCCCGCACGATGTCGGCGAGGGCGACCTTGTTGCCACCGATGTCGATGGTGATGGTCAGCCCGAACCAGTCGGAATTGCCGAAGTCCTTCCCGCCGAACGAGATCTGCGGTGGGGAGTCCGCCTCACGGTAATCGAGCACCTCACCCTCGAAGATCACCTCCACCCCCAGCTCCCGGAGTTGTGGCAGCACCTCGACGTGCAGCATCGCCGCCTCCAGCGGCGCGAATCGCAGCGGCCGGGTGAGCGCCGGGATGTCGGCGGCCTCGATCAGCGACTTGGCCGGCGTGACGAGCAGTCGGTTCAGGTCCGTCGCGCGGTTCAGGTCCGTCGCGTGATTCGACGACGCGATGCGGTGGCGGACGGCTTGCCTCCGCCAGTCGCCGCACAGCGTCGCCGCGTGCATCAGGAGCGGCCTGATGCTCGCCCACGCCTGCTGCTCCGCGTCGAGATCACGAAGCCGCGACGGGTGGTCGACGGGAAAGACCCGTTGGCGTCCGTTGACCTCGTAGGCGACCTCCCAGGTCACCTCGGAGCCCTCGTCGTCGGAGCGGACGGTGAGCTGCAGTTGTGGGCCGCTGACCTCGGCGTCGACCAGCGCATCCTCGACCACCTCGACCGCCATCGACTCGGCCAGCCGCGGAAGCATCTCGGTGGCGAACTCGTCGATGTCGGCTGCGGGGATGCGCGCCGAACGATTCGCGAACAAGTTCTTGAGCGCCTCGATAGACGCCGGCGGGGTGAACGGACCCATGAGCAACGTCTTGTCGGAGCGGGCGAAGATCCCGTGTGGTTCGGGGTCGCCGAGGAGCCCGGCGGGCGATCCGTCCCAGATGTGGCCGTCGATCACGAGGTTCGGCGAGACGACGAGTCCGTCGTCATCGCGCGTCACCACCAGCTGCGCCGACGACTCCTTCACCAGTTGCACCTCGGAGGTGCGGGTGGTCTTGGCGTGCGGCACCAACGCGACCCCGGCGTCGACCGCCGCTGCGAGCAGGTCCCAGATGTCGGCAGGTGCGTCCTCGAGCCGAAAGACCTGGTCATGGGCGTAGCGGTCACCGATCCGCATCGCACGACCGATGGCCCGCACCCGGCGGAGGTGCTCGGGCACGAAATCCTCGACCGCGCGGTCCTGTCCGGACGATCCCCACACCGACCGAACCTCCGGCTCGATCGAATTCCACGACACCCCGGTGCGAACCCACGAGCCGTTCTTTCCCGGCGTTACCAGACGCAGGGTGGGCCCGGTCATCTTCTTCGGTCCACCGCCGGGCATCTCGATCAGAATGCCCAGCGGTGCGGTCCCGACAGTGGTTGTCGCCTCGTCGCGGACGAGTCCGTCGAGGAGCAGTCGCCAGGGGGCGATCGAGGTGGTGGCGCGCCGCGGCTGTGCGGCCGCACTCGCGGTCAACAGCAGCGCGACGAGGTGCTTGCAGTCGACACCAACCGGGCACGTGCACCACGCGTCGGTGAGGTCGTATTCGCCGCCGACTCTCGAGAAGCTGGCCTCGACGCGATAGACCTTGCCGCGTGAGCCATCACACTGCCCCACCAGATGCCGACCGTCCGCCGTCCAGGTGAGACCAGAGATCCGTCCCTCGTTGGCATACGCCATCCCGCGGGAGACGGTCGGTCCGTCGAACTCCGCGCGGAGGTAGCTCTCGTCCATATCCAGTGGCTGCAGTGGTGCCATGCGCCCGAGAGTATCGAGGGGCTCCGACATTCTCGGGGCATGACGCGGAGGCCTGTGGCAGGTGTGCATGCTGGTCACGGATGTGATCGGCGTAATCTCGCCCATGGTCGCAGGGTGCAATGTCATCCTCGTAAATCAGGCACCACCGATCAGGAGAACTGATGCGCAGCACCATGCAAGACGTCCCGTTGTCGATCGCGCAGATCCTGCGCCACGGCAGCACCGTCCACGGCACCGCCGAGGTCATCACGTGGATGGGAACCGAATCGCGCCGCCGCAGCTACGCCGAGGTGGGGCGCCGTAGCGCCGCACTCGCCAACGCGCTGCGCGGACTCGGCGTCACCGGCGATCAGCGGGTGGGCACCTTCATGTGGAACAACGCCGAGCACCTCGAGGCCTACCTGGCGGTGCCGGCGATGGGCGCAGTGCTGCACACCCTCAACATCCGGCTGTTCCCCGAACAGCTGGTGTTCGTCGCCAACCACGGCGAGGATCACGTCATCATCGTCGACCCGACGCTGCTGCCGCTGCTCAACCCGCAGCTGCCCGAGCTGACGACGGTCAAGCACATCATCGTCACCGGCGAGGACACCTCCGGCGTCGAGGCGCCCGAGGGCATGACGGTCCACTCGTACGAGGCACTGATCGCCGATCAGCCGGGCACCTTCGACTGGCCCGAGGTCGACGAGCGTGACGCCGCCGCGATGTGTTACACCTCCGGCACCACCGGCGACCCGAAAGGTGTTGCCTACTCCCATCGTTCGATCTATCTGCATTCGATGCAGGTGTGCATGACCGAAGGCCCGGCGCTCAAGCAGGGCGATCGTGCGCTGGCTGTGGTCCCGCAGTTCCACGCCATGTCGTGGGGACTTCCCTACGCGGCGTTCATGATCGGTGCGTCGCTGATCATGCCCGACAGGTTCTTGCAGCCCGAACCGCTGGCCGCCCTGATCGCCGCCGAGCAGCCAACGTTCGCCGCGGCCGTCCCGACCATCTGGCAGGGCCTGCACCAGTATCTCGAGCAGCATCCGCAGGACATCTCCTCGATGCACGACGTCCTCATCGGCGGGTCGGCGGTGCCGCCGTCGCTGATGCACATCTTCGCCGAGCAGCACGACATCCAGGTGTTGCACGCCTGGGGCATGACCGAGACCTCACCGTTGGGGTCGGTCGCGCGTCCGCCGGCCGGCACCGAGGGTGAGGAGCGCTGGCGCTACCGCTACACGCAGGGCCGGTTCCCGGCGTCGGTGCAGGCGCGCATCGTCGACGACGGCAAGGTGTTGCCGAATGATGGTGAGAGCGTTGGCGAACTCGAGGTCCGCGGACCGTGGATCACCGGCGCCTACTACGGCGTCGACGCCCCGGAGAAGTTCGACGACGGCTGGCTGCGCACCGGCGACGTCGGCACCATCACCCCCGACGGTTACCTCACGCTGACCGACCGCACCAAGGACATCATCAAGTCCGGCGGCGAGTGGATCTCGTCGGTGGATCTGGAGAACGCCGTCATGGGGCATCCCGACGTCATCGAAGCCGCCGTCATCGGCGTCCCCGACCCCAAGTGGGACGAGCGGCCGCTGGTGGCCGTGGTGCTGCGCGAGGGCTCGGATGCGACGCCGGACTCGCTGCGAGAGTTCTTGTCCGACAAGGTCGCCAAGTGGCAGCTGCCGGAGAACTGGACGGTCATCAACGAGGTCCCGAAGACCAGCGTCGGCAAGTTCGACAAGAAGCGCCTGCGCTCGCAGTACCACGACGGCGGGTTGTCGGTGACGCAGCTCTGAGGGTGGGGGTCCGTCTACCCTGAACCCCATGGCGCGAGTGCACAAGCAGGGCCGTCGCGAGCTGATCGACGATCTTCGCGCGGCCCTGTCCACGGCACTCGCGCCGACCGGCACCTCTCGTGGTGCCGCGAAGGCCCCGGCGCCGACGACGCTGATCCTCACCGCCGGCCCGGGTGCCGGTAAGTCGCACACGCTGGCGCAGTTGCGGTCCGAGGTCGATGTGCGGACGACGTGGACCTCGGCCCACGAGTTGTCGTGGCGGCAGCCGTTCGCGGTGGCCGCCGCACTCGTCGGTGCCGACCTGCCCGCGGTGATCCCCGACGGCTACGGCGACAGCCTGTACGACCGGGTTGATGCGATGTGTGCCGACGGTCCGCTCGCGCTGTTCCTCGACGACGCGCATCATGCCGATGCGGAGTCCCTCACCCTGCTCACGCGATTGTCGGCGGCGGCGCGTGATCTGCCACTGGTGGTGATCGTCGGACGCCGACCGCTGCCCGAGCGAGAACTGTTGACCCGCTTGGCCGCTCGCCCGACGGCGCGCGAATGGTCACTACCGCTGATGTCGGGCAACGAGATCGCCGCAGTGTGCCGCGAGGTCGTCGGCGCCGAGCCGGACCGCGCACTGCTCGGCGCGCTCGCCGCGGCTCATGGCAATCCGATGCACGCGATCTCGCTGCTGCGCACCCTCGATCAGTCGGGCGATCTGATCATCACCGACGGCCGCGCCACCCTGGGCGCCGGGGCCAGTGCCCGTGTGTCGACGGGCGATCGCGATGCCGTCGCCGAGCATCTGGCCCTGCTGGATTCGCGGGCTCGCGATCTGACGCAGAAGCTCGCGGTGTGGGGTGGACCGGCGACACTCGTCGATCTCGCCGCCATCGACAACGCGGCGCCGGCCTCTTTGATCGGTGCCGCCCAGTCGGCCACCGACGCCGGCATCATCACCACCGACGACGACGGGACCCTGTCGTTCACCCACGATCTGTACGCCGATGTCACCTACCAGCAGCTCGCGCCGGCATTCCGCACGATCCTGCACGACGCCATCGCCGATCTGCCGCAGACCCGCGGCGATCACCAGCGTGAAACCCATCACCGACTAGCCTCCGGGACCGACCCGAACGCCATCGCCGACGCGGTCCGCCGGGCTCGGGATGACCTCACCCACTCACCTGCAGTGGTCGTCGACCTCCTCGATCCCCTCGCCCGGCAGGGCGACACCGCAACGGGCGTGCACCTGCCGCTCTCGGTCGCCCTCGCGCGCACCGGTCAGCTCACTCGCGCGGCCACCACCGCCACCGAGGGGCTCGCGCACACCACCGACCCCGAGGAATTCGCCGGCCTGCGCGGCGTCCAGCTGTTCGCGCTCGTCGCGCGCGGCGAGACCCACCAAGCCCGGGCGCTCGTCGACGAGACCCTCGCGTTGCCCATCGACGACGCCGTCGCCGAACGCCTCGGCGATCTCCGACGACACGTCGAGCTCCTTGAGGGGCTCTCGCCGGTCCCGACGACCCCGTTCATCGACGTCTCCACCGACCTGAGCCGACGCTCGGCACCCGGATTGACCACCGAGGGGCTGCGTCTGTTCCTCTTGGGACATCTCGACGCCGGGCTGCAGCTGACCTTGCAGGCCTCGGCCCGCGAGACCACCGACCCGGCCGGCCGTGGACCGCACCCCACCTCTGCCGACATCTGGCCGCCGCTGATCGAACTCTACGCACGCGGCCCGGCCGCGGCCGACGATCTCCTCACCGGTATGACCCGACTACGGACCAGCCGGGGCACCGACTGGATGACCGCATATCACGAATTCACCCGGGCAGGAATAGAACTCGGACTCGGACACCTCGACAATGCGGCCGCCACCTGGGATGCCGGACTGGAGCTGGCCGCCGGCGCCGACATGGGGTGGACGTCGCTGGCCGACGGCGGGCGCGCGATGATCGACGTCCTGCGCGGTGACCTCGCCGCAGCAGCCGCACGACTCGACGACTGGTCATCCGGCGACGCGCCCGACCAGTTCGGCATCAAGGTGCACGACCGCGTGCAGACCCTGCTGCTGGAATCCCGGCGCAAACTGCGTCCCGCCGCCGCGGCGGCCAGCGCCAACTGGGCCTCACTGATGCAGCGACGGCTGTTCACCCACGCCACGACGTTCTCCCTCGACTTCGCCCGGATCGGCACCCGAGCCCAGGACCTGGGCCTCGTCGAGGCGGTCGCCGACGGCCTCGCCGCATCCGGAGCCACCGAGCTGCCCTACCTCCGAGCCGTCGCGGCGTTGGCCGGCGCCCGCTGCGATGCGTCGCTCGGGCGCCGTGATCTGCGCGCGGTGGTCGAGGTGGGCCAAGAATCGGCGGAGGTCCTGCACGCCGCGGGCGATCAATTGGTCGAGGCCTCCGCCTGGGAAGAAACTGCTTGTGCCGCAGCAGCTCTGGGTGACACCGAAGCCGCTCGGGAGTACGCGCGGACCGCGCTGATGCTCACCCAGGGCATGGGCGCGGTCACCGCGTCATCCCGGATCGTCTCCCGCCTGCGGCCGATGGGTGTACGCATGGACCCGAACACGGTCCGCGACCGGCCCACCCACGGCTGGGACAGTCTGACGCCCACCGAACGCACCGTCGCCGACCTGGTGGCGACGGGAGCCTCCGGCGCCGACGTCGCCGACCAACTGTTCATCTCGCCGCGCACCGTCCAGACCCATGTGTCGCACGCACTGGCGAAACTGGGGCTGAAAACCCGCGTCGAGCTGGCCGCTTACGTCGCCGGACGGCATCGCGACTGACCCGACCCAGGTCCCGTTGGCAGAGAAATCTCCGTGGTTTGCAGAGAAATCTCAGTGATGACACAGATGTCTGCGTCATCGGCACGGACGAGAGTGGACAACAGAACGGCACACCACCGGCCGACCACTCCGACAAGGACACACGCCATGAACGCACTCCTCATGATCCTGGGGCTCGCCCCCTGGTTCGTCTTCTCGCTCGTCGCCCAGAACACCGGCGACAACGTCGCCCTCGCCGCAGGGGTCGCGTGCGCGATTGCCTTCGCAATGGCCGCGTGGGGCGCCTTCCGCGGCCGCAGCTGGAAGATCCTCGACGTCACCGCCATCGCCGTCTTCGGCATCCTCGCCGTGGTCGGGCTCTTCGCCGGCGATCAACTCAACGTCACACTCACCAACTTCGCGCGCGGCGGACTGACATTCGTGCTGGCCGCGATCATGCTGATCTCGGCATTCACCATTCCCTTCACCGAGCAGTACGCCCGCGAGAGCGTCGATCCGGCACTGTGGCATTCACCGATCTTCCGTGAGAAGAACCGTCGGATCAGCCTGGTGTGGGCGGGCGCGGTGTTCCTCATGGGCTGCTCCCACGTCGTCGCCGGAGTTCTCGCCGACCACGCCGCACCCGGCACCGCTCCGGGCAACGTCATCCTCAACTGGGTGATCCCGATCGTGCTGATCGTCCTGGCCGTCAAGCAGACCCAGCGCATCGCCGGTGCCCAGGTCCCCGCCACCGCCACCTCCTCGCATCAGGCCTGAAAGGCGCCCGCCATGAGTCTCACCTCGCCCTCCACCCGGCCGGCCCCGGTCGACCTCGCTCACCACAGCCACCTCACCGGGGTGTTCGCCCCGCAACGCGAGGAGGTCGACGTCGCCGACCTCACCGTCCACGGTGACCTGCCAAACAACCTGCGCGGCAGCTATCTTCGCAACGGCCCCAACCCCCGCTTCGACCCGATCGGCTCCTACGTCTATCCGCTCGACGGCGACGCGATGGTGCACCGCATCAGCATCGCCGACGGCGCGGTGCGTTACACCAACAGATTTGTCCGCACCCCGATGGTTGTCGCCGAAGAGGCTGCCGGACAAGCACTCTGGTCGGGAATCACCGACGGCTACGCGCCGGGCGCCGACGAAGTCGGACCGGAGCTCGCGGGCACCTTCCGCCAATTGCCCGACATCAACATCGTCTCGCACTCGGGACGTCTGATGGCGATGGCCGAATCCGACCGCCCCTTTCTGCTCGACCCGGCAGACCTCTCGACGCTCGGCCCGACCGACTGCGCGGGCGCGATGACCGTGGGCAGTACCGCCCACCCTAAGCTCGATCCGGCCACCGGCGAGCTGGTCCTGTTCAACTACGCCCTCGACGCGCCGTACCTCACGTGGTCGGTGATCGCCGCCGACGGAACGGTCACCCGCACACCCACTCCCGTCGACGGGCTGACCGAGCCGGTGATGATTCACGACATGGCGCTCACCGAACGCTATGTGGTGCTGTTCGTGTGCCCGCTCGTCTTCGACATCGAGGCGATGCTCACCGGTGGCTCGCTGCTGTCGTGGCGTCCCGACGACGGCACCCGGATCGCGCTGATCCCCCGCGACGGCGGCCCGATCCGGTGGGTACAGACCGATCCGTTCTGGGTGTGGCACTTCGCGAACGCCTTCGACAATGCCGACGGCACCGTCACCGTCGACTACGTCGAGTGGACCTACCCCGGCGGCTTCGCCGACGTGAAGCGCCCGGCGTCGTCGCCCCTGACCCGCGCGGTGATCGACCCGAACCGCGGGATCGTCCGGACCGTCCTGAGCGACCACGCACACAACATGGAGTTCCCGCGCGTCGACGACAGGCTGCTCACCGAGAACCATCGCCGGATCGCCACCGTCGGGCACGGACCCCACGACAGCGGCGTCCGAGACAGCCTCTGGTTCCACGACCTGGCCGCCGACACCGAAACCTGTTGGACCCCTGGTGTTGCCATCGGTGAGCCGATCTTCATCCCGGGCGAGGGCCACGACTACTGGGGTGCGATCGGCACCGATACCGAGTCGATGCGCTCGAGGTTCTATCTCCTCGACGCCGACCGGCCGGCCGACGGACCGATCGCAACGGTCGACCTGCCGATCCGCGTGCCGGCGGGGCTGCATGGGGCGTGGGTGGCCGGGGACTGAGGGAACGGCAGCCCGAAGCGCTCGCGGAGTGTGCGTGCGGGATACGTACGGTGAAACAGACCGCGTTCCTGCAGGATCGGGACGACGAGCGTCGCGAAGTTCTCGAAGTCGACAGAGGTGTCGGCGGGCATGATCGTGAATCCGTCGGCGGTGCCGGCCTCGAACCAGGACTGCAGGTCGTCGGCGACCTGCTCGGGTGAACCGACCACCAGCCGGTGGCCGGAACCCCCGGCGCCGGACTGCACCAATTGCCGTGGCGTGCGCGGTGACTGCGCGATGAGAGCGCGGGTCGAGACACTGAAGCCGGTCGAGAACGCGGTACCCGGGATGGCATCGGGCAGATCATGGATCGAGATCGGGTCATCGGGGCCGAACGATCCCGGTGGCAGACCGAGGTTCGCGACCAGCTCGTTGGTGAGCCGGTCGATCGGCAGGGTCGCGTAGAGTTCGTCCGCGCGTCGCGCCGCCTCGTCGGCCGTCGCACCGACCAGCACGACGACACCGAGCGACACCTTGACGTCGTCGGGATGACGTCCGTCCGCGGTGGCGCGGCGTCGGATCTCGTCACGGAATGCTGTTGCCTTGTCTTTTGTTTGGGCGACGGTGAACACGACGTCGGCGTACTGACCGGCAAGTCGGAGTCCGCCCTCGGAACCACCGGCCTGCACGATCACCGGGCGCCCCTGCGGGCCGGGCGCGACAGGCAGCGGCCCGGCCACCGAAAAGAACTCCCCCACATGGTCGATCGACGCGATCTTCGCCGTGTCGGCATAGCGACCGGACTGTTTGTCGGCGATGAGCCAGTCGGGTTGCCAGCTGTCCCAGAGTCGTGTGGCGACCTCCAGGAACTCCGATGCCCGCCGATACCGGGATTCCTTGTCAGGGTGGGCGGGCAGGCCGAAGTTGGCTGCGGCCGCCGGTGTTCCGGTGGTGACGATGTTGACCGCTGCGCGCCCCTTGGTCACATGATCGAGTGCCTGGAAGCGCCGCGCCAGGTTGTAGGGCGAGTTGTAGGTGGTCGACGCGGTGGCCACGATGCCCAGGTTCTCGGTGACCGCGGCCAGAGTGCCGAGCAGCACAGCCGGATCCAGACCGGTACCAGGAGCTTCGGCGATCTCGCCGCGCAGCGCGGGGCCGTCCCCGAGGAACACCGCGTCGATGGTGGCGGCCTCGGCGATCCGCGCGAGCCGCTGGAAGTGGTCGATGTCGAGGTAGGCGAGCGGATCGACGTGCGGCAGCCGCCACGCCTGCCGGAAGTGACCCGGCGTCATCAACGAGATGGTGAGGTGAAATCCGGTCATACCTGGCTTCTTTCGGACGGTGTCCACCCCAGCAGCGGCGCCAGGTCTCGGGCGGTGGACTCCAGCAGTCGGAGATGTTCGTCGAGGTCGGGCACCCCGGGGACGAAGCTGATGAGCAGATCGGTGGCCTCACCGACCGCGGGGTCGGCGGCCAGCGCCTCGGCGATGGAGTAGGCCGGGCCCAGCAGCGCGCGGTCGGCGGCCAGGTACTCCTCCACACTCTGCGCATGTTTGGGGGCACCCGAGGTACTCCAGCTCCGCCACCGATGGACGCCCGGCGTCACGAGCCGGACCGCTTCGGCGCGGTCGGGATGTGGATAGACGGCCCGCGACACCTGGATTCGTGGCGGGTGCCGGGTGTCGGTCCACGCGGCTCGATACGACGAGATCCACGATGCCTGCGCGGCTTGCGCGTCCTCGACCGTCCCGCCGCTCCACGCGTTGGCCCGCGAGAGCTGCAGACCGTCACCGGCGAGCGCGGCCGCCGCGGCGGAGGCGTGCGCATAGTCCGGGTTGCTGGTGGTGGCCTGCCACAGTCGGCGGCGCACACCGTCGCCCGGCGGGTACAGGGATTCGCCCGCCGCATTGACCGGTGCACCCTCCAACACCTCGTGCAGGCGCGACACCGACTCCCCGAAGATCCGTTGACGATCGGCCAGGTCCTTCCCGAACGCCTCCCACGCGCCCGGGAAGGGGCCCGACCCGACACCGAGTTGCAGCCGTCCACCCGAGAGGGCATCGACGGTGGCGGCGTCCTCGGCGACCCGCAGCGGGTCCTCGAGCGGCAGGACGAGCACACCGGTTCCGAGCCCGATCCGCTTGGTGTGCTGGGCGATTGCTCCGAGTGCCACCAGCGGTGCGGAGATCTGTTCCTTGCCCTGCCGGAAGTGCCGCTGGATCACCCAGCCCGAGTCGAAGCCCAATTCCTCTGCGGCGACGAAGATGTCGATGGTCTCGCGGTAGGCCTGGGCCACCGGTAGATCGTTGTCGAGGTGCAGGAGGAAGTTGAGCCGCAGCGGCCGCTTTCGCTCGCTCATGTCACAGGTTCAGTCCGGTGCCGTGCACACCGTGTTCGTCGATGAGGGCCAGCTCGTCGGCGGTGAACTCCGGGAAGTCGAGTGCCTTGAGATTGTGATCGAGCTGCCAGGTGGAGCTTGCGCCCACCAGCGCCGAGGTGACCGCCGACTGCCGCAGCACCCATTGCAACGCCAACTGCGCCAACGACTGTCCGCGCGCCTCGGCCAGCTTGTTGAGCTCATTGGCGCGCTGCCGGTAGGTGTCGTCGATGACGTCCGGGCTCAGGAAGGTGCTGTTGACCGCGCGGGCGCCGTCGGGGATCGATTCCAGGTACTTGTTGGTCAGCAACCCCTGGGCCAGCGGCGAGTACACGATGAGTCCGAACCCTTCCTGCTCGGCGAGATCGAGGAGCCCGTTCTGTTCGACGCGACGATCGAAGATCGAATACCGCGGCTGGTGGATCAGCAGGGGAACACCGGCCTCCCGCAACAACTCCGCGATCTGGTGAGCACGATCGGGCTGGTAGTTGGAGATCCCGACGTAGAGCGCCTTACCCTGCGTCACGGCCGAGGCCAGGGCACCGACAGTCTCCTCGAGCGGTGTCGACTCGTCGGGGCTGTGGTGGTAGAAGATGTCGACGTAGTCCGTGCCGAGATCACGCAGACTGTGTTCGAGGGAGGACAGCAGCGACTTGCGCGAGCCACCCTTCTGATAGGGACTGGGCCCGATGGCGTTGCCCGCCTTGGTCGACAGGATGATCTCGTCGCGGTACGGCGCGAGATCCTTCGCGAGGACGCGACCGAAGTTCTTCTGCGCCGCACGGTGCGGAGGGCCGTAACGGTCGGCGTTGTCGAAGTGGGTCACGCCCAGATCGAAGGCATGCAGAATGATCTCGCGTTGGGTCTCGAACGGGTAGTCGGTGCCGAACTTCTGCCACAGCCCGAACGAGAACGACGGGAGATCGAGACCGGACCGGCCGGTCCGGCGGTACGGGATGTTGTCGTACCGGGTGGGTTCGGCGGTGTAGGTCAGCTCGGTGGGTCCGAAGGTAGCCATCGGTCAATGCCTTTCGTGGTTGTGCGGGTCGGTGTTCAGCGACGCAGAGCGGCGGGTTGCAGGGAGGGTGTGTCGCGGCCGGTGTCGCGATCGTGGAATTGGGTTCCGGGCTCGACGATCTCATCGATGCGGTCCAGGACGTCGTCGGTGAGTCGGATGTCGACGGCCTTGAGGTAGGCCTCGAGGTGTTCCTGAGTGCGTGGGCCGATGATCACACTGCTCACCGCAGGATGGTTGAGCGCGAACGCGATCGCGAGTTCCACCAGCGACAGACCGTTCTCCTCGGCGAGGTTCGCCAGCGCGTCGGCCGCACGGAGCTTGCGTTGATTGGCCGACGCCGCGATGTCGAAGCGTCCCGGGATGAGTTCGGAGCGAGCCGATTCCGGTTGCCCGGCACCCACCCGGTACTTCCCGGACAGCCAGCCGGCCGCGAGCGGCCCGTACGACAGCACGCCGACCCCGTACTTCTGGACGGTCGGGAACACCTCACGCTCGACGCCACGCACCAGCAACGAGTACGGCAGTTGCTCGGTGTGGGGTGCGATCAGCCCGTACCGCTCGGCCAGCCAGTGCGCCTCCACCTGCTGATGCGCCGGAAACACCGAGGTCCCGTAGTACAGGATCTTGCCCTGGCGGATGAGGTCGTTGAGTGTCTGGAGCGTCTCCAACAGCGACGTCGCAGGGTCTGGTCGATGGGCCTGGTACAGATCGATCCGGTCGGTCCCGAGACGGCGCAGACTGTCCTCCACGGCGCGGGTGATCCAGCGTCGGGAGTTGCCCGCCTGCAACGGATTGTTCCCGATCGTGCCGTGGAACTTGGTGGCCAGGAACAGGTCGTCACGGCGTCCGGCGATCGCCTTGCCGACGACTTCCTCGGTCACGCCCTGCGCGTACACGTCGGCGGTGTCGACCGAGGTGATCCCGGCGTCGAGGGCGGAGTGGATGATCCGGATGCTCTCGTCTTCCTCCTGCCATCGTCCGAAGTTCATGGTGCCGAGGGTGAACGGGGTGATGGGGACCCCGGTACGGCCCAGGGTGCGGGTGACCTCGATGGTCATGGGGTGCCTTTCACTGCGTGATCGGTGCGGGTGGGGTGGGTGGTGATCAGAAGAGTCCGGTGGTCGGCGGCTCCTCGCCGGTCAGGTGCCAGGCGCCGGCGACGGCCGCTTTCCATTGGCGCGGATTGTGATTGGCGGCGGTGCGCGCGTTGCGCCAGTGCCGGTCGAGGCCGAGGTCGCGGTCGGTGATGGAGGCACCTCCGACGTCGAAGAGCAGTTCGGCTGCGCGCAAGGATGATTCGATGGCCACCACGCCTGCCTGTGCGACCGTCACCGCAGCTGCGGCTCCGGCTCGGCGCGCGTCATCTCCCGTTCGGCCCTGCACGTCGGCGACGGCGTCGGCTCCGAGCAGCACGACGGCGCGCGCAGCCTGGGCGCGGGCGGCGATCTCGCCGACGGTCACACGCACATACGGATCGTCGACACTCTTCTCGGCGGTGCTGTGTTTGATGGGTCGGGCCTTCTCGCGGACGAACCAGGTGGCATCGTCGAGAGCGCGGGCGGCGATCCCTGCTTGTACCGCAGCGAGATACAGCTGGGCGAAAGCGCCCTGCCATGGGTTGTCGGGGCCCGGATTGTCGGCAAGTACCACTTCGTCATCGGACACGTGCACGCCGTCGAGGATCGTGGTGCCGCTCTGGGTGAGCCGTTGGCCGATGGCGTCGAAGTCGTCGAGACGCTCGACACCGGGTCGGTCGGTGGGCACGGTGAAGCGCAGCACGGCGCCGTCGTCGGTGCAGGCCTGCGCGGAGAAGTACGACGCGTACAGACCGCCGGTGGAGTAGTACTTGCGGCCGTTGATCACGTAGCCGTCGTCGGTGCGGGTCGCGGTGGTCGCGACGCTGCCGCCTGCTCCCCCGTTGCGTTCGTTGGCCGTTCCGGCGAACAGCGCACCACTGCGTAACCTGGCCAAGCTGACCTCGCGGAACGGGAGATCGTGGCGTCCGGCGACTTGATTCGCGAGCAAGAAGGTGCCGCGAAGTGCCTGGGCCACATTGGAGTCGGCGCGGGCGATGTCGATGATCACCTCCACGACATCGCGGACCGATCCGCCGGCCCCGCCCTCTTCTCGCGCGATCCCGGTCAGCGCGACCCCGGCCTCGGCGAGGGCGCGCACGTCGTCGAATGCGAAGTCCCGAGCGTCCTCCCGGGCCCGCGCGGACGCCGCGAGCCGCGCCAGGATCGGTACGATCGCCGACCGAATGCCGCTCGGTGTCAACGTGGTTCGCGGTCCGAGATCAAGTGCCGTCATCGAACGTACTCCTCGGCGGCGGGGAGACCGAGCGTCTCCCGAAGATACTGTGGCGTGGTCCGGTCGGATTTTCGGACGATGTCTTCGAGGGTGCTGATCGTGTCGTCGACACCTTCGTGCGCAGCGAGCACGACACCGCTGACCGTGCTCGATGCCAGAGCTGCCCGCACGGTGTCGGGATCGTCGATGCCGATGCGGCTCAGTATCGCGACCTCCCGCCGAGGGCGTCCGGCGCGCGCGAGCGCATCCGCCAGCGCCGATTCGGCGTCGCCGATCCCGGCATGGTCGACGATGACCGCGTCGGCGACACCCGCGATGCGGTCCCACCCCACCGCGTCGGCGTTGTCGGCGAGCAGCACCGGACGGCCCTGCGGCGACGACGGACCGTCCAGCGGCCCGGCAACACGATAGAAGACGCCGTCGTGGCCGATGGGCCGGATGAGCGCGTCGTCGGCGACGATTCCCGCCGCCTGGTCACCCCGGAGTGCTTCCGCGGGAAACGACTTCCACAGCGCGGCGAGGATCTCCGCGTATTCCGCCCAGCGCGACGCCGAGTCGGAGTCGGCGCTGTCCGGTCGCGGTGCGGCCGGATCGCTGACCTCGTCGCCGACACCGGTCCGCAGCGTCAGGCCCACGCGTCCGCCGGTGGCCCGATCGATGGACAGCACCCGTCGAGCCAGGTTGTAGGGCGCGTTGTGGGTGGTCGCGACATCGACCAGATAGCTGATCCGCCGATACTCCCCCGCCAGGTACGCCCCGACGACCGACGGATCGAGCGTCGGCACACCGCCTGCACGATCGACCAGCCGGATCGCGTCGATCCCGGACGCCTGTGCCGCCGCCACCAACCGCTCGGCGTCGGGCAACGAGACCTGGCCCGGGCCCTCGCCCACTGCGAGTTCGAGAATGACACTCACGTTCTTCTCCTCATCGGAACTCCTCGGATCGGCGTCCCCACCGATCCCTATGTCATTGGGCACTGACAAGGGTTTTCGGTGCCTCGCGCCGGATCGGCGGCACCGGTAGACCCAGGTGGCCGCGCAGGGTGTCCGACTCGTAGTCGGTGCGGAACAGTCCCCGCCGCTGCAGTTCCGGAACGAGGTGATCGGCGAAGTCGTCGAATCCGGAGGGCAGGACGTCGGGCATGACGTTGAAGCCGTCGGCGGCACCGGCGCGGAACCAGCGTTCGATGTCGTCGGCGATCTGCTCGGGTGTGCCGACGACGATCCGATGACCTCCGCCGCCGGAGAGCTTCTTGAGAAGCCCCCCGAGAGTGGGGTTCTCGCGGTCGATGATCTCCCGCACCACCCGATAGAAGGTTTGCGAGCCGCCCGCCTCGTCCGCGTCGACGAGCAGTTCGCGGGGAATCGGCTCGGCGTCGTCGAGCCCTTCGAGAGAGAAGCCCAACTGGCCGGAGAGTCGTTGGCGGGCATAGGCATCGGGAAGCAGGGCATCGAGGGTCTCACGGCGCTCGAATGCCTCGGCCTCGGTGCTGCCCAGCACCGTCGACAGTCCCGGCAAGACCACGATCTCATCCGGATCGCGCCCGAACGATGCTGCACCGGTGCGCAATTCCGTACGGAAGGCCCGCGCCGAGTCGATGTCCTGATCGGCGGAGAAGATCACCTCGCCGACCCGGGCGGCCAGACGTTTGCCGTCACTGGACCCGCCGGCCTGCACCACCACGGGACGGCCCTGCGGCGACACGAGCCGGGTACGCGCCGCCCATTCGGCGACCACCCGGTCGACGAAGTCGGCGGCGCGTTGGTAGCGCAGGGCGTGGTCCGGTTCGGCGTCGCGACCGAAGTTGCGGGCCGCGACCGGTCCGGCGGTGGTGACCACGTTCCACCCGAACCGACCACCACTGAGATAGTCGAGATCGCCGAGACGCCTGGCCAATTCGTCTGGGTCGTTGTACGACGACGACAGCGTGCCGATCAGTCCGATGTTCTCCGTCTGCGCGGCGATACGCGCCAGCACCGACGTCGGCTCCAAATTGTTGCCGGTGCGATGGCGGATGCTGGGATCGAGAAGCGGCCCGTCGGCCAGGAAGACGGCGTCCAAACGTGCCTGTTCGGCCTTGTGGGCGATCGAGGTGTAGTGCTCGATGCGGTAGGCAGAGAGGCCGTCGGTGTTCGGAAATCGCCAGGAACCGCCGAAGACACCGGCATTGAGGATGTTGACGTTGAGATGCAGTTGCCGGGTCATGAGTTGTCCTTGAGGTGGTGGAGGTAATAGCCCGATACCGGGGCGGTGCCGTTGACCCGGAAGTCGCCGACCACGCGCGCCTTGTAGATGACCGGGTTGTGCGACGCCAGGGTTCGCGCGTTACGCCAATGCCGGTCGAGGTGAACGCCGTTGCGGACCGTCGACGAGCCACCGGCGTCGAATGCGCGCGACGCCGCCTCGAGCACGGCATCGATCACCCCGACCTGAGCTGTCGACGTGGTCAGGTACGCCCGCGCGAAGGCGTCCTCGGACCCGGCGTCGTGCGCCGACTCGAGGGCGGCTGCCGCGGTCTGCGTGAGCGACGACGCGGTCAACGCGGCGACCTCGAGCCGGCCGACGACGGCGAGGACGTCGGGATCGGCCGCCGCATCCTGCGTCAGGGCGTGGCGGCTGGTCCGCGTCCGGGCGCGCACCACATCGACGGTGTCGGCGACGAGATTGCGGGCGATACCGGTGAGGTTGGCCAGGTGCACGAGCTGCACGAACGAATCGAGCCCCCGCAGCGAATCCCGGTAGCGGCCGATCTCACCGTGCGGCTCGACCGGTACGTCGGTGAGAACGGTCGTGCCACTGCCGGTTTGCCGCTGTCCGATACCGTCCCAGTCGTCGACGTGCTCGACCCCGGGATGGCGGGCGTCGATCACCACGAAGCTGCGCGTGTCGTCGTCACCGAGGGCCGCGGTGCGGATGTAGTCGGCGAAACGCGTTCCGGTGGAATAGAACTTGGTACCCGAGACCACTCGCTCGCCGGACTCGGTGCGACGCACGCGGGTGGTGATCACTCCCCACCCCTCGCCGTCACCGAGGCCGGCGACCTGCGCCGAGGGTTCGGATTGTGCGTTGCCGAACACCGCACCTCGCCCGATCTTCGTCAGCCAGTATCGCCGGATGTCGGGATCTGCCTCCGCGCGCAGGATCTCGGTGGTGGTGAAGTGCCCCCGCCAGATCTGCGGCACGTTGGAGTCGGCCTCGCCCGCCTCGGCGAGAAGTGCGGCCAGTGTCGGCAGGTCGATGTCGAAGCCGCCGAATTCGCGCGGCACCCGAAGACGGCCGAATCCGGCGTCGGCGAGTTCGCGGATCAGGGCGTACGGGTGCTCGTGGTGCAGGTCGCGGTCGCCGACACCGACGGCGAGTCGGGCCAGTACCGAACGGATCCGCACCAGTGCCTCCGACAGCGAGCCGGGCGTGATGTCCGACGGTGCCGTGTCGGGTGAGGTGGTGGCGTCGTGCACTGTCATGAGCGGGGTCCTCCCGAGACGGTCGTCACTTGCGGTGCAGCCTGGTCGAGTTCGCTTCCGGCGATGGCGGTGAGCAACCGCACCGTGTAGGCATCGGTGGGGCTGTGGAACACCTGCTCGACGGTTCCCTGCTCGACGATCGCACCGTGACGCATCACCACCACCCGGTCCGAGAGTGCGGCGACGGCGGCGAGATCGTGAGAGATGAACACATAGGTCAATCCACGTTCGCGTTGGAGCCGGTCGAGCAGCGCGAGGATCTGTGCTGCCACCGAGACGTCGAGCGCCGAGATCGGCTCGTCGAGCACCAGGATCTTGGGCTCGAGGACCAGCGCACGGGCGATCGCCACACGTTGTCGTTGGCCGCCGGAGAGTTCCCGCGGGTGACGATCGATGAAATCGGCAGGGAGCGCCGCGGATTCGAGCGCCGCCGCGACCCGCTCGCCGAACACATGGCGCCGGGCGCGCTTACTGTGCCGTGCCCACCATGCGGCGTCGGCGAAGGCGAGCAAGGGTTCGGCCACCACGTCGAACACGTCGAATCGGGGGTCGAAGGAGGAGTACGGGTTCTGATAGACGATCTGGATATCTCGGCGCAACGGCCGAAACCCTCGACGGCCCAGTGCGGTGACGTCGTTCCCCAGCACCGACACCCGGCCCGCGGTGGCGGAGGTGAGTCCGGTGAGAACCCTGGCAGTGGTGGTCTTTCCGCTGCCGGATTCGCCGACGATCGACACCGTCTCCCCCGCCCGCACCGAGAACGAGATGCCGTCGACGGCCGCGAAGTCACCGAACTCCTTGCGGAGGTCTTCGACGTCGATGAGGGTTTCGGCATCGACCGGGACGGCACGGCGATCCGCGCGCAGGGACAGCCGCGAAGGGACGCTGGCGAGCAGTCGGCGCGTGTAGTTGTGGCGGGGGTCGGCGATCACCTCGGCGGTCGGACCGAATTCGACGATCTGCCCCTGGTGCATCACTCCGATCACATCGGACCGGTCGGCGGCGACACCGAGGTCGTGGGTGATGAGAACGATGCTCGTCGACGATCGTTCCCGCAACGTGTCGATCAGATCCAGGACCTGCTTCTGTACCGTCACATCGAGCCCCGACGTCGGCTCGTCGGCGATGATGAGGTCCGGGTCGCCGGCCACCGCGGCGGCGATGAGTACGCGCTGACGCATGCCGCCGGACAGTTCGTGCGGGTATTGCCCGTAGCGACGTTCCACCTCGGTGAAGCCGACCAGTTCGAACAGCTCGTGTACCCGTTCGCGTCGTGCGTCGGCATCGAGATCGGTGTGCAGACGCAGTACGTCCTCTACCTGATGCCCAACGCGCCGAACCGGATCCAGCGACACGGTGGGGTCCTGGGGGATCAGCGAAACGGTACGGCCGCGAAGGTCACGCCACTGTTTGCCGGTGAAGGTGGTGAGCTCGTGGCCGCGAAAGGTGATCGATCCGGCGGTGATCTCCCCGTTCTCGGGGAGTAGACCGAGGATGGCGTGGCCGGTGGTCGTCTTGCCCGAACCCGACTCGCCGACGAGGGCGAGCACCTGACCGGGTTGGACGTCGAAGCCGATGTCGTGCACGACGTCGTGCAGTTCACGTTTGACGCGGTAGCCGATCGAGAGTCCGCGCACCGACAGGACCGGGGTGGTCATGAGGCGCTCCGTTTCGCGAGATGACGGGAGATGTGGTTGGTGGACAACACGACCGCCACGATGGTGAGCGCGGGGTACAGGGTGAGCCAGCCGCGGGTGGCGATGTACTTGCGGCCGTCGGCGACCAACAGTCCCCACTCGGGTGCCGGTGGCTGCTGACCGAGTCCCAGGAAACTCAGCGAGGCGATCCAGATGATCGCGATACCCAACTGCACGGTGATCAGCGAGATGGTGGGGGTCACAGAATTCGGGAGCACGTGGCGGATCAGGATCGTCGACGAGCGGGCACCGCTGGAGACCGCAGCCTCCACGTAGTTGCTGGTGCGCACCTTGAGGACCTCCGCGCGGATGAGCCGGGCAAAGGTGGCTGCGGAGGTGAGACCCACTGCGAGAGCGGCGGGTACGAGCCCGGTGCGCCCGGTTTGTGCGCTGTACACCACCACGATGGTTATGGCGAGGAGGAATCCGGGGATGGACAGGACGACGTCGATCAGGCGCATCGCAGCGGAGTCGGTGATCCCACCGAACCAGCCCGCCACCGCGCCGAGGACAGAACCGACGAGCACTGCGACCGCCACGGCGAGACTGGCGCCGAGCAGCGAGGCCCGCGACCCGTACACGGTGCGCGCGTAGAGGTCTCGGCCCAGCAGGTCGGTGCCGAACCAGTGGTCGGCGGACGGGGGTTGCAACCGGGCGGTGTTGTCGATCGCGATCGGGTCGTAGGAGGTGAAGATCCCGGGCACGATCGCCCAGGCGATCGCGAGGGCGAACACGGCGACCGCCAGGACCAGGCCCCAGTGCCCACGAACCCACCGCAGTGTGCGTCGACCGCGTGACTCCGATTGTGCGGCAGCACCGTTCGGCACCTGCGGGCTCGCCGGCCGGGATGATGTCGTGCGGATCGTCGACGGTGTCGTCGCGGGTCCATTCGGTTCGAGAAGCGTCATGGCATTGCCACCTCCGCGGGCAGGGTGTGGCGCCTGGCCGACGGCGCGTCTTTCGTGGCGGAGACCCGCGTGGTCGGGACCGATCTGGGCCGCGTGCGCCGTGCGCGCGTGGCGGAGGTGGTCACGAGGATGCGCGGATCGAGGAACGGGTAGGCGATGTCGACCAGGAGGTTGGCCACCACGTAGATGGCCGCGGCGATGATGACGACTCCGGACACCACCGGCAGGTCCTGGGTGTTCACCGCGACCATCACGAGTTGACCGAGACCCGCACGGGCGTAGACAGCCTCGGTGACCACCGATCCCGCGATCAGTTCACCGCAGGCCAGACCCAGGAGAGTGAGCACCGGCAGCGACGCATTACGCAGGACGCCGCGGCCGAAGATGTAGCGCTCTCCTGCTCCGCGCGCGGCCAGCACGTGGACGAACGGCTGCCCCCGCGTCGTCGCGATCGATGACGCGAACACCTGCGACAAGGGCGCCGCCACCAGGATGCCCAACGTGAATGCCGGTGCGATCAATGCCGTCAGGCTCCCGTTGTCGGACGCCGGGATCAGGTGCAATCGAAAAGAGAACACCTGCAACACGAGAATGCCGATGACGAAGGTCGGCACGGACGCGAAGAACGGCGGAAGCCCTTGCAGTGCACCGCGTAACCAGGGCCAGGGCGCATAATTGATCGCCACCGCGACCACCGCCGCGATGAGCAAGCCGAAAACCAGTGCCAACGCCGTCAATTGGAGTGTGGCCGGCAGAGCCGCGGCGAGCATCTGGCTGACCGGCGTCCCGGTGGTCAGCGAGTATCCGAGGTCACCGTGCAGAACCCCGCCGAGCCCACTCAAGTACTGCTGCCACAGCGGGCGGTCGATGCCGTAGTAGTCGAGAAGGGTTTTGGCTGCCTCCGGTGTCAGCTGCGCCTCCGGGTCGGCGATCTTGTTGTGGACCGCGTCGCCGGGGAGCGCGCTGAGCAGGATGAATGCGAGGGTGTAGGCGGCCAGCAGGACCAGAACGGACTGGCCCACCCGCCTCAGGATGTAGTGACGCATGATGACCTCGTCGGTTACTGGCTCAGCCAGGTGTCGTAGAGCCAGGAGCGGCCGGTGGATTCGGTGCCGAATCCATGGACATTGGAGGCCAGGCCGAAGACCTGGGTCTCGTCGTAGAGCGGGATGGAGTAGCCCTCACCGAAGATGCGGTCCTCGATCGCCGCGATGGCGGCCTTGCGCTTGGCGGGATCGAAATCGGCGGACTGCGCGTCGAGCAACTGGTTGAGCGTGGTGTCGGGCCGGTAGTTGCCGGTCACGTTCTGCCGGTCGGTCTCATAGGCGGTACGCAACACGCCGGGATCGGCCGTCGAGGTCTGGCCCTGACTGAAGTACCAGTCCTTGCCCGACGCCAGCTGCGCCTCGTAGTCCGTCACCGACGGACTGGTGAGGGTGACCTCGACACCGGCCTTCTTCCATTGCGACTGAACGACTTCCAACACCGATTGCGATACCTGGTAGTAGGGTGCGATGCGGATGGGGAAGCTCAGCCGCTTGCCGTCCTTGACGCGGATCCCGTCCGCGCCCGGCTTCCAGCCGGCGTTGTCGAGCAGCGATTTGGCCTTGGCGAGGTCATAGGTGAGGTACCTCGAGGAGTCCGCCCGCAGCGGTGTGCCCTTCACCAGCGCGCTGGTGGGGATGGGGTAGCTCGGCGAGAGTGCGGTCTTGTTGATCTCGTTGCGATCGGTCGCCGCCTGCAACGCCAGGCGCACGTTCTTGTCCTGGGTCGGCGCGGCCGGATCGGCCAGATAGACGGTCAGGTCGTTGGTCTCGCCCTGCACCGGCACCGCGATGAGTTGGCCACCGCCGGAGCTGACGGTCTGCTCGTCGTACGGCGCGATGTTGCGGGAGATCTGCGCTTCGCCGGACTGAAGTGCACCGACCCGGGTGCCGGCTTCGGGAACGGTCTTGAACACGACGCGCTCCAGGTAGGCCTTGCCCGAATGGCCCGATCCCTCGGGTGCCCAGTTGTAGTCGTCGCGACGTTTGAGGGTGATGCCGGTGGTGCCGTTGACCGAGTCGACGACGAACGGGCCGGTACCGACGATGTTCTGGGCTTCGCTCTGCCCGTTGAGATCCCGCTCCAGATAGGACTTTCCGAGAATCGAACTGGTCCGATAGTTCGAGAGGATCTGTAGGAATCCGGCATTGGGTTTGGACAGCTTGACGACGACGGTGTGCGGATCGACCACATCGGTTCCGACGTAGTCCGACCAGAACGGATCCTTGGTGATGCCGAGACGCTCGTCTCCGTTGCCGTGCTGATCGAAGTTGGCTTTGACGATCGCTGCGTCGAACGGTGTTCCGTCGCTGAAGGTGACGCCGTCGCGGAGCGCGAAGGTGTAGGTCAGGTGGTCGTCGCTGATCTGCCAGGACTTGGCCAGCCAGGGCTTGAAGTCACCGGTTTTCGGGTCCTGCCAGACGAGGCGTTCGGTGAGATTGTCGGTGACCTGACTGTTCGACCAGATGGAGTTGGTCGAGGTCCATGCGGTGTACTGCACCGGGTCGTAGAACGTGAGCGTGCCACCGGACACCGGTGGACCGGAGGCGTCCGAGGACGTCGACGCCCCGCTGCCGCAGGCGGCCAGCACCGTCACTGCGGCGAGGGTTGCTGCCGACGCCGCCAGCAGACGGCGAAAACTTGTGGTGGTCAAGGAAATCTGTCCTCTCGAGACATGACTGAAGACATGCGGGGATGGGGAAGTGGTTGTGCAGAAGCCAACCACCCGCGGCGGCGACCGTCATCTGTTCGGGTCAGGCTGAATGCAACGAGATCATCGGCGCTGGGGCGCAGTACTTTTCGTGATGACTCCGCGAAAGGACTTCGATGCCTGCAATCACCGCCGCGCAATCGAGCATCCCCCGGCCAGATCGGGTGGCCGCCGACGAGGTCGACGATGCCGATCAGATCCCCTTCGTCGCAAGGGTTGCCGACTATGCCAACACTGTGCTGCGCCCGTACGGTCTGCAGGCCGATCGGGACGGCGTACCACCACAACGGGTTGCCGAGTTCGCCGACGTCAAGCTCTTGAATCATCTTGCGCCCAAGGAATTCGGCGGGGCGGCGCTGTCACGTGCCGCCGACCGTCGGGTACACGAGATCCTCTCCGGCGCCTGCCTCAACACGTGGTTGGTCTGGGCGCAACATGCCCCGATCGTCGGTCGGCTTGCCAAGGAGTACGCCCGCGGGGTCGAGGTCTCGCAGCGCGCGAGCGACATGCTGTCGGGGCGTCTTCTGGTGGGTGCGGCCATCAGCGACGTCCGGCGCTTTCCCGACCACTTCGTCGAGGCCACCCGCGTCCGAAACGGCTGGCGCCTGAACGGAACCGTCTCCTGGTTCAGCGGTTGGGGTCTGAACTCCGCGGTGTTCGTCGCGGCGGTCGAACCCTCGAGCCGCTCGGTCATCACGTCGCTGATCCCGATCGATCACCACGTCACCGCGAGCGCCCTCGGACTGAGCGCGCTCGGCGGCAGCCGCACGCAGCGGGTTCACCTGAGTGATGCGCCGGTCGCCGACGCCGACGTCATCTCGGTGCAGCCGCTCGACGAGTGGCGTCGTGAGGACGTCGACACCGTCAGCGACGCACGGCCCCAGCATTTCGGGCTCGCCGCTCGGGTCATCGATGAGCTCCGTGCCGAACGCGAGCCGATCGCCCGCGAGATCGCCGAAACATGGGCGCCGCGGATCGCGCAGATCCGTGCCGACGCCTACGGGCTGTCGGACGAGGCGATCGCGGCCGGCACCGGGCCGCATCGCACGCAGGAGCGGCTCGCGGTGAAAGCCGCGAGCGGCGAAGCACTCTCGACATTGACCCGCGCTCTGCTCATCGCGCGATCCGGGCACGGCATCGGGCTCGACGACACCGCGCAACTACATGCCCGCTCGGCATTGTTCGTTCTCGTACAAGGGCAGAACGCCGACGTTCGCAGAGCCCAGCTGACCCATCTGAACCTCCTTGACGCACCCACGAAATCGAAAGACTCATGAGCGAATTCCTCTGGTACATCCCGAATCAGATCGATCCCGGACACCGGGGCGACGACACCGTCGCCGATCACAACACTCTCGATACGCTGACCCGGCACGCCACCGCGCTCGAACGCAATGGATGGCAGGGTGCACTGATCGGCACCGGGTGGGGTCGCCCCGACACCTTCACCGTCGCCACCGCGCTCGCCGCACGCACCACGACCTTCGAGCCGCTCGTCGCGGTCCGTCCCGGTTACTGGCGTCCGGCGAACTTCGCCACCGCCGCAGCCACTCTCGACCACCTGACCGGCGGACGCCTGCGCATCAACATCGTCTCCGGCAAGGACGATCTCGCCGCGTACGGGGACTCCGACGGCGATCAGGCCGCCCGGTACGCCCGCACCCGCGAGTTCATCGAACTAGTGCGCAGGTTGTGGACCGAGGAGAATGTCACCTATCGCGGTGACTATTTCGGGGTGGAGAATTCGACGGTGGTGCCACGCATCTCCTCGCGGCCCGGCCGGGCTCACCCTCGTATCTACTTCGGAGGTGCATCGGAGGCCGCCGAACGGGTGGCCGCCGAACAGGCTGACGTCCAACTGTTCTGGGGTGAACCACTCGACGGCGTCGCCGAGCGGATCGCGCGCCTCAAGCGCCTGAGCGAGGAGGTCGGGCGTCAGCATCCGCCGTTGGAGTTCGGTCTACGGATCACCACCTTCGTGCGTGACACCACCGAGCAGGCGTGGGACGAGGCACAGGAGAAGGTCCGGAGTTTCGCCGACCGCGGCGCCTACGGCCAGAACCCGCACCGCAAGGTCGCCGTCGGCCAGCAGCGATTGTTCGAACTCGCTTCGCGCGGTGAAGTTCTCGACGACAACCTTTATACGACGCCGGGGAAATTCGGCGGTGGCGGTGCGGCCACCACGTGGCTGGTGGGCTCGGCCGAGGACGTGGCCAAGTCGCTGCGCAAGTACCAGGATCTCGGCATCACCCACTTCGTGCTGTCGGACACCCCGTATCTGCGCGAGATCGAACGACAGGGCAGCCAACTCCTGCCGCTGCTGAGAGGATGACGGCAGAAGCCGTCTGCCCCAGCGCCGAATCGCCTGCCGCCACCCTCGACCGCCGCCTGCTGATCGCCGTGTTCGCCGTGTCGAACACGGTGGCCTATGTGGTGCTGATCCAGATCCTGCCCGTCATCATCGACAACATGGCCGACGATCTCGGTGTGTCCCGCACCGCGGTGGCCGGGGCGTCGACGATCTCCACGTTGATGGGTGCGTTGGCGGCGTTTCCGATCGGTCGCCTCATGGATCGTCACGGCGGTCGGATGATGATGACCGCGGGCTCGCTGATCGGTGTGGGTGCCGCGGTGATGTGGTCGCAGGCAACGTCGCTGGCCGTGCTGTATGCGGCGTTCGTCTTCGTCGGCCTGGCGATCGCGATGTCGACGTACGAGGCGGCGTTCGCGGTGATCGTGGTGGCCACCGACGCGCCTCACCGGGACCGGACGATCCTGGCGGTGACGATGATCGCCGGACTGTCGACCTACCTCGTCTATCCGGCGCTCGGGTGGATGAATACCGAATGGGGCTGGCGGACCACACTTCTGGTACTCAGTGCGATCTTGTTGGTGACCGCGGTCCCAGGTCATCTGATGGTGATCCCGTCGCGAGAACGGCACCGGAGTCGGGTACAGCGCCGAACGGGGGTGCCCGTCGGTGCAGCGTTTCGGCAGCGCCGGTTCTGGTTGTTGTTGATCGCCTTCGTCGGGCAGGCCGGATCGGTGGCCGCGTTCCTGTTGCTGGTGATCTCCTATCTGCTGTCGGTGGGGCACTCGATGTGGATCGCCACCTCGATACCGGTGTCCATCGGTGCGATGCAGATCCTGTCGCGACTGGCGTTGGTCACCGTGCTGCGCGGCGTCGCGCTGACACCGGTGGCGTGTGGGGCGTTCGCGATCCAGGGCCTGGGTTTGATGCTGCTGCCGCTGGCCGGTCTCTCGGTTCCGGTGACCCTGCTGTGTGTCTCCGCCGTCGGCATCGGGCAGGGCGTCGGGGTGATCGCGCGGCCGTCGATCATCGCCGACAACTTCGGTGTCGCCCACTTCGCCAGTGTGCTGGCCGCCATCACCGTGCCGATGGCGTTGGCCCGTGCGGCGTCGCCGCTGATGGGCGCATGGCTGGGCGACTGGCGGTTCCTGGTGATCTGCGGCGCGTCGGCCCTTGTGGCGTCGGCGGCTCTGCTCCCCCTGCTGCGCGGCGGCCGGGTCAGTGCAGACTCGCCGTAACGACCTCGGCCAGGTACGCCGGTCCCGTCACATTCGCAGCATGTCCCTGTCCCGAGAGTATTTGGTGTGCAACGACATCGGGTAGCACATCGCCGAGTTCTGCCAGTCGTCGGTGCAGGTGTCGTGGGCTGTCCTCGCCCTCGATGAAGGTCACCGGCAGCGTGACCGTGCGATAGCGGTCGACGCCGACGCCGAGGCCGTCGATGGCCTCGGTGTCGGCGAGTTGCCCGGCTGCGTGGCGTGTCATGTACTCGGCCGTGGTGGGGTTGCCCAATAGATGCGTCACCAAATGGTCGGGCATGCCGACGATGTCGCGCAGATGGATCCGCATCGCCGCCACGGCGTCACCGGCATCAAAGGCGGCCCGCGCAGCACCTTTCGCGACGCCACCGATCAGACTCGTGGTGGGGACCGGCGGCTCGTAGAGCACCAACTCGGAGAACAGGTTCGGGTACTCACCGGCCGCACACAGCAATGCCGTCGCCCCCGACGAGTGCCCGACCCCGACGACCGGTGCACCACTGGCCCGCGTGACCGCCGCGATGTCGCTCACCTCTCGGCTCATGGTGTGCGGCAGCGTGATCACTGCGTCTGGCTCGTAGATCCGCCGGTTCATGACCACCACTCGATGCGCGTCGGCGAGGTGCTCGGCAACGGTGCTCCACGAGTTCGCGTCGCCACCGCCGGGCGGTACAACGAGGATCGTGGGACCGACTCCGTGGACGTGCGCGGACAGGAGGTGTCCGTCGTCGGCGATCGCGGTCAGCATTGTCATACCGACAGGGTGGCGCAGGTGGCTGTCGTGGCGCTGTCGTCGGCTTACGCGTCGAGGCAAGCGTTGCAGGGGGTTGCCCGCATCTGGAGGTCGTGCAACGCTCCGCAACCCTGTCACCACCTTGTGATGCAGCTCATAGTGTTGCGGACTGCCCAACGCAGACCTCGAGGAGCGCAGTGCCATGACGATGACCACCGGTGTCGAACCGCCCGCCGACCAGCAGAATCCGGCGCCACCGCCCGGCTCCCGACGATGGCTGCTGCTCGGGGTGTCGAACCTCGTTGTCGTCGTCGTGGTCTCGGTGCTCAGCTGGTATCTGCTGGCCGATCCGACGTCGAGCCCGTGGCACTTCTATCCATTGCCGTTCAACGCCGCACTGTTCTGGGCGATTCTGTTCATCGTGTTCATCGGCTTCAACTCCGAGTTCGTGGGATTCGACCGGCTCGGCCAGCCCCTGCGCGGCATCGCCGTCCTGGTCTCGACGGCGGTCTTCGCCGTCGCCGTGACCTGGCTGCTCGGTAGCGGCCTGGGTGCGCTGTTCCCCGACTTCGCCGGTTCCCGCGCCGGCGGCATGGGCTACTTCTCGGGCGCCCTGTTCGTGCTGTTCGGGTTCGGGACGTGGGTGATGGTGGTGCTCAACTGGCAGCACTGGCCATGGACCGCGCTGGGGATGAAGCAACCGTTGATCGGACTGTGCGAGATCGCATTCGTGGCCATCCCCACGCTGGCGCTCTACATCGTCATCGGACTGCCCGCGGTGTCGTCGTCGGTGACCAATCCGATGATGTCGCTCGACACCGTGCTCGGATGGTTCTATTCGATTGTGGTGTCGGTGATCCTGACCGGGCAGACACTCGACAACTGGCCGTGGAAGCTGTTCGGCGGCGGCGGAAAGACGGCGCTTGCCGCGACGATCGGCAACGCCCTGCTGGGCACGGCGATCTACTTCGTGATGCTCCCGCTGGCAAAGCTGCTCGTCGGTTCCAAGGCCTCGGCCGAGTTGGGCAACACCATCCATCAGTTCCCCGCACAGATCGGCGTGTGTTGGGCATTCTGGATGATCTTCTGGGCGAACGGCTTCGGCAACCGATTCGCACCCGCGGTCCGCGCGGTGCTGACCTTTGTCCTGGCCGTCGGAACCTTCCTGCTCTACTACCGGTTTGCCGCCGGTCACGTCCTCCACGAACCCGCCGTCGCCTCCGGGTTGGCCGGTAACGCATTGGGATTCGTCGATTGGCTGGTGCTGTGGACACTGATCTACGTCGTCGCATTCCAGTCGATGGGGTTGCGCCGGCTGGTCGACGATCCGGAGCCTGCAGACGTGCGTTAGCAGGGAGTTCGGCTGCAGCCGAGCCCGGCCTCGCCTGTTTTCAGTCATTCTGCGAGTAGCTCCGCGGCAAAAGCCCAGGTCGCGAGGGCTGGGCTACTTTGCGAATGACTGAAAACAGGCGAGTGGTCGTGGCTGCGCCTCTGAACTGGACATGAAGTATCGATAACGCACCAGAGATTCTTTATGCTGAATCGATGTGGCTGGGGATACTCATCGGGGCCGGATCGCTCGCGCTACCCGCCGCCCTGCTCGCGCTGTTTGCCAGACATCTTCGGCGCCGACAACGGCAGCGCGGCCTCGGGGGTTACAACAGTGCCGTACTGGGCTACACCTACGGCGGGGTTCCCGCCTACGATCCACCAGCACGCACCGACGGTGCTGCGTGGACAACGACAATCGAGCAACACCCTCCCCGACGAGGAAGTCACCGCTTGACGACAGGCTGGCCGAATCAGGCTCGCCGGCGGGATGTACGAGGTACGAAACCAGCTTCGGCACAAAGGGTCTCGAGGCTCGTCGCTTGCGCTCCTCGGCACCTCGACCATCATGAGGAGACAGCAGGCGAGTCGGGACCATCATAAGAACGAGCAGGCGACTCGGGACCACCGGCGGGGAGGACGGCGAGTGGGTTGTAGCCATCGATCCCCACAGCGGCGGAGCGCAGCCGGACATATCGATCAATTCGCCCATAACGCTTGCGGATTCGCGGAAAGTGGGGACGATTACCTACGCTAAGAAAATGCCTGATCCTGCACCTGCCGGCCACAGGCCGTCGCCTCTGCACTGGGCACACGCCCACGTCGTCGAGCGCCACCTGCATTCATTGGCCGCGCTCATCCGCCGCAAGCCTCCGCTGACACAGGAGTCGATCACTGTTGTCGACCAGCCGATGCTCAAGCGAGCGATCGGGGCGGCGGCGCTGGGAAACATGATGGAGTGGTTCGACTTCGGTGTGTACGGCTACCTCGCCGCCACGCTGGGCAAGGTCTTCTATCCGGATGCGTCGTCGAGCGCGCAGCTGTTGGCCACCTTTGCGACCTTCGCCGCGGCGTTCCTCGTGCGTCCGCTCGGCGGGTTCTTCTTCGGCCCGCTCGGTGATCGGATCGGCAGGCAGAAGGTGCTCGCCGTCACGATGATCATGATGGCCGCCGGCACCTTCGCGGTCGGCTGCATCCCGTCCTACGGCGTCATCGGGATCTGGGCGCCGATCCTTTTGCTTGTGGCGCGCATGATCCAGGGGTTCTCCACCGGCGGTGAATACGGTGGGGCCACCACCTTCATCGCGGAGTACTCCCCCGATCGCCGACGCGGATTCCTGGGCAGCTGGCTCGATTTCGGCACATTCATCGGCTACTCGCTCGGCTCCCTGATGGTGACCGTACTCAATGCCGCGCTCGGCGACGACACGATGACGTCGTGGGGGTGGCGCATTCCGTTCTTCATCGCGGGTCCGATGGGACTGATCGGCCTCTACCTGCGGATGCGGTTGGAAGATACGCCGGCATTCCAGAAGCAGCTCGACGAACACGACGCCAAGGTCAAACAGACCGAGAGCGCCGGCCGCGAGATCGGCACCATCTTCGTTCGCTTCTGGCGACCGCTGCTGGTGTGTATCGGCCTGGTCATTCTCTACAACGTCACCAACTACATGATCACCGCTTATCTACCAACCTATTTCACCGACGTCATCGGTCGCGGCCAGCTCAGCTCCGACCTCCTGGTGTTGCTGTCGATGCTGGTGGTGGTCGCCCTGATCGTCTTCCTCGGTCGGCTCAGCGACCACATCGGCCGCCGACCCATCTTCGCGATCGGCGCAGTCTTGCAAATCGTGGTCGCCGTACCGTGTTTCATCCTGTTCGGGATGGACACAATCTGGGCGCCGATCGTCGCGTGCGTGGTATTCGGCGTCATCCTGGCATGCTTCGCCGCACCGACGGCCTCGACACTGCCCGCCCTGTTCCCGACCTCGGTACGCTACGGAGCGCTGTCGATCGGTTTCAACATCGCGGTCTCGGCGTTCGGCGGCACCACCCCTCTGGTCACCTCGGCGCTGGTGAGCGCCACCGGCAATCACCTGATGCCCGGCTTCTATCTGATCGGCAGCGGGATCGTCGGCCTGGTTGCCGTCCTGTTCCTCCGCGAATCAGCCCGGCAGCCGCTGAACGGCTCACCACCACAGGTGGATACACCGGCCGAGGCCGAGCGCACCTATGCCGTGGCCCGCGAATCTGCGGCGGCGCTGAGCGCCTGATCCGGGCGCTGCTCTCAGACCGAGCAGTTCGGCGAGGTGACGTCCGCTCCGCCGGCGATCCGGCTGACGACGCCGTTGCTGATGGTGAACGAGAGTTGTCCACCGGGGACTGTGGCGAAGTATCCGGGCCGGGCGAAGGGACCGTTCTGCGGAATCGGTTGGGCGTCAGGGTATGCGGCGGTCACAGCGCTTTGCGGGTCGCCGAGTCCGACACCCTTCTCGGTGGTGACCGCAGGACCGGTGGCGCTGGTACCGGAGGCCACCACGCACCGGACGGGATCGCCGTCGACGTAGAGTTCGTTCTGCCTGTTCATGGCGGGACCGCGCGCTCCGTCGCCCTTGACCTGGAACGTCAATCCCGTTGCTGCAGCGGCTGCTTGCACCGACATGCCAACCTTGACCACCCCCAGTGACGTGGGCGTGATCGTCAGCTGATCCCCGGACCAGGCACCGGAACCCGATGCGGCAGTGCTGGTGGCGGCTGTCGATGAGCCGGTGTCGGGCGAACCCGGGTCGACGTAGTCGCCTGAGCAGATGTTGATGTAGCGGCTCGGGTCGAAGTGTTCGCCGTGCTGTGGGAAGAACCATTCGATGGCCTGATACCGCTGTGCTCCGTCGCAGGTACCGAGATTGAAGGCGACGACGGTGGCTTGTTCGGCATGTTGTTCGGCAACGATCTCACCGGAGCCTCCGTACAGGGCCGAGCCGGTTCCGGTGGCCTGCGGGCCGCCCCACGACGACCACACCACGTTGCTCACCAGGCCCGTGGGATCGCCGCCGTTGAAGATCTCCGACGGTCGGACCTCGCCGTATCCCTTTTGATAGGGGCTCCACACCTTGCCGAGCGTCGCGTTGACCACCAGTGGCGCCGCACTCGACGACGCAGTCGAGTCAGCGCCAGAACCATGCTCCCCGGAGGCCGAACCATTCACCGACGAGCACGCCGCCGTCGCGGTGAGCAGTGCCGCACAACCAAGAGTGAGCATCACCCGGGCAAGTCGCATCATGTCTCCTTGAAAGATCCTGCGGCGCAGGCTCGGAGCCCAACAGTGCGCCGCCTCTGCGGCCGGCCGATCATCCCGGGGGCGTGGCCGCGTTCGTATGTTCGGACGACAGCGCGCGGCGCCGCATTCCCCGATGTCCGACAAAACCGACAGTGCAGTCGCCGGCCGTTCATTTCCGAGTACCGCCCATGCGCCACACAGCTTCTGTTTAGGGTGACCAAAAGGGTGCCGCAATTGCCACGAGCACAGATTGTTGCGTGATGCGCAACGCCTGGGTGCCTGCTGGAAGGAGGAGAGGTGACCATCTCGCCCGAGACCGACAGCGCGACCACCGCGTCCGCAGCCGGGCCCGCGCTACGCGCCGAACATGTCTACAAGGTGTTCGGACGCCGACCCGACGAGGCCGTCAAGCGCCTCCGCGAGGGCGCCGACGCCGACGACGTGAAGGACCTCGGTACCGCCGCGGTCATCGACGCCACCTTCGATGTCGCGCCCGGCGAGATCTTCGTCGTGATGGGGTTGTCCGGATCGGGCAAGTCGACGTTGATCCGCACCCTCAACGGACTGTGGAAGCCGTCGGCCGGTTCGGTGTTCGTCGGCGATATCGATCTCGCCGCGGTGAACGACAAGCACCTGCGGCAGATCCGCCGCGACTCGATTTCCATGGTGTTCCAGCACTTTGCGCTCCTGCCGCACCGCAGCGTCCGCGATAACGCCGCCTATGCATTGCGGGAAAAGGGAATTGCCAAGGCCGAGCGGCTCGAGCGCGCCGACCACTGGCTCGAGACGGTCGGTCTGCACGGGTGGGGCGACCGTTATCCCCGCCAGTTGTCCGGCGGTATGCAACAGCGCGTCGGATTGGCGCGTGCGCTGGCCGCCGAGACCCCGATTCTGTTGATGGACGAGGCCTTTTCAGCACTCGACCCGCTGATCCGCCGGGAGATGCAGGATCAACTCGTCGAATTGCAGGCGTGCCTGGGCAAGACGATCGTGTTCATCACCCATGATCTCAACGAGGCGATGTACGTCGGCGACCGGATCGCCGTCATGCGATCCGGTCGGATCGTCCAGATCGGTTCGGCCGAACAGATTCTCACCGAGCCCGCCAACGACTACGTCGCCAAGTTCACCGCCGAGGTCGACCGCACCCGCGTGCTCACCGCCGCGTCGGTGCTGCAACCCGCGCAGGTGACACTGCCCGTCACCGCCGAACCGCAGGAGGCGATCATCGCGATGCGTCACCACCAGACCGATCGCGCCCTGGTCACCGACGACGGCCGACTGTTGGGCTATCTCACCGACGACGACATCGCCACCATGCCCGACGACCCGCCGGATCTGCGGCCACTCGTGCGCACCGACTCGCTGGTCCGGGTCAACGCTTCGACCCCGATCGCGGAATTGTTCGCTCCGTCAGCACAATCCGTGGTCCCGCTGGTGGTGACCGACGACGACGGCCGGTTGCGCGGGGTGATCCCGCGGACCAGCCTGCTGGCTGCGCTCGCCCCGCGTGAGGAGGACAACGCATGAGCTTCGTCAACCCGCGCATCCACGTCGGCGACGCCATCGAGTCCGCCTTCAATTGGCTGACCGACCATGCCGGTTGGCTGTTCGACGCCATCAAGACGGTGATCACCGGTCTCTACGATGCGTTCAACACAGTGTTGTCGAGTCCGCCGTACTACGTGATGATCGTGATCTTCGCGGCGCTGGCGTTGCTGGCCGCCGGGTGGCGGCAGGGGTGGAAGCTCGCGATCTTCGCGGTGATCGGCTTCTACTTCATCCGCGCCTTCGACCAGTGGGTCAACGCGATGAACACCATTGCACTGGTGCTGGTCTCGGTGATCATCGCGCTGATCATCGCGTTGCCTATCGGTATCCTCGCCGCCCGCAGCCGGGTGGTCTCGTCGATCGTGCGCCCCGTTCTCGACCTGATGCAGACGCTGCCCGGGCTGGTCTATCTGGTCCCGGTGATCATCGTGTTCGGCATCGGCCCCACTCCGGGTGTGGTGTCGACACTGATCTTCGCCATGCCCCCGGGTATCCGCTTGACCGAGTTGGCGATCCGTCAGGTCGATCCCGAAGTGGTCGAGGCCGGACAGGCTTTCGGCTCCAGCCCGGCCCGCATCCTCGGCCAGATCCAGATCCCATTGGCCATGCCCACGATCATGGCAGGTATCAATCAGGTCATCATGCTGGCACTGTCGATGGTCGTCATCGCCGGGTTCGCCGGTGCCGGCGGGCTCGGCGGCCAGGTCAACGAGGCGTTGCAGACGCTCAACCTCTCACTCGGTTCCGAAGCCGGTCTGGCCGTGGTGATCATCGCCGTCTACCTCGACCGGCTGAGTTCGGCGATCGGTAACCGCGGCCGCGTCGCACAACTCTGAACACCCGAGACCGTGAAGTAGTGAAGTGAAGTAGGGAAAGAGGGTAGGTAGAGATGAGAAAGATGACGAGAAAGCTCGGGGTGCTCGCCGCCGTGGTGACGGTCGGCGCGCTGGCGCTGAGCGGCTGTGGTGCGTCGAACTCGAACTCCGACAGCGGCTCCGGCGGCACCACCAGCGCCACCAACGATCTCGCGTCGAAGTACGCGAATTGCTCGCTGACGCAGGGCAAGGCACCCGCGGGCAGCCTCGGCGCCGGCAACGACACCAACGTCACCATCGGTGCGTTCAGCGGATGGGACGAGTCGACGGCCACCGCCTACCTGATGAAGAACATCCTGCAACGCAACGGCTACACCGCCGACGTCAAAACCCTCGACGCGGCAGCCGCTTTCACCGCGGCGTCCAAGGGTGACGTCGACGTGCTCACCGATGTGTGGTTGCCGAGCACGCACAAAACCTACATCGACCGCTACGGCGACCAGCTCGAACCGCTCGGCTGCTGGTACGACAACGCGAAACTGACCATCGCCGTCAACGATTCGTCGCCCGCGCAGTCGATCGGCGACCTGAAATCGATGGCGTCGCAGTACAACAACACCCTCGTCGGCATCGAGCCCGGCGCCGGTGAGACCGCGATCGTCAAGGACAAGGTGATCCCGGCGTACGGTCTGCAGGATCTCACCTTCACCACCTCGTCCACCGCGGCGATGCTCGCCTCGATCCGCAAGGCCGAAGCCGACAACACCAACGTCGCGGTCACCCTGTGGAAGCCCCATTGGGCTTACTCCGCGTTCAAGATCCGTGACCTGCAGGACCCGAAGGGCGCGCTCGGCGGCAAGGAAGGCCTGTGGAACTTCGCCACCAAGGGCTTCGGTGAGAAGGCACCCAAGGCCGCGCAGCTGTTCAAGAATCTCGTCGTCCCCGACGCCGACCTGTCGGAGCTGGAAAATCTGATGACCCAGAAGTACGGCGGCAACAATCCCGACGGCGCGGTGACCGAATGGTTGTCCACGCATCCGCAATTCGAGAGCCAGATCGTGGCCGCCCAGCTCGGCTGAGCACACTGACCGATCGACGAGCGCGCCCCCGGCCGATGGTTGGGGGCGCGCTCGTGCCCAATCCGCAACCTGTCTGCCAGGCAATCCTCACGATGTCGTCAGCGGCTCACCAGGCCACAAGCGCATCGTGGATTCTGGTGAGCCACTTCCGTGCCCACCGACGTTCCACCGGCGTCTGCGGAGGTTGATCATGAGTGTGGTTGTCGGGCTTCATCTCCAATCCGACCACGTGCGCGTTGCGGTCATTCGCGACACGTCTTCCGGCGGCCGAACGGCCACCGCCGACCGATCTGTCGGTTCCGTCCGGATCGACTCGCAGTACACCTTCCCGGCCGCGCTGCGCTGGCCCGCGCACACCGCCGCAGCCCTGCCCGATCGGCGTCACGCCGATGCCACCTACCGCCACTTCGTCGACCATCTGGGTGATCCACGTCCGCTGAGCGCACCCGGCGGTCCGGACCGTCTCGCCGACGACCTCGCCGCCCGGCTGCTCGTCGTCCTGGTCGCGCACCTCGAGGCCACCGTCGGCGAACATGTCGCACGGCTGCTCATCGCGCACCCGACCTATTGGACCGTCCCGCAGGTATCGCTGTTCCACCGCAGTCTCGTTGACGCCGGACTCGCCGACCATCGGGCGCTGCTGCTCGTTCCCGACACCGACGCCGCGCTCGAATGGGTGGACCACTGCGACGGTCTCGACCGGGCGCATAGCGTGACCGTCTGCGACCTGCGCGACGACAGCGCCGTGGTCGCCCATGCGCGTCGGCCACGCTCGGGACATCTAACGACCATCACCGCGCACCGCTTTCCCGGGTTGGGCGTGTGCCACCTCGACGACCGTCTCGAGCATCGGGTCCTGGCGAAGGCGGCGCAGGCCGGGCACCCGGTGCCGCCGCATCCGGCGCTACTCGCCCAGGTGCGAGCGCACTGCGCGGAAGTCCGAACCACGTTGCGCACCATGTCGACCCGCATGGAGGTCGTCACACCAGGTGTCCGCGGACTCGAGCAGCACGGTGTGACGCTCACCCTCGACGACCTCTACGGCCTCGCCCGCCCGCAGGCGGCGGAGATCGTGCGCGCCCTGCAGCGCTGCGGCGACACCGATCCCGGTCCCGACCACGTCGTGCTCATCGGCACCGCCCCGACGTTCCCGCTGCTCGCCGACAGCGTGGCCGCCCGGTTCGACTGTCCCGTCGTCATCCCCGCCGACGCCGAGTTCGTCTGTGCGCGAGGCGCAGCGCTGCTTGCCGCCACCTCGACGGTGGTGACCCCGATGACGCAGGCGTGAGGAGTACCACCCTCGCCTGAGCCCGGTTCCCGCCGCAAATGCACGTCACCCAGTAGCGTTGGCGTCGTGCAGAACACGGTGCATCTGATTGCGTACGCGGATCGGTTCGGTGGCAGCCTCGCCGGGCTCACCGCACTCCTGCGAGGCCCCTTCGACGGTGTGTTCGGCGGGGTGCATGTGCTGCCGTTCTTCACCCCGTTCGACGGTGCCGACGCCGGATTCGACCCCGTCGACCACACCCGCGTCGGCCCCCGGCTGGGGAGCTGGGCCGACATCACCGACCTCGCGACCACGCACGAGGTGATGGCCGATCAGATCATCAACCACGTGTCGGCGGACTCGGCACAGTTTCGTGACGTCGTCGCCCACGGCAACGAGTCGGACTATGCGCCAATGTTTCTCACCCTGTCGTCGGTGTTCCCGAACGGTGCCACCGAGGACCAGCTGACGGCCATCTACCGGCCGCGGCCCGGGTTGCCGTTCACGGCCATCGCGCTCGGCGGGCGCGTGCGGTACGTGTGGACCACCTTCACCGCCGCCCAGATCGACATCGACGTGCGGTCGGCGCCGGGCCGGGCTTACCTCGACTCGATCCTCGACGCGGCCACCGATGCCGGGGTGAGCGCGCTACGTCTCGACGCCGTCGGATATGCGATCAAGACACCGGGAACCTCGTGTTTCATGACACCCGAGACCATCGCCTTCATCGACGAGTTCGCGGCGAAGGCGCACACGCGGGGTGTCGAGGTCCTCGTCGAGGTGCACTCGCATTTCGCGCGGCAGATCGCCATCGCGCGCTCGGTCGACCGCGTCTACGACTTCGCTCTGCCCGCATTGGTGTTGTATACCCTCTACACCGCCGATGCGCAGGCGCTGGTGCGGTGGCTGCAGATCCGTCCCGACAACGCCGTCACCGTGCTCGACACCCATGACGGCATCGGGGTCGTCGACGTCGGGCCCGACCCGGTCGAGGGGCCTGGGCTGCTCACCCCCGTGCAGGTCCACGAGCTCGTCGAGGAGATCCACCGTCGCACCGGCGGTACGAGCCGCCTTGCGACGGGCACATCGGCTGCGAATGTCGATATCTATCAGGCGAATTCGACGTTCTACGATGCTCTCGGCCGTGACGACGAGCGCTATCTGAGCGCCCGCGCGCTGCAGTTGTTCGTGCCGGGCATCCCGCAGGTCTACTACGTCGGGCTGCTGGCCGGCGGCAACGACATGGAGTTGCTCGATCGGACCGGCGTCGGCCGCGACATCAATCGTCACCACTACACACATGCCGAGATCGCCGAGGACCTCCGCCGCCCGGTGGTCGGGGCGCTGCTGGCGTTGTGCCGGTTCCGCAACACCCATCCGGCGTTCGACGGGCCGTGTGAGACCACATTCGCCGACGGGCATCTGCGGTTGCTGCGGCGCGGACGTGCGGTGGCGGGGGCATGGGCGCGCGCCGACATCGATCTCGCGACCGGTGTCACCCAGGTGGCCTGGGGCGACGGCGATCGCGAGTGGTCAGCGCCCGTCGCCGAGCTAGCGAGCAGGTGGGGCGTGTCGTCCGAGGTGAGCTGACGCCGGCCGTTCCGAAAGTGTCGTACCCCTGCCCTATCGTCATCGGTGAAGGGAACGTCCCCTTCGCGACCGGAGGGAGAAACGATGCGCACCAATGATTTCGATGCATCCATCGACGACGCCTGGCAGGAGTTCCGCACCGAACTCGCCGCATTCCTCCGTGAGCTGACCGCCGCCGATCTCACCTGGATCGAACAGGACCCCAGCATCCCGGAGGGCCCGCACGGGCGGATCGACATCCGGTACACGCGGGCGCATCGGGTGCGGTTGACCCTAGACCCGTTCACCTTGCACACCTCCGTCGACTGCTACCGGGTCCAGGTCGGGCAACTGCGCGCACTCGGTTGGCGCCGGCTGGCCGACGGTTCCTACATTCTCGAGGGTGGACATGCCCGCGCCGACGAGATGGCCGCTGCCATCGCCGACACCTTCCGTCAGGTGTGGGAGACGGTGCATCCGACATTCCTGCGCGCGCCGTTTCTCGCCGACGAGCCGCCCCGCGTCGAGCCCACGCTGCGCGCCGGGGTCGTCCCGCACGGTCCGGAACATCTGCGGACTCTCGTCGTCTCGATGCTCGAGGAGGTCACCGGCCAACGCATCGAGGTCGACGACGACGGAGACGTCGTGTTGCCGACCGAGCCGCCGTCGTGGTTGCGGGTGTACGAGGATCTGCCGCGGTTGGTGGCGTTCGCGATGCTCACCGATTCCGTCTCCGATCCCCTCGTCGCGGCACCCTACATCGCAGCGCAACCGACCTCGCGCGACGGTATCCGGGTGATGCTGCGTCAACGGCAGGTGTTCGCGCACCGCGTCATCGACGTCACCGTGTTCTCCGGCGACAACCTGCGGGCCGGCCTGGCCGACTGGTTCGGCTTCATCGACGACGACGTGCCGCGCATCGTCGCACGCGTGCGTTCAGGCGCCGATACCTTTGGTGTGGAAGCGAATTCGCCGGCCGAAGCCGAGGATTCGGATCCGTTGCCGGACACCCTGCTGGCGGTGCTGCAACTCGACACCGACAACGCGGTGCTCAGTCCCCGCGAGATCGCCCAGATCTGCGGGTACGACCGCTCGGAGATGCTGCAGTTGATCCGCACGTGTGAGGAGCAGTATCTGTCGTGGGCGCAGTCCGCCGAGGAGGCCGACGATCCGGAGGAGGCGCAGGCGTGCCGCCACGAGGAGCAGGGCTGGCGGGTGACCACCGACAAGTTCCGTGCCGCCCTGCGGGTGGTGGTCCTGCCCGACGACGAGCCGCGGCCCCGGATGCGTCCGGCTGGGTGAGGGTAGGTCTCTCCTTATTCTCACTTAGCAGATAAGCGAGAGTATGGTGGGCGCATGTTCTCAGCTATTTCGTTCAGATAGGTGAACGTCGCGAATGTGGCCGGCCATCGACTATGAGTACCTCGACTGGACACCGACAATTCCGGCCGAGTTGCTCACGCGTGCGCAGCGGGACCGTCATCGCGGACCCTACCGCGCCGCCGTCGTGCCGCTCATCGCCGACAAGACTCCGGCTGTCCCGGCGCCGCTGGCGACACTGGTATCCGAGGCAAGTGCGATGATCGCCCGTTTCGACGCCGAGTTCGGCAGCGAGATAGCGTCGTTCGCCACCATCCTGCTCCGCTCCGAGTCTGCCTCGTCATCCCAGATCGAAAACCTCTCGTCCGGCGCAAAACAGATAGCCCTCGCACAGCTCGGGAGCACCGAGAAGCGCAACGCGACCGCCATCGTCGGCAACGTCGCTGCGATGAGCGCGGCGATAGCGCTGGCCGACCGATTGGACGCCGACACCATTCTTGCCATGCATCGCGCACTGCTCGAGAACCACGATCCGGCGATCGCCGGCGCCTGGCGCACCGATCAGGTATGGATCGGTGGCTCGGGAGTGGGTCCACACGGCGCCGACTTCGTAGCACCCGCCGCGCGATACGTGCCCCAACTCATCGATGATCTGCTGATTTTCGCGCGCCGCACAGATCTGCCGCCACTGCTCGCCACCGCAATCGCACATGCCCAGTTCGAGACGATCCACCCCTTTCCGGACGGGAACGGACGCACCGGTCGGGCGCTGGTGCAGTCCATGTTTCGCCACCACGGAATGACCCACACCGTCACGATTCCGGTCTCGACAGGACTACTCGCCGACACCGGACACTATTTCGCCACCCTCGATGCGTATCGCGAAGGCGATGTCGTCCCCATCATCGAGACGATGGCCAACGCAGCGATGTCTGCGATCGCGCAAGCAACCGACCTGGTGTCGGAGCTTCGGCGAATCCGCAGTCACTGGAGCGATATCGTCCGGGTTCGTGGTGGGTCATCGGCTCAACGGCTTCTCGATGTTGTTCTGCGCCAACCGGTCGTGGACACCAAGACGGTGGCCGGCGAGCTCGGCATCTCGCCGACAAATGCCGGCCGGGCCATCGCCCCGCTCGTGGAGGCCGGTGTACTGGTGGAATTCACCGGCTTCCGGCGTAACCGGATGTGGCAAGCCATCGAGGTGACAGCAGCACTCGATGACTTCGCGGCGCGGGCGATGCGGCGCCTGCAGTAATGCTGCGAGTACGTCGTGGCGATCGCTACTTCTTCTTCGTCAGCGACGACTCCTTGTGTGCGGCTTTCGCTCCGGTCTTGTCGGATTCGACGATCCAGTAGGGCTCGTCATCGGACGCGTTGAACTTCTGGCCCTCGAACGTGAACGGGGAGGTGCGTTTCTCGCGAGCCGTGCCATGTGTGGTGCCCTGCGAGGTGTTCCATTCGACGATGTCGTTGGTGGTGATGGACATGAGCCGAGGATGGTCCGCTCATCGGGCGCCGTCACCGGAGAGGCTGAGGTTGATGCGCAGTCGACACCCCGGCGAGCATGTGGTCACGCGCCGGTCACGTCAGGCGGAAGTCCTCGGCCACCTCGGCGGCTCGGTGCAGTTGGTCGGGGTCGGCGCTGGTGGGAATCAGCTGGACCTCGTCGGTTCCGATGTCGGCGAACGCCGTCAGCACCGCCCGCAATTCGTCCTCGGTCCCGGCCCAGCCGGTGGTCGGGGCCATCGCGTCGACGAACTCCGCCGGTATCCAGTTCATGTAGCGACGCAGGTGTCGGTGGATCTGTGCGCGCGGCGCGTCGCCGTCGCCGAAGGCGAACCAGAACGAGGTGGCCAGGTGCGGCGGCGGCCTCCCCGCGTCGGCCCACGCGGTACGTGCGATGTCGAAGAGTTCGCGTTGCCGCGTGAGATCGAGGTCGAGGGTCACCCCGGCGACACCGGACGCCCAGGCGGCGGCGCTGCGGATGGTGGCCGGACCCGTTGTCCCGACATGTAATTCGGGACCGCCGGCCTGGACGGGCGACGGCCCGACCGGTCGGGTGGCGCCGGTGAGGTTCTCCCCCGCCCACACCAAGCGCATTATCTGGGCACGTTCACCGAGGACGCGCATACGTTGGGTGGCGAGGTCGGCGCCCACGGCGCGATAGTCCTCGTGGCGGCCGCCGATACCCAGGCCCACGGTGAGCCGGCCGCCGCTGAGCATGTCGCCGGTGGCCAGTGCCTTGGCCAGCATGACCGGGTCGTGCAGTTGCGGGACGACGACCGTGGTCACCAGCCGTACGCGGCTCGTCCAGGCGGCGAGTGCGCCGAGCAGCGTCAGGGTGTCGGGTTGTCGAAGGCGATTCGTTCACCCCAACACAGTGACGAGAACGGTCCGTCGTCGATGGCCGTGGCCCATGACCGCAAGACGTCGGCGTCCAGGTCGGGCTCCATCACGGGCAGCGTCATTCCGATGCGCACGAGAGGGATCGTGACACGGCCGGCGACTCTCCTCGCCTGTTTTCAGTCATTGGCGTGGGTAGCGAGCGACCGCGACCTGGGGTTATGCCGAATCTCTACTTCGAGAATGACTGAAAACAGGCGAGAACGACCGAGGGGTGCGGCGGCGTCCGTTGCAGCCGAAGTGACGCCATGTGCGACAGTCCTCGATATGGATTCGTGGACCGCTGCCGCCCTGGACACCGCCGACACGTGCTGGACCGGCATGGTCGGTGTGCTCGAGGAACTCACCGACTCCGAGGTCCACCGACGGCTCCCCGTCGACGGGTCGAACTCGCCGTATGCGGTGGCCCACCACTGCGTGGAGATGACGCGATGGTGGCTCGGAACCTTCGGATGCGGCCTCGCCCTGCCGCGAGAACGGGCCGCGGAGTTCGACGCGACCGGTTCACTCCCCGACCTCCTCGCACGTATCCGAAGCACGCGCACCGACATGATCACGTGGACCGAGCAGATCCTTCGCGACGGCATCGCCGCTCGGGATGCGACAGGCACGACAGCCGACGTCGACCTCGCGACCGTCTCACCGCAGTGGGTGATCATGCACGTGGTGCACGAACTCGCCCAGCATCTCGGTCAGATGCAGGTCACGCGGGATGTGTTGCGGGCCTGAGGCCGTCGGCCCTGAGGCTCCTCGCCTTACTCGGCGTCCTCGTCCAACTTCCCGGACAGACGCAGGACCCCTCGCAACAGCGCACTGTGGTCCAGGCCTCCGTCGCCGTTTGCGCGGGCTGAGGCCATCATCGTCGCCACGAGTGACCCGACCGGGGTGACCACACCGGCATCGCGGGCTGCAGACGTGACGATTCCGAGGTCCTTGTGGTGCAGCTCGATCCGACCGCCCGGCGCGAAGTCGCGCTCGATCATGCGGTGCGCCTTGTGGTCGAGGACGGTGGAGCCGGCCAGGCCGCCGGCGAGAACGCCGACGGCGACGGAGGTGTCGACGTCGTGGGCCTCGAGGAAGACCACCGCCTCGGCGAGTGCCTGGATGTTCGCGGCGACGATGAGCTGGTTGGCCGCCTTCACGATCTGACCGCTGCCACTCGGCCCGACGTGGGCGATGGTGTCACCGACCGCGTCGAGGACCGGCAGTGCGCGCTCGTAGGCGTCGTCGTTGCCGCCGACCATGATCGACAGGCTGCCGGCGGCCGCGCCTTCCTGCCCGCCCGACACCGGGGCGTCGAGGAACGAACAGCCTTGTGCTGCCGCTGTTTCGGCCATGCGGATCGCGGTCGCGGGATCGATGGTGGAGAAGTCGACGATCACGGTGCCCGGCGCGGCGTGGGCGAGGACTCCGTCGGGTCCGGTGAGGACCTCCTCGACGTCGGCAGACGCCGGGACGTTGAGCGCGACGAACTCGGCGCCGGTGACGGCCGCGGCGATCGACTCGGCGGCGTCACCGCCGGCTGCGATGAGGTCGGCGGTTTTGGCCGGGGTCCGGTTGTAGCCGACGACGGTGTGACCGGCACGGACCAGGTTGATGGCCATCGGGCTGCCCATCACCCCGAGTCCGATGAATCCTATTGTCGCCATGCGGTTTCCTCCATCGTTTCCTCCCTCACCAGACCGTCTCTGCGTTACCGAAATGCGGGAAAGTCCGGCACCCAGTCGAAGGTATCGGAACGGGTGGGTGTGTACTCCAGGCTGATCCATCCCGGATAGCCGCGGGCGGCGAGCGCGGCCAGTGGTCGGGACAGGTCCAGGCTGCCGGTGCCGGGTTCACCGCGGCCCGGGACGTCGGCGATCTGAACATGGCCGATCCGGTCGGCAACGGTGTCGATCACCACGTCGAGGTTCTCTCCGTTGACCGCAAGGTGGTAGAGGTCTGCCAGCAGTGCCGCGTTGTCAACGCCGTGGTCGCGGGCGAGTCTGTCGCAGACGTCGATCGCGTGCGCGGCCCGCGTCAGCGGATAGGTGGGTATGGCACTGAGGGGTTCGAGGAGGATGCCGGCACCGATGGTCGCGGCCGCGTGGGCGGCGAACGCGAGGTTCTCGGCTGCAAGATCGTCCTGGAGCTCTATGGCCAGATCGTCGATGCGGTTGCCGTACAGCGCATTGAAGCCGACGACACCGAGTCGAGCTCCGATGCCGATCGCGACGTCGACGCTGTCACGGAACTCGGCGCCGGTGGCCGGGTGCGACAGCAGTCCACGCTCGCCTGCCGACAGATCCCCGGCGGCGAAGTTCAGGTGTGTGAGGCGCACTCCGGCGTCCTCGACCGCGGTGACGAAGGCGTCGACGTCACGGTCGGCGGGGACGGCGGTGGCGAACGGCCACCAGAACTCGACGGCGTCGAATCCGGCGTCGCGCGTGGCCTGCGGCCGGTGCGGCAGCGGCAGGTCGGTGAGCAGGATCGAACAGTTCAGCGTGATCCGTGAGGTGTCCACCACCCCATCTTCCCCATGTCCGGCGCCAGGGTGTGGACGGGCACCGCGGGACGGGACACAGCCGCCGATCAGCAGATGCGCGGCAGTTGTTCGCCGAGGTCACGTTCGATGACCCGCGTCGTACCGAAGGCGGTGCGGCCCACGACCATTTCCGTGTGCGCGGCGACCACCCGGCCGATCACGGTCGCGCCCTGCCCCTCCGGGCGGGCGTGCATGGCAGCCACCACCGCGTCGGCGTCGTCGGCGGCGACCACGGCGATCATCTTGCCCTCGTTGGCGATCTGCAGCGGATCGAGTCCGAGGAAACCGCACGCCGATGCGACCGCTTCGGGGACCGGGATCCGGGATTCGTCGAGTTCGATGCCGACGCCGGCGGCTGCGGCGAGTTCGGTGGTCGCGGCGACCACCCCGCCGCGGGTCGGATCGCGCAGCGCGTGCACGTCACCGGCGGCCAGCGCGTCACGGACGAGATAACACAAGGCGGCACTGTCGGATACGACGGGTGACCCGAAGTCGATGCCTTCCCGAACGCTGAGGATCGCGACACCGTGCTCACCGATCGGCCCCGACACGATGACCACATCGTCGGGCCGGATGCGTTCCGGCGACACGTCGACGCCGGCGGGGACAACCCCGACACCCGCGGTGTTCACGAACAGCTGATCGGCCGATCCGCGGCCGACGACCTTGGTGTCGCCGGTCTCGACGCGTACGCCCGCGAGACGTGCGGCGGCGCCCATCGCCTCCACCACCGGCCCGAGTACCGAGAGTTCGAGTCCTTCCTCGAGGATGAACCCGGCGCTGAGCGCCAGCGGCATGGCTCCACTGCAGGCGAGGTCGTTGACGGTGCCGTTGACCGCGAGGTCGCCGATGCAGCCACCGGGAAAGAACAGTGGTTGCACCACATAGGAATCCGTCGTGAAGGCGATCCGGCCGCCATCGACGGGCAGCACCGCCGAGTCGCGGGCGGGACCGTGACGTCCGCCGAAGGCGGGCACGAAGAGGTTCTCGATGAGTTCTTCGGAGAGGATGCCGCCGCCACCGTGGCCGAGTACGATCCGCTCGGTGTCGCGCAACGGCAGTGGGCACGACCAGGATTCGGGGTCGATGGTCGCCGGCGACTCAGACATGCGCCGCACCCGTCGTGTCGAGGGACAGCCGCCGGAAATGGTAGTAGGCGGCGCAGGCTCCCTCGCTGGACACCATTGTCGCCCCCAGCGGTGTGCGCGGTGTGCACAGCGTACCGAACGCCGGGCACTCGTTCGGTTTGAGCAACCCCTGCAACACTTCTCCGGCGTGGCAGTCCGCCGACTCCTCGACCGTCACCTCGCCGACACCGAAGCGCACCTCGGCGTCGAACTGTGCGTACCGACGCGACAGCTTCCAACCGGACTGCGGGATCATCCCGATGCCACGCCATTGCCGGTCGGTCACCTCGAACACGTCGGCCAGGATCTCTTGGGCCACACCGTTGCCGGCCGGACTGACCGCACGCGGGTAGGCGTTGCGCAACGCGGGCGTGCCGGATTCGAGGAGGTCGACGGCCTGCCGCACACCTTCGAGGAGATCAAGGGGTTCGAAGCCGGTGACGACGATCGGCACCCGGTAGCGCTCCACGAGCGGGCCGTACTCGCTCATGCCCATCACGGTGCAGACGTGTCCGGCGGCGAGAAAGGCCTGCACGCGATTGGTCGGCGACGACAGGATCGCGGTCATCGCCGGGGGCACCAGGACGTGCGAGACCAGCATCGAGAAATTCACCAGCCCGAGTCGCTGGGCGTGCAGCACCGACATCGCGTTGGCCGGGGCGGTCGTCTCGAAGCCGACTCCGAAGAACACCACCTCCTTGTCGGGGTTGTCGGCAGCGATACGGACGGCATCGAGCGGTGAATACACCACGCGCACGTCTCCTCCGCGAGCCCGCACCGAGAACAGGTCCTCGTGGCTGCCGGGGACGCGCAGCATATCGCCGAACGAACAGAAGATGACCTCCTCGCGGCCGGCGATCTGCAGAGCGCGGTCGATCATCTCCAACGGGGTGACACACACCGGGCAGCCGGGACCGTGGATGAACTCGACGACGTCGTCGAGTAGTTGGTCGATGCCGTTGCGGATGATCGAATGGGTCTGTCCGCCACACACTTCCATGAGCGTCCAGCGGGTGGTGGCGCGGTCACGGATCTGGCGGACCAGGGCGCGCGCGGCCGCCGGATCACGGAACTCGTCGAGATACTTCATGCGCTCGTCCCTTCGTCGACGGGCTCGGACCCGAGTTCTTCGTCGAGGATGCCGAGTTCGTCGAACATCCGCAGTGTCTCGTTGGCGGACTCCTCATCGAGCCGGGTGATGGCGAAACCGGCGTGGACGATCGTGTATTCGCCGATCTGCATGTCGGGCAGATACGCCAGGCAGACGGTTTTGCTCGTCCCGGAGAAGTCGACGGTCGACATGCGGGTGCCCGCCTCCTCCCAGATGTGGGTCACCCGGCCGGGAATTCCCAAACACATGGCTACTCCGCTCTTTTCGTCGCTGTGCCGGATGCGCCGACGACGCCCGGGATGTCGGTCTGTACGGGCCGTTCGTTCGCCGGCCCGGATCGCAGCGTCGCCGCCGCGATACACGCCTGCCCCAGTGCCAGGCCCCCGTCGCCCGCGGGGACCACGCGATGGGCGAGCGCACGCAGGCCGGCCTGCTCGACTCCGTCGGACACCCCTTGGCGTAGAGCGTTGTTGACGAACACCCCGCCGCTGAGGCCGACGATCCCGATGTCGAGTGCGCGCGCCGACCGTACGCATCGGGTGACGAGCGCGTCGATCACCCAGTGCTGGAACGACGCCGCGAGATCGGCGGTCGGGCGCCCGGTGCGCAGGCCGTCGACCAGCCCGGCGATCAGGTGCCGGTAGTCGATGATCACGTCATCCGCCTCCGACCTGGCGGGGGCGAACGAGGCGGGGGCGAACGAGTCGGGAGTTCCTGTACGCGCGCAGGTTTCGAGCTCGACGGCCGCCTGGCCCTCATAGGTGGGATGGATACAGATCCCCAAGAGTGCGGCCACCGCGTCGAACAGCCGGCCCAGACTGGTCGTGACCGGGCAGCCGACGCCCGAACGTCGTTGCTGCGCGAGGATGCGACAGGCCGCATCACCGAGCGCGCGGGCCGGTGCGAGATCGTCGATGTCGGTGATTCCGCTGCGCCACAGCAGGTCCAGGGCGATGCGTGAGGGGTCGCGGACCGCATTGTCGCCGCCGGGGAGGGCGAACTCGGCCAGGTGCGCCACCCGGGTGAAGGTGCTGACGTCATGTCCGAGCGCGAGGAGTTCGCCACCCCAGATGACGCCATCGATCCCGTATCCGGTTCCGTCACCACACCAGACGAGCGCCGGGGTGCCGAGCAGCTCGTGCTCGGCCAGCAGCGACACCGCATGCGCGTGATGGTGCTGCACCTCGACGACCGGGCGGCCGGCGGCGTGGCGGCTCGCCCAGGAGGTGGTGGCGTATCCCGGATGCATGTCGCAGGCGATCGCGCCCGCACTGACACCGGTCATGGTCTGGAGGTGGTCGAGTGCGTCGGTGAACGAACGCTGGGTGCGCGGGTCGGCGAAGTCCCCGAGATGCGACGACATGTGGCCACCGTCGTGCGTGGCGAGCAGACAGAAGGTGGTCTTGAGGTCGCCGCCGGTGGCTACGATCGGCATCGGGGCGTCGGCGGCGGGCACCGGCATCGGCGCGTACCCGCGGGACCGACGTACCGGCACCTGCCCGTCGCAGGCGATCCGGATGACCGAGTCCTCGCACGGCACGTGGATCGGGCGGTCATGGGTGAGAACGGCGGCGGCGATCCCGGCCAGCCGGTCGTCGATGTCGTCGTCGCGGTACAGGATGGGTGAGCCGCTGGTGTTGGCGGAGGTCATCACCAGCGGGATCGCGCCCATCGCGTCGAACAGCAGGTGATGCACCGGGGTATAGGCCAGCAGCACACCGAGTTCGGCGAGTCGGGGCGCAACGCCCGGTCCCACCGCACCCACCCGCGGTGCCACGACGATCGGTGCCTGCGGTGACGCGAGCGCAGAACGTGTCGCATCGGTCAGCTCGATCAGTGTTGCCGCGTGGTCGAGGTCGGCGGCCATCATCGCGAGCGGCTTGTCGGGACGGTGTTTGCGGTCGCGCAGCGTGGCGACGGGCTCGTGCCGATCGGCGCGACAGGCCAGGTGGAATCCGCCGATCCCCTTGATCGCCACGATCTGCCCGTCGTGCAGCGCCTGCGCGGCCGCGTCGATCGGGTCGGCTACGGCGGCGCCGACGAACCGTGCGCCGTCGGCACGACGGAACTCGAGTTGCGGACCGCAGTCCGGGCACGCGATGGTCTCGGCGTGGAATCGGCGGTCGAGCGGATTCTCGTATTCAGCCCGACAGGCCTTGCACATCGCGAAGTGCGCCATCGTCGTCGCCGCGCGATCGTAGGGCAGGTCGGTGATCACCGTGTAGCGCGGCCCACAGTCGGTGCACGTGATGAACGGGTGCCGATGACGGCGGTTGCCCGGGTCGCGCATCTCGGCCAGACAGGCTGCGCAGCAGGCGACATCGGCGGGAACCAGTGTGCGGCCCGTCCCGCCGGTGCGGCTGGTGGCGATACGGAAGCCGTGGTCATGGCGACACGGCAACGTCCGTGTGCGGACGGAGTCGATACGGGACAGCGGTGTGGGACCGGCACTGACCTCGTCCACGGCGCCCGACACCGCGTCGGCACTGCCCTCGAATTCGCAGCGCACCAAACCGGATTCGTTGCTGACCGTGCCGGACAGCCCGCGTCTCAGCGCGATCCGGGCGACGGCCGGCCGAAAGCCGACGCCCTGCACGACGCCACGCACCTCCACCTCGAGCCGCACCGTCATGACGTCATCTCCGGTGATGCCCTGTCCCACAGAATGATCCGGTTGTTCCCGGAGTCGGCGACGGCGATGGTGTTGCCGTGCCGGTGCAGTCCGTACGGCCAGCACAGGGTATCGGGAGCCACCGCGTCCCAACGGTTCTCACCGTTGGCGGCCATGGTGGGCTGGGCCAGGACCCCGTCGGCGCCGCCGATCACCCCGTCGAGGGCGCGGGCGAGCCAGTCGGGACGCTCCCAGAGCAGGAGGCGATTGTTGGCGGTGTCGGCGACGGCGAGTTGCCCGTCGGCCGCGGTCACACCGTAGGGGAACCGCAGTCCCGCAGCGGTTTGCGGGGCGTAGGGGAATTCGCCGGCACCGGTGAAGTCGGATTGCCCTAGTACCAGGTCGGCCGGGCGGTCGGCGACGACCGGGGTACGCCAGCCGAGGACGCGGTGGTTGCCGGCGTCGGCGACGAGAAGATACCCGTCGACGCCGGTGATGGCGTGGGGCCACCGGAACGAGCAGGCGTCGGCCGGACCACCACGATTCTCCTCACGCCCCTGCGGATCGGACTGCCCGAGGACGACGTCGGCGGGCCGGTCCGGCGAGGTGGGTACACCGTCGAGCCAGCCGAGTACCCGCCGGTTCCCGGTGTCGGCGACCCAGAATCCGCCGTCGACGATCCCCGCACCGAACGGCCAGTAGAAGCTCGCGCCGTTCGGTGCGCCCCCACGGTTCGGTTCGACATCCGAGAGCTCGCGTTGTCCGAGAACGAGATCCGCGGGACGCGTCGCCGTGGGGACCTCCGAGTACACCAGCACGCGATGGTTCCACGCGTCGCACACGATCAGGGCGCCGTCATGCACGAGCACCCCGGTCGGTAGATGCAGGCCGCGCTCGCTGCCGCGGCCGTCGTCGTTGGCGCCGTCGGAGGCCCATTCACTTTGTCCCAGCAGCACATCGGCGGGCTGGTGATTGGTGTCGGGAATGCCGTGCCAGAGGAGCAGTCGATGGTTTCCGGTGTCGGCGGCGATGAGGTGGTGCTCGTCGAGCCACACCCCACGCGGTGCGTAGAGGGTGTCGGCGGCCGGGGTCGCCGACGGCAGCGCCAGGCCGCCCGGGGCGGGTGCGCCGAGCCATCGCGCCGCGCGCCAGCCGTGCGAGTCGGCGATGTCGGCAGCGGGAGGCGCACCACCCGGGCGGGTGGTGCGCATCGACACCGTACGGGTCACCCGCGTGGTCGTACCCATACCCGGTTTCCGTCCTGCCGCAACGGCCGCTGCTCGAGTGCCGCACCCGGCAGGCTCATGCACTCGCCGTCGGTGGCGTCGTAACACAGGGCGTGCCACGGGCAGGTCAAGGTGCCCTCGGTCTCGTCGATCAGTGCTTCGTCGAGCGGAAGGCCCTGGTGCGCGCACACATTGAGGTAGCTGTGCAGGGTGCCACCGATGTTGACGATGATCACCTCCGCGGACTCGCCGTGCTCGTCGGTGAGCGAACGGACGACGAGTTCACCCCGCGGTATCTCCGCCACCGCACCCGCGTCGACCCAGCCGGATTCGGCGGTGCGGACCGAGATCTCCCCCAGGGGGATGAATGCCGCCGACGATGTGGGCGCCGGTGCGGTGTCGAGTTCGACGGCGTCGATCGCCGGGACCGCCGACACGATCGCCTCGCTGACCGTGGTGCGCAGCGTCTGATCGGTCATCGAACAGCCGTTGCAGGAGCCGCCGAGCCGGATGTAGGCGATGCGGTCGTCGACGCGGACCACCTCGGCCGAGCCGCCGTGTGCGGCGATCATCGGCTCGACAGCGGTGAGCGCCTGACGGGCCGCGGTCAGCGGGTCGGGCCGCAGTAGTCCGTGCACCATCATCGCCAGGTGCACCACCGGGTCGTCGACGAGTTCGAACAGTGCCTCCCGGGTGGAGTTGTCGTCGCGGAGGCGCCGGACGATGGCCGTCAGTGCGGCCTTGTTCAGTGCGTCGAGCGCTTCGCGCAATCCCTCGGCGACGGTACGGGATTCGGCGGGTAGCGCCGCGACCGCCGTGGCGGCGTCGTCGACGGCCTTGGCCAACTCCTCCATGGTGGGCGACGCGGCGGGCGCTTGCGTCGGCCTCTCCTGCTGTGTGGTCATACGCCATACCCCTGTGCTCGATGGACAACCTCGGTCACCTTGGTGCGCAACAGATCCGCGAAGGCCATGCGGGCGGCGACGGCGAGAACCTCGGCGACGGTACCGTCGACGGCGATCGAGATCGGTCGCCGCGAGGTGGCCTCCAGGACGAAGCAGTGGCCCGCCGGGGTGTCGAGGCAGTGGTCGGCGAACACCGCATCGACGAACTGCGACAACCAGACTCCCTCCCCGTCCGGATCGGTGGCCAGTCGCTGCAGGGCGTTGTCGGTGCCGCCGCAGCGCTGCACGATCCGCTCGACGAAGGCCTCGGCCGCGGTGGCCGTCAGCAGGTCGAACTGCAGGCGCTCATGGTTGTCCATCGTCGGCCTCCTCGGGGTCAAGGTCACCGACATCAAGGTCACCGGGATCTGGGTCATCGGGATCTGGGGCATTACGGGTTCGGGCGCGGGCGATCTCGTCGAGCACCCCGCGCACCGACCGCACCATCTCGTCGGCCCCGAGGTCCTCGAACAGAAACCGCGCCTCGTGCAGGGCGGCGGTGGCCTCGGGGAACATCCCGAGGTGCGCCAACGCATTTCCCTGATTCGCGAGCACCCGCGCATAGCCGGCAGGGTCGCGTGCCGGATCCCGCTCGGCGAGGACGTCGGCATACAGTTGCACGGCCTCCATCAGATTCTGCTCCTGATGGGCGCTGGGCGCGTACACCAAAGCGTTGGCGAGGTTCACGCTGGTGGCCGCCCATTGCTCGGGGTGCTCGTCGCGGGTGTACACCGCCAGCGCCTTGCGCAGCGACTGGGTGGCCACCGCCACCCGCAGTTGATCCGACGCCGAGGTCAGCGGCATCGTCAGATACACCGCAGCGAGATCGCGGTGGGCCGCGGCCCAGACCAGAGGTGCGTCGTCGGGATCGACGACCTGCAGACAACTCTGGAACTCCGCGGCCGCATCGTTCATCGCGGTTCCGGTGTCGACGGCGTGCTCGTGCAGCACCTGCCCGAGGGCCAGGTGGAGTTCGGCGCGCGCGGTGGGCAGGTCGGCGTCGGCGAGGAGCCGCAGCGCCTCCCGGAGGTCGGTGATCGCCTCGGGGCCACGGCCGAGTTCGCGCAGCGCCTCGGCGCGCGCGGCCAGACACAATGCCCGCAAGGCCGGGGCATCGGCCGCCTCGATGATCGCGACATCGAGTAGTTCTCGACGGCGTTCGGGCGCCTCGGCGTAGCCGGCCTGCGCGGCGCGGATCAGGGCCCGGACCTCCGGTGGCGATGCGAGATCCGGGTCGGGGACCTCGCCGCGGCCGAGATGGGCCAGCACCAATTGCGCGTGACCACGCCACCGTGGGTCGATGCGCGCGAGTAGAGCGTCGAGGTTCACCCGTTCGGGTGCGATGGTCGCGAGATTGCACCAGTCGATCGGATGGTCGGTCATCCGCGCGCGGGCGGTGAGCAGTTCGGTGGCCTCGTCGAGGCGGCCGTCATAGGCGGCGCCGATGCCCGCGAGTTCGGGCGGCCAACTCGCCGGCCGACGCCCGGCGGCGAGACTGGTTCGTAGGGACGCGAATTCGTCGCCGGTGATCACCATCAGTCCGGCCGGGTAGGCGAACACCCCGAGCGGCTGCACATCGACCGTCGCCGACGGTGCCGCCGGGGCGAACGGCGCCCCGCCCGGAAGATGAGGTGACCGGGCCGCATCGCCGGTGAGAACCTGCACACGAGCCATTCAGCGCTCTCCTATCCGCACACGTGCGACGTGATGGTCGGCGTCCCACCGCAGGACGAACCGGCCCACCGGCGCCGTCCGACCCGCGTCGTCGAACACCTGTCGCACCACTGTGGCACGGTCCCCGCCGGCGGATCGCTGCTTCAGCAACAATCCGCCGGCGGAGGTGGACCGCAGCGGGTAGATCAGCAGGTCGTCGCCGTCGCAGCGTGCGGCGATCGAGTCGGTCGGAAAGTATCGGGCGGCGACGTCCGCGTCGACGAGAAGGCTTCCGGCATCGGTGAATTCGACTTCGGGCTCAGCCGGCTGGGGAGGTGCGGGGTACGCGGCGGTGATCATCTCGATGACCTGCTCGGCGGCCGCGGCAACCGGTGGGCTGAGGGGATCCTCGGCATCGAGGGCCACCGGCTCGAGGCTCTGCGCCTCGACGAGCAGCACCGTGATGTCGTCGGGGCACATCTCACCGAGCATCCAGCGCGCGAAGCCGAGGGCGTGATCCCACCGGAACGAGTGGGTGTGGACCCCGGGATCCGGGCCGATGTCGCCGAGTTCGGCGGCCGGAAGCCGCAACACGGCGCCCGGCGGCTGTCCGGTGCGGGCGGCGTCGACGATGATCACCCGCCGGGCCCCGCGCAGCGCGAACGCCACATCCATCCCGGCGGTGCCGCCGTCGACCAGCCGCACCCCGTCGACCACACCGTGGCGGTCCCACAGTCGCCGGATCACCAACGGCCCCAACGCGTCGTCGCCGCGAATCAGGTTTCCGCACCCGACGACGACGAGGTCGACGGGCTCGGGTGGATTCGGGTCGTCGGCGAGCAGTTCGCTCGGCGCGGGCGGCACCGGTCCCGGCCGGGTGGACGAGGCGGGAGTCGAGGCCATCAGAGCATCGAGTTCACGACGAACTTCGACATCTCCTTGCCGGACTTGGCATCGTAGGCGTGGACGGTGCACACCAGACAGGAGTCGAAGGATCGGGCGACGTGGCCGAGTTCGACGGGATCGTTGATGTCGTGGATCGGCGTACCGATGAGCGCCTGCTCGATCGGTCCGAGGACGCCGTCCTTGTCGCGGGGTCCGATGTTCCACGCCGTCGGCGTGACCACCTGATAATTGGCGATCTTGCCCTTGTCGAGGACGATCCAGTCCGACAACGAGCCCCGGGCGGCCTCGGTGGAGCCGAATCCCTTGCCGGACTGCGGTTCCACGGGCTTCTGGTAGAAGCTCTCCTGCAGGTCGAGATCGTCGAGCCACTGGCGTGCCCACCGGAAGTACTTGGGTGCCTCGTGCATTCGCGCGAGCTGCCGGACGAACACGCTCGGCCCGATCTTGTCGATCATGTCCTTGAATAGCGGGTCGAAGTCCTGATGGGGCCCACCGCCGGGTGCCGACGCCGCGATTCGCCTCGCCAGCGGCCCCGCCTCCAGCGGGATACCGGTGCCGCTGCCGTTGAGGTCGTACCGAGGCGATTTCGCAAACGAGTACTTGCCCTTGGCCTTTCCGCGTTCGGGGTCGATCGGGTCGGTTTCACCCTCCCACGGATGCAGCGCCCGGTCGCCGTTGTAGAACGAGTGGGTGACGTCCTCGGCAACCTTGAGGTGGTCGAAGTCGTAGTAGTGACCGTCGGCGTAGATCCCCGACCGGTTGATCAGCGCGTCGTTGCGGCCTTCGACCGTCGGATGGTCGTACAGCGATGGTTCGAAGTAGGTGCCGGTGGCGATGTAGTTGCCGACACCGGCGCCGTAGGAATGCAATCCGATGTCGAGGCAGTAGCGGATGAAGAATCCGCAGTCGGAGTCGCGCTGGGATTCGTTCTCGTCGACCCAGGCCAGCACGTCGGCCCAGGTACGGTTCTCCAACCAGCGGTCCACGCTGCAGCCGAGCCAGTACTTCTCGAGCCAGTTGTCCTTCCAGTGCTCGAGGATGGCGATGGAGCGGGTGACGTCGGCCAGCGTCGGGGCGCACATCACGCCGCCGGGCACCATGAACGACGAGTGCGGCCACTGCCCGCCGAAGATGGCGTACACCTCGACCGGTTTGCCGGAAAGCACCACTCCCGGTTGGTAGCTCGTGCCCGTGTAGATGCTGAACCGGCGACACGCCTCCTCGTACATCGGCGACGACGAGTACTTCGGGTGGGTGAGGTCGATCGCGAATAGTGCGTAGAAGTAGCGGGGGATGCTCTGCAGCGTCTCGCAGGCCTGCGCGATGTTGCGGATCAGCGTCGCATTGCGCGGCATGGTGGTCTGCCATGCGGTGTCGAGTGCGTAGGACGCCTTGTAGAGATGCGATCCGCCGCAGATCCCGCAGATGCGCGGGGTGACGATGAGGCCGGACTGAGGGTCCTTGCCACGCAGGATCATCTCGAAGCCGCGGAACATCGCCGCCTGGGTCCACGCCGAGGTGACGACGCCGTCGTCGATGTGCACCCGGACGTCGAGGTCTCCCTCGACGCGGCCGAGCGGGCTGACGAACAGGTCGATGGACGTCTTTTGTTCGGAAGTGGTTGTCATGATGCTCTTTTCGCCATGATTGGTTGGTTCGCCGGGGTGGACGGGTTGCGACGGCGCGGCATCGGTGGCGAGGTACCCGCACCGATGCGACCGGCCGGTCACACGACGAACATGTCCTCCTTGCTCCATCGCGGGGCGGCCACACGCGCGGCCGCGGCCTGCGCCATGTACGTGAGATGGTCGGTGCCCTCGGGCACCTCTTTGGGGATGGTGCCGGAGACCTTCTGCGTCTTGAACACCGTGCCGGGAGCCAGATCGAAGAACGGGAACTCCGGCTCGGTGCAGCCGGTGCACGGCATTCCGGCTCGGGTCTTGGAAGACTGCCGATTCCACAGGATGCGGTTGCACGGCGAATGCGTCATCGGTCCGCGGCAACCGAACTCGTAGAACAGGCACCCTGTCCGGGTACCCTCTCCGAACGTCATCGTCGACTGCTTGTAGTCGAAGAACTGGACGCGGGTGCAGCCGGTCTGGGTGAACGACTTGAAGAATGTCTGCGGCCGATGCAGTTCGTCGAGTTCGATGTCACCGGCCCGGCCGGTCGCCAGCGCGACGAGGATCTGCGTGATCCAGTCCGGGTGAGCCGGGCAGCCGGGGATGTTGATGATCGGCAGCCCCGACTTGGATTTCCAGTCGGCGCCGAGGAATCCGCCCCGATTGCGCTTGTGGAACTGCATCCCGGTCGAGTCACTGGGATTGGGTTCGGTGGCGGGGATGCCACCCCAGGCGGCACAGTCACCGATGGCCACGACCACCGACGCCGCGTTGGCCAGCTCGACCACCCAATCCTTCATCGGACGTTCGGCGAACATGTCGTAGCGCCCGCTGCCGTCGGGGCCCTCGATGACGGTGCCCTCGAAGACGAAGATGTCGAGCTGCCGTTCGCCGCTTGCGCAGTCGCGGAAGATCTTCTGGGCCTGATCACCGAGTTCGAGACCCAGTGAGGGATGCCAGAGGACTTCCAGCCCGAAGTCGACGATCAGGTCGACGACGCTGGGTTCCTCGGCATTGAGGAACGACATGGTGTTGCCCGAACAGGCACCACCTTGAAACCAGAGCACCGAGGCCATCAGCGCACTCCTCGTTGTGTTGTGGTGGACGAATCTGTCTGGGAAGCAGCGTGTTTCGGAGGTGATTGACCATTGCTGGCGCCCAGCGACCGGGCGACCTCGAGCAGGTAGGCCAGGCCTGAGCGGACGTTGCGGTCGCGCAGTGCGCGGGCGATCCCCCAGGCCGAGGGGACCGACATACCTGCGCTGTAGGTGGCGTCGGCGTCGCCGAGCGCGCCGGCGAGCCGTCCGGCCGCTCCGACGGTGCCCGCATTGACGGCCCCGGAGTCGGCGAGCGCGGCGAGCAGCGGTCCTGCTTGTTTGGCCAATGCAACCGCCGAGCGGGCGGCGTCCTTGACCTCATCGGCATTGATCCCGGCGAACGGACTGTCGTCGGCGGTAAGGGTGGCGCGGGCCTCGCTCATGGCGTCGATCAGGGTGTTGGACAAGTCGTCGCCGCGGCGCAGGATGCCGTCGACACCCTCGACCAGGATCGCCACCAGGTCGGCGTGGTCGAGCAGCGACATCAGAGAGTCTGCGACCTCCGGATCGGCGAGACGATCCGCGAGCAGCTTGCGACGCTGCTCACCGTCGTCGGGTCCGTTCGGGGCCACCATGGAAACCACAGTGCTCATGGATCCTCCAAGGAATGTCGGCTCACGGCCGCGGGCTGTGCGGCGTGATTCCCAAACCACCCTCGACGGTAAGCCGCGGTAACGGTCGTCACAACCGCGTAGCCGCAACATTCATCCGATTTCCGCAACCTTCTTGTCCTCGGGCCGAAGCGCCGGACAATGGTGGTCATCGTCAGAGATTCACCGAGTCGGACGCTCACCGGAGGAGGTGTGATGTCGGTTCTGCACAATCCGCGGCGGGTGAACGCGGCGCGCACCAACGCCCCGGTGCGACGTCGGGTACGGCCGCGCGGTGTGCCACCGGCGCTGGAGAGCCGGCCCATCTTCGACACCGACGAGCTCGGGCAGGCCCAGCTCATGCTTCCCCGCGCGCTCGACGTCGACCAGTTGATCCTGACGCCGACCGGGGATCGGGCCTTTCACGCGGTCGTCCACGGGGTGCGTAGCCGCGGGTTGTCGCTGCTGTATCTCGACATCGCGGCCGCGCATCTCGAGATCCCGCGGCATGGGGATCACTACGGCGTCTACATGCAGATGAGTGGCTCGACCGACTGGTCGGTGAATCAGGAGTCGCTGGTGGGATCGGCAACGCATGCCGTGGTGGCCAACCCCGGTGATCATCTGCTCGCCGTCCCGGGCGTCGACTCGACGATGCTGGTGCTCTCGTTCGGCGCGTTCCGGTTCAACTCTTATCTCTCGCGATTGCGTGGCCGCGAGATCCACGAGAACGTGCGCTTCGTTCCCGACTTCGACCTGACCGCGGAGGTGGCATCGAGGTGGCACAGTGCGGTGCAGCTGCTCACCACCGAACTGTTCTATGCCGAGTCCTTACTGCATCAGGGCATCGGGATCGGCGCCGTCGAAGATCTCCTGATGTCGACGTTGCTCTACGTGCAGGATTCGACCTACCACGACGATCTCGTCGCACGTCCCCAGGCGATCTCTCGGCGCACGGTCCGGGCGGCACTGGAGTACATCGAGGCCCATCTCGCCGAGCGGATCAGTCTGCCCGACGTCGTCGAGGCGGCGGGCGTCAGCGAACGCACCCTGCAGCAGGGGTTCCGCGACGAGTTGCACACCACGCCGTCGGCCTACATCCGCAATCGACGGCTCGACCGCATCCACGACGTTCTGGCCGACTCGCTGCCAACGGACCGGGTCACCGTCTCCAACGTCGCGGTGAGCTGGGGGTTCTCCCACCTGGGGAACTTCGCCGCTGCCTATCGCGCTCGTTTCGGCGAGGCCCCGTCGGAGACCCTGCGGAGGTGAACCATGCATGAGTTGTCGCTGTGTCACGCCATCGTCGAGGTGGTGCGGCCACACGCCGGCGTCCGCCGCATCGACACGGTGCATCTACGGGTCGGCGCACTGCGGCAGGTAGTGCCCGAGACCCTGATGTTCTGTTGGGACATCGTCGCCGCGCAGGAAGATCTCGGCGGAGCCGCCCTCGACATCGACTGGGTCGAGGCCACCGTGACATGTGCCGACTGTACGACGACGTCGCCGATCACCTCGCGGTTCTCGATCGCCTGCCCGGGATGCGGCAGCGCGCGCGTCGGGGTCCTCACGGGCGAAGAGTTTCTCGTGACCTCCATCGACGTCGCAGCCCTCGACGTCACCGCACCCGTCGACGACGGGCCTGCCCGTACTCACGAAAGAGGTTGACCATGGGTCGTTTTCATCGACATGACACCGAGCACACGCACGCGGATGGAACGGTGCACTCGCACGGGGACGGCACGGTGCATTCACATGAACCGCATACACATGAACACAGTTACGACCTCGCTGCGGTCGAGACGACGCAGCGCGCGTCCGGCGAGGTGAGCGGCAGTGAGTTCGGGGACATGAGCGCCTATGACACCGGTTCGGAACGGATCGACGTCCTCGAGGCCATCTTCACCGAAAACGACCGTCGGGCCGACATCAATCGCAGCCTGTTCACCGAGAACGGCGTGGTGGCGGTGAATCTGATGAGCTCACCCGGATCGGGAAAGACCTCGATCCTCAAGGTGACACTCGACGCTCTCGACGGAGAGGTGCCGGTAGGGATCATCGAGGGCGACATCGCCACCGATCTCGACGCGGCTCAGCTCGCCGGCCGCGGAGCGCAGGTCTCCCTACTCAACACCAACAATGGTTTCGGCGGGGAGTGTCATCTCGATGCACCGATGGTGAACCGGGCGTTGCAAGGCCTCGATCTCTCGCAGATCGATCTGGTGGTCATCGAGAATGTCGGAAACCTGGTGTGTCCGGCGGAATTCGATGTGGGTGAGCACGCGAAGGCCATGGTGTACGCCGTCACCGAGGGTGAGGACAAGCCCTTCAAGTATCCGGTCATGTTCCGGTCCGTCGATGTCGTGCTGCTCAACAAGATCGACCTGCTCCCGCATCTTGATGTCTCACTCGATGCGTACCGCGACGCGTTACGCCAGGTCAATCCGGCCGCGCGCGTGATTCCGGTGAGCGCGAAGACCGGCGAGGGCATCGACGCATGGATCGAGTGGCTTCGAACGATATCGAGCCAAACGTGACATGGGGGTTGAATGGGTGATGCCCCGCAACACTAGGTGTTGCGGGGCATCCCTGAAGTTGTGTTCGGCGGTGTCCTACTCTCCCACACTGATTAGGGTGCAGTACCATTGGCGCT
>NZ_JARJDD010000040.1:0-24067 GCF_029269935.1 Gordonia sp. N1V
TTGGGTTCCAGCGTCGGTTCGGCTCGGTCTCGAGGCTCGGCGCCTGGGGCGCCTCACACCTCGACCACCGATGAACGGCTCGGCGCCTGGGGAGCCTCACACCTCGACCACCGACCAAGGACGAGCCGGACAACGGACACAAGACACAAGACACAGAAACTGGCACCGAAGGCGCGGTAGCGTGAAAGTCCCGCCACCGGAGTTGTCCACGTATCGAGGAGTCGACCCGTGCCACATCCGATCATGTTCGACGACGCCGACCCCTTCCTCATCCGCGTACGCGAAGTGGCTCTGGCATTCCCCGACGCCACCGAGGTGGTCGCGCACGGCCGACCAACATTCCGGTGCGGCAAGATGTTCGGCAACTATGGCGGTGGCGAGAAAGGCGGAATCCGCCACGACCGTTCGGTGTTGTTCCTCGCCGACCCAGCCGAGCGTGCCGCGCTCGTCGAGGATCCGAGGTTCTTCGTCCCCGCCTACTTCGGACCCGCAGGTTGGCTCGGCATCCTGCTCGACGACGCCACCGACTGGATCGAGGTCGCCGAGCTACTCGACGCGAGCTACCGCCAAATCGCACCGAAGCGGTCGATCGCGAAACTCGATGCCCGAGAAAGCATGTGACCGCCCGCGCGACGATCGCCACGACGAAACCGGCGCAGCGAACGATCCCATGACAACGCCGTCGCCGCCGTCAGCGGGCTGGGCCGCAGTGCGTCCCGCGACAGCAGCGCCGCGCCACGCGCGACGGTGGACGCCGACGCCTTGGAGCGGTGACCCGAATCGAACGGCGGCTGCGGATCGTATTCGATCACGAGCTGAATGGCCTTGGCCCGTTCCTCGCCGGCGATCTGCCCGGCCAGCCACAGTGCCAGATCGATCCCCGCAGACACCCCGGCAGCCGTCACCACTTTCGCCCCGTCACCCTCCCCCGTCGCTGCGCTCGCCCCGTCACCCTCCCCCGACGCTGCGCTCGCCCGGACCACCCGCTCATCCGACACCGGCGTCGCTCCGAACATCGACAACGCGGCCAGCGCGGACCAGTGCGATGTCGCGCGCCTGCCCTCCAGCAGTCCGGCGGCCGCCAGCACCACCGAGCCGGTACACACAGAGGTCATCCACGACGCGGTCGTCGATACATCAGCCAGCCACGCCAGCAGCCGCTCGTCCCGCGCCGCCTTCGCGCACCCGGGACCTCCCGGAACCAGCACGACGTCGGGATTCGGTGTCTCGGCCAACGAATGCGTGGCCCCGACCAGCAGAACACCGGAGTCGGCCACGATCGGTCCCGGCTCATGCCAGACGAATCGCACCTCGGCATCCGGAAGCATGCGCAGCACCTCGTACGGGCCCACGAAGTCGAGAGCGGTGAACTGCGGGTAGACGACGATCGCGATGCGGGTCATGCGGATTCCCCCTGACGTGTTCGGATGGTCATTGCCTGCCGGCCGTCGATCAGCGACAGGATCGGCGGTAACGGTCCGGCGATATCCCCACACGCCGCGAGAACACACGTCGCATGGTCTCTGCCGAGCCGAATCCGGATCGGGCCGCCACGACAGGCATCGGATCGTCACTCTCTTCGAGGTGCCGACGGGCGGCGTCGGTCCGAATCCGCTCGACGTAGACGCCCGGCGACTCGCCGACCTCGGCGGTGAACACCCGGGTGAAATGCCGCGGACTCATCGCGGCGATCGCCGCGAGGTCGGTGATCGGGTGCGGCGCTGCGGGATCGTTCTCGATGGCGTCCTGCACGTCTCGGATCGGACGTCGCCGGGCCCGTGGCATCCAGACCGGCGGCGCGAACTGGGACTGCCCACCCGGACGTCGGAGATGCAAGACCAGCCACCGCGCAACGGACTGCGCAAGCTCGGTGCCGTGGTCCTCCTCCACGAGTGCCAGAGTGAGATCGATGCCCGCGGTGACACCGGCCGCCGTCCACACGCGCTCGGAGCTGCGGATGAAGATCGGGTCGGGATCGACCTGCACGGCCGGATATTCGGAAGCCAACAGCTGTGCCGAAGCCCAGTGCGTGGTCGCGCGATGCCCGTCGAGCAGACCGATCTCGGCAGCCAGGAAGGCCCCACTGCACACGGTGACCACCCGCCGTGCTCGGCGTGCCGTGGCGCGAATCCACGTCATCATCTCGGAGCAATACCGGGCCTCGAAGACGCCCATGCCCCCGGGCAGGACCAAGGTATCGATCGGCGTGTCGGGTGCCGGCAGCGGGTCCGCGACGAAATCGAGGCCGGCACCGGAGGAGACCGGCCGACCCCCCACCGACACCAGCGAGATCTCGTAACCCGATTGCGCGACATCACGTCCGGCGAGCACCAGCGACGCCGCTGTGAACACGTCGAGCGGCCCGGTGATGTCGAGCGGCTGCACCCCGGCGAAGCCGAGGACCACCACTGATCGCGTCATGGGTCCATGGTGTCGAACGCCTGCCATGGCGTCCAGGACCAAACTCCCACAGATCAGGACACGCCCAGCCGGACGCCCTCGATCGGACGACAAGCCACGTTATGCGCTCACATGAATACACCGATGTCCGATAAAGGCATTTCGCGAGTATTTCGGACTGCAAATAACCCATGCGCCGAACTCAGCCGGACTACAGTGGGATTTCTGCCGGGAAAGCGAGATCTGCGACGTCTGTAGGAGATTCGAGCATGGCAACCTCATCGACCCCGCGGGAGAAACTCACCGCCGATCAGCGCAATTCCTTCGCCGCGGCATATCTGGGCTGGGCAATGGACGCATTCGACTATTTTCTGGTCGTCCTGATCTACGCCGACATCGCCAAGGATTTCGGGGTTCCGCTGGACCGGATGGCGCTGATCACCACCATGACCCTGCTGATGCGACCGGTGGGCGCGTTCATCTTCGGGCTCTGGGCCGACCGCAAGGGTCGTCGCATCCCGTTGATGACCAACGTCGCCTTCTACAGTGTGGTCGGCTTCCTCTGCGCCTTCGCACCCGGATTCTGGGTGTTGATGGTGCTGCGCATGCTCTACGGCATCGGCATGGGCGGCGAATGGGGCCTCGGGGCCGCACTGGCCATGGAGAAAATCCCCGTCTCCCGACGAGGCTTCTTCTCCGGCTTCCTGCAGAGCGGCTATTCGATGGGATACCTCTGCGCCGCACTGGCATTCCTGGTTCTCAACACATGGCTCGGCCTGAACTGGCGGTGGATGTTCGCGCTGTCGATCATCCCCGCATTGATCAGTCTGCTGATACGGGCGCGCGTGGAGGAATCCGAGGCGTGGAAGGCCACACGTGACCGGGTGCGTCAGACCCAGACCACCGCACGGGAGATCTGGTCGAATCCGGTCATCTGGCGACGCTTCATCTTCCTGGTCCTGCTGATGACGGCGTTCAACTGGATGAGCCACGGTACCCAGGACGTCTATCCGACATTCCTCAAGGCGCACAACGATTCCGGAGCAGGCCTGGCCGCAAGCACCGCAACCTGGATCGCGGTGATCTACAACGTCGGAGCCATCATCGGCGGTCTGATCGCCGGCGCACTGTCGGAACGGTACGGTCGCAAGACACTGATCATCGTGTGCGCGGTGATCGCGCTGCCGATCGTGCCGTTGTTCGCTTACTCCTCGACGGCCGGCTACCTCGCACTCGGCGCCTTCCTCATGCAGATGATGGTGCAGGGCGCGTGGGGTGTGATCCCGGCACACCTGACCGAACTGTCCCCCGACGAGATCCGTGGCTTCTACCCGGGCGTCACCTATCAGCTCGGAAACTGCCTGGCCGCCTTCAATCTTCCGATCCAGGAGGCGGTGGCCGGCAGTCACGGCTATCCGTTCGCGCTGACCGTGACGATCGTCCCGGTCCTGATCGCGGTCATCGTGCTGACCGCGTTCGGCCGGGAACGCAAGGGCGTGCAGTTCGGCAGTGAGCAGGCCAGCGTCGAGGAAGTCGCCTGAGGCGACGACCTCAGAGCGCGTCGGGATCGGCGGACAGCAACTCCCCGGCGCGGGCGCAGATACTCAACGCGGTGCGCGCCCAGTCCGGGGACGCTCCGGTCAGACCACATGTCGGGCTGACGATCACGTTGTCCGACAGCACTTTTCGCGCGAGACCGATGCGGTCGACCAGCTCGGCGAGGGTGGTCGCGACCGTCTCGGCATGGACGGCGGGGTCTGCGTGGTCGCCCGGCAGGACCCCGGCGACGAGCACATCGCCGCGGTCGATCAGGCCGCCGATCCCGTCGAGTGCCGCGGTGTCCGCAGATCCGATGCCCGTGACGTCGATGCCGTACGCCACACCCGAGAGTGCGTGCACGAGATCCCATCTCGGCGAGCCACAGTTGTGCACGATCATCGGCACGTCGAGGTGCTCGCGCACCGAGCGCAAGGCCTCGGCGACGTCGGCGACCGGAATCGGCGGGATCACGTCGAGCCGGGTCAGCGGCGGCACCCGACCGTCGATCACCGTCCCCACCATCGGCTCGTCGAGTTGCACGATCACCGAGGCGCCCAGCCGGCGACGGACCTCGCCGACCAATCCGGCGAGCCCCTCGGCACCGGAGTCGATGAGATCGCGCAGCGCGCCCCGATCGCGAATGGCCTTGTGCCCGTTGACGAGTTCGATGGAGGCGGCCAACGTGAACGGCCCGGCGACCGCGACCTTCATCGGCCGTCCGGTGCCGATGAAACCGGCTGCATCCCAGATCTCCTCGATCGCGTCGAGATCTGCGGCGAGGAACCCCCGCGCACGTCGCGCGACCGAGGAGCCACGGGCGCCGAGCCGGTAGCCCCAGGTGGCCGAGTCGATCGGGAGGTCGACGAGTACCGCAGCCATCCGCCCGATCATGTCGGCACCGATTCCACGAGCGGGCAACTCGGCGAGATGGGCGAAGTCGAGCTCGCCGTTGATGATCGCCGCCGCCTCGCGCGGATCGGTGCCCGGCATCGAACCAACACCCGTTCCCACCCCGGTGGGCAGATCGGTCATCGGTCTACTCGGCGAGCGATGCCGACACCGGCCGGGCCGCAGATTCCGGGTCCGACGAGGTGGAAGCGATTCGGCCCGAACCGAGTACGAGATCACCGTTGGCGGGATCGGGGAGATACAGTACCGCGGCCTGCCCACGCGCCACCCCGGTCAACGGCTCGCCCAGCGCGATCTCGATGAACGGGCCGTCGGGGCCGTCGACCGGGGTGGCCACCGCGGGAGCCAGCCCGCCGTGCGCGCGAACCTGAACGGTCACCTCGACGGGACCCTCGGGCGCATCTCCGGAGGTCCACACCGCGTTGCGGGTGCGGATCGAATGCACCTGTAGATGCTCCTCGGAGCCCACGGCGACCGTGCCGGTCTCGGGATCGATGTCGGTGACGTAGCGCGGACGACCGTCGGCGGCCGGCGCCTCGATGCCGAGTCCCTTGCGTTGGCCGATCGTGAAGCCGTGCACCCCGTCGTGATCGGCCAACCGCTCGCCGGTCCCGGCGTCGACGACCGCACCCGGCCGCACGCCGATGCGTGCGCCGAGAAATGCGCGGGTGTCGCCGGTGGGGATGAAGCAGATGTCATGCGAATCCGGCTTGGCGGCCACCGACAATCCCCGTTGCGCCGCCTCGGCACGGATCGCGGGTTTGGGCGTGTCGCCGACCGGGAACATCGCGCGGTCGAGCTGGTCCCGGGTGAGCACGGCCAGGACGTAGGACTGGTCCTTGTCCGGATCGACGGCCCGACGCAGCTGTCCTCCGGACAGGCGCGCGTAGTGGCCGGTGGCCAGCGCATCGAAACCCAGGGCCATCGCCTTGTCGGCCAGCGCCGCGAATTTGATCTTCTCGTTGCAGGTCAGACACGGATTCGGGGTCTGTCCCGCAGCGTAGGCGGCGACGAACTCGTCGATGACGTCGTCCTTGAAGCGATCGGCGAAGTCCCACACGTAGAACGGGATCCCCAGGACGTCGGCGGCGCGGCGGGCATCGTCGGCATCTTCACGCGAACAGCACCCCCGCGAGCCGGTGCGTAGGGCGCCCGGAGCGGTCGACAACGCCAGATGCACGCCGACGACGTCGTGACCGGCGTCGACGGCACGTGCGGCGGCGACCGCCGAGTCGACGCCCCCGCTCATGGCTGCCAGGACCCGCATCATTGTGTCCTTCCGCCGGGCGCCGACACCAGTCCGGCGACGCGGGCACGCTCGACCACCTCGCCGATGACGTCGGCGACGGTCTCGATGTCCGAACGGGTCGTGCTCGGGGCCAACGAGAACCGCAGGGAGCCGCGGGCCTCGGCCATGTCGAGACCCATCGCCAACAGGACGTGGCTGGCCTGCGCGACGCCGGCCGTACACGCCGAACCGGTCGAGCACTCGACGCCGTTGGCATCGAGCAGCATCAGCAACGAATCCCCTTCGCACCCTTCGAAGGACACGTGAACGTTGCCCGGCAGCCGACGCTCGTCGCGCGGTCCGTTGGCGCTCGTGCCGGGAATGTCGAGGATGGTGGCGAACAATTCGTCGCGCAATGCGGCGACCGAGACCATCGATTCGGGTAGCTCTGCGGTAGCGATCCGCAGAGCGGTCGCCATACCGACGGCCGCCGCGACCGGCTGGGTACCCGAGCGGACATCACGCTCGTGGCCTCCGCCATGGGCCAGCGGCACACACGGCACGTCGCGACCGAGCAGCAGCGCGCCGACCCCCTGCGGACCGCCGAACTTGTGGGCGGCCACACTCAGCGCCGACAACCCGCTCGCCCCGAAGTCGACAGGGATGTGGCCGACGGCCTGCACCGCGTCGGAGTGCATGGGAATGCCGAACTCGGTGGCAATCGCAACCAAGTCGGCGATCGGTTCGATCGTCCCGACCTCGTTGTTGGCCCACATGATCGACACCAGGGCGGTCTCGTCGGCGTGCGCGGCGAGTTCGGCGCGCAGCGCCGCAGGCGAGACGAACCCGGCGTCGTCGACCGGCAGGATCACCAGTTCGGCGCCCTGCGTGGCCAGCCATTGCGCCGAGTCGACGATCGCGTGATGCTCGATGGACGAGATCACGACCCGACGGCGTCGGTCGTCGGCCTGGCGTCGTGCCCAGTAGATCCCCTTGACCGCAAGGTTGTCGGCCTCGGTGCCCCCGCTGGTGAAGATCACCTCCGACGGCCGCGCACCGAGCGAGGCCGCGATCGTCTCCCTGGCCTCCTCGAGCAGACGCCGCGCCCACCGGCCCGCCCCGTGCAGCGACGAGGCGTTGCCGGGCTGGGCGTAGACGGCGTTCATCGCCTCGATGGCCTCGGGGAGCATCGCGGTCGAGGCGGCGTGATCGAGGTAGACGGGGGCTCGGGTGGGCATGGACATGTCGTTGCCAAGGATAAACGCGCGCGGGGTCCCAACCAATTCCACATCGACCCGAGATTCTCGACGGCCCGAGATTCTCGACGCGCGGCGTCCCCCCCGCGGATGCGGGTATGCGCTCAGCGCACCACCTGCCCGACGTGGAGAACCCCGTGCGGATCGTGTTGGGCGGCGAGCGCGGCAAGCCAGGCGAAGGTGTCCTCGTCGTAGCACCGTCGGATGCGCACGGCATCGGCGGACGCCGCGAAGTTCGGGAGCTCGCCGCCGGTGGCCCAGGGCGCCAGCGCGTCGAGGACCGCGGCGCCGGGTGTCGCCTCGGGCCCGCCGGCGAGCCCGACCGTGTACAGATGCGCCGCCGCGTCACGGTGACACAGTGCGCTGCGCACCGGCGGCTCGTCGGCGAACGCCCCACCGAGTATCCGGACCTCGACGATCACCGGGCCCCTGCTCGACGCGGCGTGCCGATCCGCGCGCCGTACTGGTGGCCGGATCGATCTCGCAGACGTCCAATGCGTTGGTGAGCACCAGGATCGAATGCCCTTCGACTCCGGTGGCGCCGTGCCCATGGGCCCACACCGCCACGGTCACGGCGTTGGCGGCGGCAACGCCGACGACGGCGGCGGCGGTGACATCCACCACCGCCCAGGGGCGTGGGTGACGGTGAGGTTGAAACCGACGGTCTCGGGGCGGTCGGTCTCGGGGGGACACGTCAGGGCCTCTCGTCGGGTCGATGCTGTCGAACCGACTGTCGCGTCACCCTCTTGGAAACCCCTTGCCGACCGCTTGGGTACCCGGCAGTTGTAGTCCCGGGTCAGTCCCGGTCGAGGTAGAAGTACAGATGCCGACCGTCGACCACTCCGCCCTTGCCGTTCATGATCCCCATGACGGTGGTGTCGTCGACCTTCTTGAAGTGGTCGATCACCGGCTGGCCGTCGTAGACCATCGAGGCGGTGACCTCACCGCGGAACTCGATCATCCAGAGGCTGGCCTCACCCTTGCCGAGTTCGGTGTTGGAGTACAGATCGCCATCGGCGTTGCGACACACCAGGGGCTGCACCTCGGAGCGGGAGATGAAGGTCTTGCCGTACCAACCGACGCGCGGGAGCATCCCGTTGGCCTTGTGCCCGGTGGTGAATTCGCCACCGCGCCACCGTCCCAGCATCTCCTCGGGGCGCAGGGTCGGCAGCGCCGCCCAAATCGCGTCGAGGTCGGCGTCGTCGACGGTGCCGTCGGCCGCGCGCAGGTCGGCGAATCGGGCACGTGCCTGATCGACGGTCAGCTTCGTCGAGGATGAGAGTGTGTCGGACATGCAGCGGCCCCTTCCGGCCCGGGAAACAACGGTGTCACGCCACGCACAGGCGTTCTGACATCATATATGTTGTTTGATTCCCGATGCCGGATGGACGCCCGGTCTCCCCGTGGCGCCGATCGGATCAGCTGTTCGCAGCGCGCGGCCATCGTCCGTCGGTCGCCCGAGGGCAGCTGCGGTTCGTGCAGACTGACGTGAACCGCGACGGCCCGCATCCGCAGCACCCGGGCAAGGGTGTCCGCCGGTCCGTCGTCGCCGATGAAACCCGGTTCGGCCGTGGGGATTCCGTCGGCACTGAAGGCGATACCGATGGGCAGGATCGGCACCCCCGCGTCGAGGGCCGATTGGAAGAAGGCCGGCCGGAACCCGCCCTGCGCGCGGCCGCACCACGTGGTGCCCTCCGGGAAGACCGCCACCGACGAATCCCGTTCGAGCCCGGCGACGGCCTCGGAGATCACCGTCGGCAGCGTCCGCAATGAACCGCGGTCGATGCAGATGACGCCCAGTCGCCGCGCGAGCGTCGAGATGCCGGGCATGGCGGCGACATCGGACTTGGCGACGAAGTGCGCAGGCTGCACCACCGCGATCGCCAGGATGTCCAGATACGAGATGTGGTTGGCGACGATCAGGCCGCGGGCGCGCGACGGAAACGGTCGGCGATCATCGATGATGACGCGGATTCCGATGGCACGCAACAGCTCTCGCGCCGCCCACCGCAGGTAGGCGCGGCGCACCAGCCGGGGTGCCACGGTGGCCATCAGCCCCACGAGTCCGATCATCACGGCCGTCGTCAGCAGACGGGCGATCCGCAGGGCCACCACGATCGGCCCGACCCGCGGCCCGACGTCGTCGAGACAGTGCGACCCACACGGGCTCGTCGGATACCACGCGTGCCTCACCTCGACCTCGGTACGCCCCGAGGCGCTCACCTCGCCGGCGGTCGGGAGTTCGGGCGATTCGGCGGGGTGTGGGTCCGCGGGGCCCGGTTCGATCCGCGGGTCCGCGAACGGGACCCGAACGCTGACCGCGGTCACGCCGCGCCCCCGAGCCGGAGGACCGTGTCACGGAGCCGGTCGAGATAGCGGAGGTTGGCACAGTCGAGATCCAGCACCGTCGGGAAATCGCCGACGTCGAAGGCCGGGTCGACCGCCGGGTCGCCACACACCCGCGCACCGAGGCGCAGGTAGGCACGCATCAGCGGCGGAAGCACGACCCTATCCGGCGCAGGGATGTCGTCGAGCGCCACGCCGTCGACCCGTGGACTCTCGTGCGGGCGCACCCGCCACCGTGCGCGGTAACGCTCGTTGAGTTCGTCCCTTGCGCCGCGTAGCGCGCTGCCCCGGGCCGAGCCGTCGACGGCCGGCCCGCCGAGCGGCATCGACACCGACCCCATCAGATAGCGGTAGCCCGACTCCTGCAGGTAGCGCAGGATCGACGCCCACATCAACGCGGTGACCGACCCGTCCCGGTGTCCGGTCGCCACGCAGGCCCGGCCCATCTCGACGGTCATCGAGGCGATCTCGTCCAGTGCGGTCAGGTCGAATTCGGTGGAGCTGTACCAGCCGCCGGCGGCGATGGCGCGGGGCGGCGCCAGCAGCCGGGCGCAGCCGATGATGCCGTGGTCGTCGTGTCGAGCCAGCAGATGTTCACAGTGGTCGTCGAAATGGTCTGCGTCACGGCGGGATTCGGGGTCGCCGATGTCATCGGAGAATCCCGGTTCGGCCGCGAAGACCTCGAACCGGAATCGCTGGGCGGCCGCGATGTCGGCCGGGTCGTCGGTGAGCACGATCCGCAGCGGCCCCGCGTGCACCAGGGTGCGGTGGGACGAGCCACGGTCGGTGCTGGTCAGAGCGGTAGCAGGTCCAGGTGTCATACCTGAGATGAAAGCCAGACCGGGCATCGCGAGTGCGACGGCGGGCCGTCGTGTCGGTGCTGGTCGGGTGAACACGTCCCGCGTGGCCGACGGCAGCGTGAACTCTGCGCAAACACCGAAAGCGCCCCCGGAGATCGGACATCCCGGGGGCGCTGTCGGTGACGCAGGAAGCGACTACTTGCGCTTTTTGACCTCTTCGGTCAGCTGCGGGGCGACGTTGAACAGGTCGCCGACGATGCCGAAGTCCGAGATCTCGAAGATCGGGGCCTCTTCGTCCTTGTTGACCGCGACGATGGTCTTCGAGGTCTGCATACCCGCACGATGCTGGATGGCACCGGAGATACCCAGGGCGACGTAGAGCTGCGGCGAGACCGTCTTACCGGTCTGACCGACCTGGAACTGACCCGGGTAGTAGCCGGAGTCGACGGCGGCACGCGAGGCACCCACAGCGGCACCGAGCGAGTCGGCGAGTTCCTCGACCACCGAGAACTTCTCCGCCGACCCGACACCGCGGCCACCGGAGACCACGATCGAGGCCTCGGTCAGTTCCGGACGATCGCCACCGACGTTCGGCTCGATCTTGGTGATCTTCACCGCGTTCTCCGCCTGCGCGGGAACCTCGACGTCGACGCGCTCGCCGGCACCGGCCTGCGGAGCCGCCTCGACACCACCCGGACGAACCGAGAACACCGGCACATCGCCCTTGGCCTGGGCCTCGACGGTGAACGCGCCACCGAAGATCGAGTGGATGCCGATGCCGCCCTCCTTGACGTCGATGACGTCGGCGAGGACTCCCGAGCCCAGCCGCACGGCGAGGCGTCCGGCGATCTCCTTGCCGTCGGCGGTGGCCGCCACGAGGATGCCGGCCGGCGACGCCGACTCGGCGATCGAGGCGAGCACGTCGACCTGCGGGCTGATCAGGTAGGTCGCGGCGTCCTCGGACTCGGCGACGTAGATCTTCTCCGCACCGGCTTCTTTGAGGCCGTCGATGATGCCGTCGGCCTTGCCGGGGGCGCCGACCACGACGGCCGACGGAGCGCCCAACGCGCGGGCGGCGGTGATGAGTTCGCTGGTCACCTTCTTCAGGGCGCCCTCGGCGTCCTGCTCGACCAGAACGAGAACTTCTGCCATTTTCGTTTACTCCTGGATGTATGTGGGGCCCTGCGGAATTCGCACTCGGATGACGCCGGAGCGCAAGCCCGCGGGCACGGGTGGTGGTCTGCGGGCCGGTGCTAGATGATCTTCTGCGCGACCAGGTACTCGGCCACCTTCACGCCACCGTCACCCTCGTCGGTGACCCGCTCACCCGCGGTCTTCGGCGGCTTCGGGGTGGAGCTGGTGACCTCCGAGCCCGCGTTGGCCAGACCCACCTCGTCGGCCTCGACGTCGATCTCGGCCAGGCCGACGACCTGGACCTCTTTCTTCTTCGCGGCCATGATGCCCTTGAAGGACGGGAAACGCGGCTCGTTGATCTTCTCGTTGACGCTGACGATCGCCGGCAGCTCCGCGGTGATGTGGTAGATGCCGTCGTCGGTCTCACGCTCGCCGGTCAGGGTCTCGCCCTCCAGCGTGAGCTTGCGCAGATGCGTCAGATGCGGCAGCTCGAGGTACTCGGCGATCATCGCCGGGATCGCCCCGACGCGACCGTCGGTGGCCTCATTGCCGGCGATCACGAGTTCGACACCCTCGACGGTGCCCAACGCACGCGCGAGCACATACGCGGTCTGCACCGCATCGGAGCCGTGCAGCGCGTCGTCCTTGATGTGAATGGCCTTGTCGGCACCCATCGACAGCGCCTTGCGGATCGCCTCGGTCGCCCGCTCCGGACCAGCCGTCAACACGGTCACCTCGCCGCCGTTGGCTTCCTTGATCTGCAGCGCTTCCTCGACCGCACGCTCATTGATCTCATCGAGCACCGCATCGGCGGCCTCACGATCGAGGGTGTAATCGCCGTCGGAGAGCTTGCGCTCGGACCAGGTGTCAGGGACCTGCTTGATCAGAACGACAATATTTGTCATGGGTCTTCGTCGACCTCCTGCGTCGGGTTCGGCAACTTACCGGCGGGTAAGGCCATCGGTCTTCCCCACTTTAGCCCGTCCTATTATCGGGCAGAACATCGACTAGCTCACAAAATGGACGGGAGACTATTGTCGTGCGGATGACCGACGTACACCGGGACGTAACGCCCGGCACGCCGCGGAGCCTGACATCGGACGAACAGCTCGCCCTCACCGGGGAGCGCACGGTCCCCGGTATCCCCGCGGAGAACTATTGGTTCCGTCGTCATGAGGTCGCCTATGCTCACATCGTCGGTAGATGTGCCGCGCGCCAGGTCCTCGAGGCCGGTTCGGGTGAGGGGTACGGCGCGGCGATGCTCGCCGACGCCGGCGCGCAGGTCACCTGCGTGGACTACGACGAGTCGGCCGTCGCCCACACACGTCGTCGGTATCCGCAGGTGGAGATCCGGCAGGGCAATCTGATCGACTTGCCGCTACCCGACGGCTCGGTGGACGTGGTGGTCAACTTCCAGGTGATCGAACACCTGTGGGATCAGCCGGCCTTCCTCACCGAATGCGCGCGCGTCCTGCGACCGGGTGGCGAGCTGCTCATCTCCACCCCCAACCGGATCACCTTCTCCCCGGGCCGCGACACCCCGCTCAACCCGTTCCACACCCGCGAACTCGACGCCGCCGAGTTGAGTGGATTACTCGCCGACGCCGGTTTCACCCTCACCTCGATGCTCGGCGTCCATCACGGCGAACGGCTCGCGGGTCTCGATCGCAAGTGGGGCGGTTCGCTCATCGACGCACAGATCGAACGCGCACTCGCCGGCCAACCCTGGCCCGAGGACTTGGTCGCCGACGTCGCCGGGATCGGCGCGGAGGACTTCGACATCCGTGACGCCGACGACGCCGACATCGACGCCAGTCTGGATCTGCTCGCGATCGCGATGCGGTCGTAGCGCGTGCCCACCCCGCACCGGACCCCGCCGTCCCCCGTCCCGGGCCAGTTCACCCTGGTCCTGCACTCGCATCTGCCGTGGTTGGCCAACCACGGCAGATGGCCCGTCGGCGAGGAATGGCTGTATCAGTCATGGGCCGCCTCGTATCTGCCGGTGTTCGCGATGCTGCGACGACTGGCCGCCGACAGTTTCTCCGACATGGTCTCGCTCGGGATCACCCCGGTGCTCGCCGCACAGCTCGACGACCCGCACTGCACGGCGTCGATGTATGAGTGGTTGGCCGACTGGCGGTTGCGGGCGATGGAGGCGGCCGTCGACGCCGACACCGACCGGCGTGCCCTGGGTCTGCGTGAACATCGCAGCGCGACAAAGGCATTGGCCGAATTCGAGCGCCATTGGCGTCTCGGGGGCGCCGCGACGATCCGACAGGTGGCCGACAGCGGCGTCGCCGAGATCCTCGGCGGGCCGCTCGCCCATCCGTTCGCACCGTTACTCGACGCCCGGTTGCGGCGATTCTCCCTGGGCGAAGGCCTCGCCGATGCCCACTTACGCTGGGGCACAAGACCGCACGGGATCTGGGCTCCCGAATGCGCCTTCGCCCCGGGAATGGAAACCGAGTACGCCGCCGCGGGCGTCGGCCACTTCATGGTCGACGGCCCGACGCTGCGCGGGGACACCGCACTCGGACGGCCCGTCGGCACCGGCGACGTCCTGGCCTTCGGCCGTGACCTGACCGTCAGCTACCGGGTGTGGTCCCCGAAATCGGGGTATCCGGGGCACGCCGCGTATCGCGATTTCCACACCTACGATCACGCAACCGGGCTCAAGCCGTCCCGGGTGACCGGGAAAACCGTGGCCGCCCAGGACAAGAAGCCCTACGACCCGCAGCGCGCCGATGCGGTGATCGACCGCCACGTCGACGACTTCATCGGCCATGTCCGCCGACGCCTGATCTCCGAGTCGCAGCGCATCGGACGGCCGGCGCTGGTGGTCGCGGCCTTCGACACCGAGTTGTTCGGTCATTGGTGGCACGAGGGACCGGTCTGGCTCGAGCGCGTGCTGCGCAGGCTGCCCGAGGCGGGCGTGCAGGTGGGCACCCTCGCCGGCGCCGCCGCACACGGCTATGTCGGTGCGCCCGTGGATCTTCCGCCCTCGTCGTGGGGATCAGGCAAGGACTGGCGGGTCTGGGAGGGGCCGCAGGTGTCGCATCTCGTGCAGCTCAACGCCGAGGTGAGCCGGACCGCTCTCGACGCGGTCGACAAGATCGTCGACCCGCGGGCGGGCCGCCACCACGTCGCCGACCAGATCGTCCGTGAAGCGCTGCTGACGGTCTCGTCGGACTGGCCGTTCATGGTGTCCAAGGACACCGCCGCCGACTACGCGATCGGCCGAGCCCATACCCACGCCCACGCGACCCGCGAGATCGTCGACGCCGCCCTGCGTGGCCGCGCCTTCGCGGCGGAGAGGCTGCGCCGCAACTGGTCTCGCGCCGACAACCTGTTCGCCGACCTCGACGCGCGCCGACTGCTCGAGATCACCGACACCACCACCGGGCGGTGCCGGTGATGCGTGTCCTGCTCATCTCGTGGGAGTACCCACCGGTCGTCGTCGGCGGGCTGGGTCGTCACGTGCACCACCTGGCCACCGAGTTGGCCGGCCTCGGCCACGACGTCGTCGTCCTCACCCGCCGTCCCTCGGGTACCGATGCGGTGTCACATCCGACGACCGATCGCGTCGTCGACGGGGTGCGGGTGATCGCGGTGGCCGAGGACCCGCCGGAGTTCTCCTTCGGCACCGACATGATGGCCTGGACATTGGCGATGGGCCACGGTTTCATCCGCGCGGGGCTGACGATCCTCGCCGGCGAGCGGGGGTCACGGGCGACGAGTTGGACCCCCGAGGTCGTCCACGCGCACGATTGGATCGTGGCGCACCCGGCCATCGCGCTCGCCGAGATCTTCGACGTACCACTGATCTCCACGATTCACGCAACCGAGGCGGGACGCCACAGCGGGTGGGTCAGCGGCCGGATCAACCGCCAGGTCCACTCGGTGGAATGGTGGCTGGCGACCGACTCCGACGCCCTGATCACATGCTCGGAGTCGATGCGCGACGAGGTGACCCGCCTGTTCGGCCCGTCGGTGCCCGACTCGTCGGTGCCTGACCCTGCCGGCATCGTGCGCCCTGTTCCGGGCCCCCGCCTCGCCGATATCACGGTGATCCACAACGGCATCGATATCCGCGCGTGGCCGTTCGCGCCGCGGCCGACGCCGACGGGTCCCGCCGAGTTGCTCTTCGCCGGCCGGCTCGAATACGAGAAGGGCGTGCAGGACCTCCTCGCCGCACTCCCCCGTATCCGTCGTACCCACCCGGGCACGACGCTGACCATCGCCGGCACCGGAACACAGCTGGAGTGGCTGACCGAGCAGGCCCGCCGACATCGGGTCGGGCGTGCGGTGACCTTTCTCGGCGCGGTCGATCATCATGGCCTGGTGGAGTTGATGCATCGGTGCGCCGCGATCGTGCTGCCGAGCCGCTACGAACCGTTCGGGATCGTGGCACTCGAGGCCGCGGCGACCGGCATTCCCCTGGTGACCTCCACCGCGGGCGGCCTGGGTGAGGCGGTCCGCGGCGGGGTGACCGGCCTGTCGTTCGAGCCCGCCGATGTTGCCGGACTGGCCGCGGCGGTGCGGACAACCCTGACCGATCCCGACTCGTCGGCGCAGCGCGCCCGGCGGGCGCGGGCACGGTTGTCGGAGGATTTCGCGTGGACGGAGGTCGCGGCGCGCACCGCGTCCGTCTACGCCTCGGCCAAACGCCGGGTGCGCCAACCGTCGGGGCGACCGATCATCGCGCAACGCCCACTGCCCGAACGAGACCCGGCGCAGCCGGAGTGAGCTCTACTTCTCCGACTGCGCCTTCTTGCGCTCGATGTCGGCCTGCGCCTTCTTGCGCTCGATGTCGGCGAGTGCGCGTTGGAGTTCCGCGCGCTGGGCGGCGTTGGCATCCCACGCATCCTTGCGGTTCTTGACGACCCGGGCCGGCGCACCGACCGCGATCGAGTAGTCGGGGATCTCCCCGCGTACCACCGCATGTGAGCCGAGCACGCACCCGCGTCCGACGATCGTGTTGCGCAGCACCGACACCTTGGCCGCGATCCAGGTGTCGGGCCCGATGCGCACCGGCCCCTTGACGATTCCCTGATCCTTGATCGGCAAGGTGATGTCGTCCATCCGGTGGTCGAAATCGCAGATGTAGCACCAGTCGGCGATCAGCGTCGAGCCACCGATCTCCAGGTCCAGGTAGGAGTTGACGACGTTGTTGCATCCGAACACCGTCTTGTCGCCGATGCGCAGGCTGCCCTCGTGCGCGCGGATGGAATTGCCGTCGCCGATGTGCACCCAGCGACCGATCTCCATCCGGCTCAACTCGGGGGTCGCATGGATCTCCACATTGCGCCCCAGGAACACCATGCCGCGCAACACGATGTGGGGATTGGCGAGCCGGAACCGCGCCAACCGCAGGTATCGCACGAGATACCACGGCGTATATGCCCGATTCCGCAGCACCCACCGCAGGGAGTCGAGGCTGACGAATCGAGCCTGCGCCGGATCCCGACGTCGCCCCGCCCGCCACCTCGACCGGTAGCTGGCATTCCACATCGTCGTCATGGATGGCCACCATAATCGACTCCCCCGGCCTGGCCGTCGTCGGCGGGCCACACGATAGGCTCTACCGTTGGCGCCGCCGGTGCGAGGTTCCGACGGCCAGGCGAAGAGGAGCTCCGATGGCGGTTGCCCGACGGTCACGTGCCCGAGGCCGGTTTCCGGCGCTCGTCGCCGTGGTACTCGGTCTGGTGACCGCGATGGCACTGTCGTCCTGTTCGGACGGGCACATCGACATCCGTTCCGTCTACGGCGCGGGATGGTCGAGTTTCGGCGGCAACGCCGGCAATTCGAACTTCGTCTACCCCACCGTCCCCGATGATCTCGCGTTGAGCTGGACCCGTCCGACCGGCGGCACGGTGACCGCACCGGTGACCATCTCGGCGACCGGCAATGTGGGCGTCACGTCGAACTCCTCGGGGTGCGACCTGTTGGTGCTCGATCAGCGCAACGGCCGCAAGAACTTCTGCAAGAACATGCGCGACGGCGTGGCCTCCAACGCGATGCTCACCGATCAATACGATCAGCCCTACATCGGCGAGGAGACCACATTCCTCGCCTTCAACGCCGGCGGCGCGATCCGCTGGCGGATGCCGGTGATCGGGGTACCACTCTCGGCGAAGTTCGCCGACAGCGGGGTGGTCCTCGTCGTCACCACGCAAGGTCAGATCCTGCTGCTCGACACCCAGACCTCGAACCCCGTTGCCCCGGAGGTGCGCCTGCGCCCGGAGGCCGATCCGGGGGATCCGCTGTACGGCTTCGGTGACTGCGTCACCAACGGTCCCCGCTGTACGGTCCCCGCACCACCCGCGGTCGACGTCGCCCATCAACGCTTCTTCCTCAACGTCTGGCCGACCGGCGCGATCGCGAGCGAGATCCGCGGTTTCTCCTATGCCGCCACCGACGGCAAGCGCACGGTGACCGAACTGTGGAAAGCCCAGGTGCCCGGCGGGGTCATCGGGCCGGCGACGGTCTCGGCGGACGGCGCGACCATCTACGCCTTCAGCAGGCTCGGCCAGATCGTGGCACTCGACGCGGCCACCGGCCGGACCCGCTGGACCTACGACAACGGCGGCTACGGTTTTGCCACCATGACGGTCTCGCCGGATGGCCTGATCATTCCGACGGGCGTGATCGGGGCACCGCTGACCCTGCTGCGCGACGAGGGCAACCGCGCCGAAAAGATGTGGCAGCGTGATGATCTCGCCACCGTGAGCCTTTCGGCCCTGACCAGTGCCGGTACCGCGTGGACCGTGGTTCGCGACGCGGGTGCGCAGACATTGTCGCTGACCGAGGTGTCGACCACCGACGGCAAGACGAAACGGTCGGTGCCGCTGCCGGATTCGGGTGGGTTCGCCACCGGGATCGCGGTGTCGTCGTCCGGTCAGATCGCCACCGCCACCAATATCGGCGAGGTGTATTTCTTCGACAGCAAGCGCAACATCGCCGGACAATAGACCTGCGAGCCGGTGATGCCGGCCCACGGGCGCAGTCGGCTCACGCTCCGCGAAAGGTCTTGCGGTACGCCGACGGAGCCATGCCGAGCTCGTTGCGCAGATGGTGCCGCAGGTTGTCCGCCGACCCCAGGCCCGACCACTGCGCGATCTCGTCGATCGAGGCGCCCGTGGTCTCGAGCAGTTCGCGCGCGAGATCGAGTCGCCGGTCACGCAGCCACGATCCCGGCGCCGTTCCGGTCTCCTCCCGGAATCGGCGGATGAAGGTGCGGACACTCAGATGCGCATGCGCGGCAAGCCGTTCCACGCTCAGCGCCTCGTCGAGGTGGGTCAGCGCCCACTCCCGCGTGGCCTGCGTGAGGTGACCGGCGTCGTCGGGGACCCCGCGCTCGATGAATTGTCCCTGACCGCCCTCGCGCCACGGCGGGACGACGCAGTGCCGCGCGACCCGATTGGCGACCGCGGCGCCGTGATCGCGACGGATGATGTGCAGACACAGGTCGATTCCCGCCGCCAACCCCGCCGAGCTGAGGATCCGGCCCTCGTCGACATAGAGGACCGACTCATCCAGTGCCACATCGGGGTACAGCCTTCGGAAGTCGTCGGCGTAGCGCCAGTGGGTGGTGGCACGGCGACCGTCGAGGAAGCCTGCGGCGGCGAGCAGGAACGCCCCGGTACAGATCGACACGATCCGGGTGTCGGGACGGATCCGTGCCAACGCCGCGGCCACGCCGTCGGGCATCGTCGCCCGTCGACGGCAGTTCTCGTCACGGGTGCCCGGGACGATCACGGTGTCGGCCGTTGCGATCGCCTCCGGCCCCGCTCCCGCGATCAGCTGATAGGCGGTGGTGGTCGCCACCGGCCCCGGGGTGATGGACACCGTCGTCACCTCGTACAACGCGCGCCCGGCCTCGTCAGACGCCTGCCCGAACAGCAGGGGCGGGATGGTCGCATCGAAGCCGACCACGGGTGGCACGAGCAGTACCGCCACCCGGTGCGGAACCGGCGTGGCACAATTTTCCGACATATTGGCAATCATGCCAGTGGCACGTGGTCTTGGCCATCCCCAATGCTGTTCGGGTGACCACCGATACCCGCCGTGCCGGGCCACCCGCACGCCCGCGACGCCGGCCGCACTGGGCGTGGATCGTCGCCGCCGTCAGCTTCGTCGCGATCCTCGGCGCTGCCGGATTCCGCGCCGTGCCCAGCGTCATGATGGATCCGCTGCACATGGAGTTCGGCTGGTCGCACGCCACGGTCGGCTTGGCGATGTCGATCAACATGGTGCTGTTCGGCGTCACCGCTCCGTTCGCGGCGGCACTCATGGATCGCTTCGGGGTCCGGCCGATCCTGACCATCGCGCTGGTCCTCATCGCCGCCGGCACCGGTCTGGGTGTCTTCATGACGGCGAGCTGGCAGTTGCTGGTGTTGTGGGGGGTGCTCGTCGGACTCGGCACCGGGTCGATCTCGATGGGCTTCGTCGCGACCGTGTCCACTCGGTGGTTCGTCGAACGCCGCGGCCTGGTGACAGGAGTGCTGACCGCCGCGTCGGCGACCGGCCAGCTCATCTTCTTGCCGATCGTCGCCCACCTCACCGACTCCCGCGGGTGGCGCGTCGCGTCGATCGTCGTCACCGTGGCCGCCCTGGCCGTGGTGCCACTGGTCCTGCTGTTCATCCGCGACCGGCCCGCCGACGTCGGCACCACCGCCTACGGCGCTCCTCCCGGTAGCGAGGACTCGGTACTACTCACTCGTGGATTCGGTGCCGCCGCAAGCGGATTGCTCCAGGGCATGCGAGTACGCGCCTTCTGGCTGCTGGCGGCGAGTTTCGCGATCTGCGGGGCCACCACCAACGGTCTGATCGGTACACATTTCATCCCGGCCGCTCACGACCATGGCATGCCGACGACCGTCGCCGCCTCGCTGCTCGCCACGATCGGCATCTTCGACGTCGCGGGCACGGTGTTCTCCGGGTGGCTCACCGATCGTGTCGATCCTCGCGTCCTTCTCGTCGTCTACTACCTCGGACGGGGCGTGTCCCTACTCCTGCTGCCACTGCTGCTGTCTCCCCACGCCGAACCCAGCACCTGGGTGTTCATCATCTTCTACGGATTGGACTGGGTCGCAACGGTTCCGCCGACGATTGCGATCTGCCGCCACTACTTCGGCGCCGACACGCCGGTGGTGTTCGGCTGGGTCTTCGCCTTCCATCAGGTGGGGGCGGCCGTCGCCGCCTTCGGCGCCGGCTACATTCGCGACGCACAGGGCTCCTACGACAACGCTTTCCACGTGGCCGCCGCCCTGTGCGTGATCGCTGCCGGATGCTGTGCGGCGATCCGGCTTTCAGCCCGCCCGGACGCCGGGCTCGCAGACGAAGCCGACCCCCTTGCGGCCGATCCGGGTGAGCACCAGCGCCAGCGGACGGGAACCCTTGAGCTTGAGCCGCTTTCGAAGCGAGTCCGGGTCGACGTCGAGGCCGCGGACGAGGATCTCCAGTGAACCGCAGTCATACGAGGTGAGCGCTTTGCGGAGCACCTTCTCCCCTGTCGAGGGCAGGCGCTCGATGATGCGGAAACCGCGCTCACCGTCGGGCACCGAATCGCCGGTCAGATAGGCGATGTGCGGATCGATCTGCCAGAGCCCGTGCCGATGCGCATAGTGGCGCACCAGACCCGCGCGCACCACCGCTCCGTCCGGATCGAGGAGGAACGTCCCGGGGTCACCCACGGCGACATCGTCGGACTCGGCGTCGGTGATCTCCCACACCCGCACCGTGCCGTCGGCGTCGGTACGCATCACCGTGGCCCGACGCCCATCGTCGATCCCCGGGCCCGACCACAGACAAGCTTCGCGCACCGACGAATCCAGCGACGTCACCTGCACCTGACCGGCGAACCCGAACCGGTCGCGCAACACCTGATAGTCCAGTCCCGGAGCGCATTTCACCACCAGTGGCCGCCCGGCGTAGGTCATCAGCACATCGAGAAGCGGCGGTGTCAGGGCATCGAGACGGAAGACGCGGCCGGTACCCGAACGGCGAGCCGGGTCGGCGAGGAACACATCGGCTCTCGACGTCGGCGTGAGGGCGTCGGCGACGAGCAGCGTCGGGACCCGGCCCGTACCGATCGCCATGCTCTTCGGGTCCACAGTGTTCTGTTGGGCCACAGTGCTCTGTTGGACCACCGTGTTGTGCCGGGCCATGGCCAGTCGTACGCGGTCGAGATCACTGCCGATCACCCCACCGATTCCCGGAACAGCGGCCAGCTCGATCAGCTCACCGCCGATTGAGCAAGTGACGTCGTGGACCACTGCCCCTGGCCAGCGGGTGGCGATCTCGGTGGCCCGGTGCCCGGCCACCGGGGATGCGGTCGCCTGTTGCAGGGCATCGTCGGTGAGCAGGAGATCGTCGGCGTGGCGCAGCTTTCCGGCCGCTCGCCGACGGCACCGCACGGTCTCGATCAGTGCTGCGTCGTGCGGGGCATAACGGCTGCGCGCCTCGGTGACGTCGGCGAGCATCGACCGATCGGTCAGCGGCAACGCCGACACCATCTCAAGGGCCTTCGCCCCGTGTCGCGACCGTAGGAAGGCCACATCGTCTACCCCGAACCGGTACCCCATCGCCTCAATACTCCCCCGGGCGATCACCCTTGCTCAAGGTTAGGTCACCCTTTGACTTATTAGGTAACCCTCAGTGATGATGTCGGCCATGGGAAGAATGAGAAGAACAGTCGTCCTCGCCCTCGCCGGCACGGCCACCGCCGCCGGCGGACTCGTGGTCGGTACCGGCGCGGCCGCTGCCGCGCTCCCCGACGGGGCGTACCGGCTGTGTGTACACACCAATACGGCAGCTCGGTCGAGCAACGCTGTGGTGACTACACCGTCGAGGGCGACAAGCTGATCGGGACGGCGGGCACCCTCGACCTGGTGAGTACGCCCTGGGGCGCCTACGCCGACATCCCGCCGGTCAGCCGGATCACCTTCGTCAAGACCGGTACCGGCTACCAGGCGATCAACTCGGTTCTCGGCGTCCCGGTCGCGACCTCGACGTTCACCCCGGTCGCCGACTGATCGGCCGCACACGCCGCTCTCCGGGAGCAGCGGTCATGACCTTCGACGAGCCAGCCGTTAGTCTCACGTCGTGGCATCGACAGACGACCGTCCGGCCGAACTCTCGGGTCCGCCCACCACACGTGCTGCGTGGTGGGCGGATCTGCCTGTCGCGCAGCGAGAACGGTTGCACACCGAGCATCCGGAGTGGATCGGTAACAGCGACGGAATCCCGGCCGCGGACCGCGATCTCGCGAATCGCGCGCTGCTGCCCACGGTCCGCGACAATCTGGAGAAGCAGAGCCGCACATTGGCAGAACGTCTCGCCGACAACCGATTCGGCGGTACGTTCACCTCCGATGACTCGCGCAAGTGGTACGTCGACGCGAAGATCGCCGACATCGGGGCCATCGAACGGGAGCTCCGCCGCTCCGAGCCGGCCCATCCGCGGCTGCTCATCTCGTTCGACATGCACAGCGGTGAGCGCGGGCACGCCGCGGTGGCCATCGGCAATCCCGACTCCGCCGACCACATCGGCGTCACCACCCCCGGTTTGGGGACCACCGTGCACCCGTCCCTGACCGGCGATTTGCCCTACCAGGGCATGGGCGGTGAGGGGCGCCTGCTGCGCGAGGAGACCCTGCGCCAGCTGGCCATCGTCGGACGCCCCACCGAGACCGTCGCCGCGATCGCCTGGATCGGTTACGACACACCGAATTTCAAGGGACCGGGTCGCCGCGTCTCCACGGCCCGCGGCGCTATGCATGTCGCCACGTCGAGCAAGGCGCGCGACACCGCACCCATCCTGTCGCGGTTCTTCGCCGGCCTCGTCGCGGCGTCGGATCGCCGACCCCACCTGGTTGCCCTGGGCCACTCGTACGGGTCACTGGTCACCGCCGAGGCCCTCCGGCTGACTCATGGCCTCATCGACGACGTCATCTTCTACGGCTCCCCCGGCCTCGGCGGTGACCGCGGATTCGACCTCGACTACACGCCGGAGAGCTTCAACCTCGTGTCCGGTGCCGCTTATGTCCTGAAGAACGACGACGACCAGATCGCCGACCTCGGACTGTTCGGCAGCGACCCCGTCGAGAGCCCGTCGCTGATCCGCCTCGCCACCCGCGCCGGCGTCGATCGCACCGGTGTCCGGCGCGTCGGATCGGCCGGCCACGCCACCTACACGCGCGACGTCGAGGGGAAATCGACGATGGCCCAATACAATATGGCCGCCGTGCTCGGGCAGATGCCCGAGCACCTGATCACTGGGCGGTGAGGGCCGAAAACCGTTCTTCCCCAAGACTTTCGTTCTTCCGCTGGAGATTTCTTACGGAAGAGTGAAAGTCTTGCGGAAGAACAGTCACACCTGGGCTAACTGGGGCTAACTGCAATACCGTTCAGTTAAGGTTACATGGGTGTAGTTTGTAGGGTATGCCTCGTGCT
>NZ_JARJDD010000041.1:0-19877 GCF_029269935.1 Gordonia sp. N1V
TGCCCGAACGCAAGGCTGTCGCCCGCCACCGCGAACGCGTCCTGGAACTGCTGCCGTCGCTGCCGGAAAACGCTCAGCGCGCGATCCGCGAGTCGATGGAGCAGGAGGACGAGATCCGCGCCCAGGCACAGGCCCACGGCGCCGACATGGCCGAGAACGGGGCAGGCGCGCCCGCCCATGCCGGTGGGTCGGGCCAGGGGGAGTGGAGCTCGGCCGGCGGTGTGGCCACCGCCGAAGCGCCCACCGACGTCTACGAGTTCGCCGGCAACGACGCGCCCACTCAACAGTGGGACGTGCCGCCGGCCGCCCAGGCAAACCAGCCCACCGAGCAGATCGACACCACCAAGAAACCCCGACACGGCGACGGGCGGAGCTAACCGAGAATGGCCAATGCCACCACGCGTGGCGCCGACAAGATCGCGCAAGCCGGAACGAGTGCACTTGCCCAGGCGGGCAACATCGTCCAGCTGTTCGTCGACGTCGCGCGTCAGACCTTCGTACGGCCCTTCCAGTGGCGCGAGTTCATCCAGCAGGCCTGGTTCATCGCCAGCGTCACGATCCTGCCGACGGCGCTCATCGCGATCCCGTTCGGCGCGATCGTCTCGCTGCAGACCGGTTCGCTGATCAAGCAGCTCGGTGCCGAGTCGTACACGGGTGCGGCGAGTGTGCTGGTGGTGATCCAACAGGGATCGCCACTGGTGACCTCGCTGCTGGTCGCCGGCGCCGCCGGGTCGGCGGTCGCCGCCGACCTCGGTTCGCGCACCATCCGCGAGGAGATCGACGCGATGGAGGTGCTGGGCATCAACCCGGTCCAGCGCCTGGTGGTTCCGCGTGTGCTGGCGATGATCCTGGTCGCCGTGCTGCTCAACGGCCTCGTTGCGGTCGTCGGTATCGGCGGCGGCTACTTCTTCAACGTCATCGTCCAGGACGGCACCCCGGGCGCCTATCTGGCGTCGTTCGGTGCCCTCGCACAGCTTCCCGACCTGTGGATCTCGACGATCAAGGCCGCGATCTTCGGTGTGCTCGCCGGGGTCATCGCCGCCTACAAGGGACTCAATCCCAAGGGCGGCCCCAAGGGTGTCGGTGACGCGGTCAATCAGAGCGTGGTCATCACCTTCCTGCTGCTGTTCCTTGCCAACCTGATCATCACGGCGGTCTACCTGCAGATCGTCCCACCGAAGGGAAGTTAGGCGTGTCCGGTGGTGGCGGAGTGACGATCGCCAAGAGTCGTCCCGAGTATTACTTCTACGAAGCACGCAAACTGGCCGGAAAGCCGTTGAAGGTACTCGACGGTGCGGGCGAGCAGATGTCCTTCTACGGACGGACGTTGGCGTGGATCCCGAAGACGCTCGTGCACTACACGCGCGAGGTGCTGCGTCTGCTGGCCGAGGTGGCCTTCGGTACCGGCGGCCTGGCCGTCGTCGCGGGCACCGTCGGCGTGATGGTGTTGATGTCGGGGTTCACCGGCGTCGTCGTCGGTTTGCAGGGATATTCGGCGCTCGACCAGATCGGTTCGCAGGCGCTGACCGGCTTCCTGTCGGCCTACGTCAACACCCGTGAGGTGGCACCCCTTGTCGCGGGGCTGGCGTTGTCGGCGACGGTCGGGTGCGGTTTCACCGCACAGCTCGGTGCCATGCGCATCTCCGAGGAGATCGACGCCCTGGAATCGATGGCGGTGCCGTCGATCCCGTTCCTGGTGTCCACACGTGTGATCGCCGGTTTCATCGCGGTCATCCCGCTCTACGTGCTCGGTCTGCTCGCGTCGTATCTGGCCTCCCGGGAGATCACGGTCATCTTCAACGGCCAGTCCGCGGGCAACTACGACCACTACTTCAACTTGTTCCTGCCACCGGCCGACGTGCTGTGGTCCTTCGGCAAGGTGCTGATCTTCGCGTTCGTCATCATCCTGGTGCACTGCTATTACGGCTACTACGCCAGCGGGGGTCCCGCGGGCGTCGGCGTGGCGGTGGGGCACGCCGTTCGTGCCGCACTCGTCCTGATCGCGGTGCTCGACTTCTTCCTCGGACTGGCGATCTGGGGCACCACCACGACCGTCAGAGTGGGAGGCTGATCGATGGGGACCGTGCGCCGCAGACTCCTCGGCGTCGCCTTCCTGGTCGTCGTCGCGTTGTTCTTCGCGGTGACGATCATGAAGTTCAACAAGACATTCACCGACTTCACGACCGTCACGCTCACCACCGACGCCGTCGGCAACGCGCTGCCCGCGAATGCCGACGTCAAGGCCCGCGGGGTCGTCGTCGGCGAGGTCCGCAGTATCTCACCGGCGCCGAACGGTTCGGTCGACGTCGAATTGGGGCTCAACCCCGACATGGCCAAGCAGATCCCGCAGGCGACCACCGCGCGAATCCTGCCCAAGACGCTGTTCGGCGAGCGCTACGTCGATCTGCAGCTGCCCGCCGCCGGCGGACCGGGGCTGCAGAACGGTGACGTCATCGCAACCGACAAGAGCGGTAACGCGCAGGAGCTGCAGCAACTGTTCGACAAGCTGCTGCCGGTCCTGCAGGCCATCCCGCCGCAGGATCTCAACGTGACCCTGACGTCGCTGTCGCAGGCCCTGCAGGGCCGCGGCGAGGAGCTCGGCACCACCATCGACAACCTCAACAAGGTGTTCGTCGGCATCAACGGGGTACTGCCCGACCTGCAGGGCACCCTGCGGGGCTTGGCGAGTTTCTCGCAGACCTACTCCCAGGCGCTGCCCGACGTCATCGACGCCCTCGACAACTTCCGCACCACGTCGAACACCATCGTGGAGCGGCAAGGTGACCTGCGGACGTTGATCGCCACCCTCGGGGTCGCGGCCACCGACACCACCGGCTGGTTGCAGCAGAACGGAGACAACCTCGTCGACCTGTTCGTCGATTCCGAGCAGTTGCTCACCGGACTGGCCAAGCAGTCGCCGACCTTCCAGTGCACCTTCCACAACTTCGCGACCCTGATCCCGGAGTCGCAGAAGATCGTCGGTGCCGGCACCGCCAATCCCGGTGTGCGCGTGAACCTGCAGTTCGTGAACCCCCGCGGACGCTATCTCCCGAACCAGGACGAGCCGCGGTTCTTCGACACCGATCCGCCCGCGGTCTGCTACGAGCCGCCGACCAACGGCCGCCCGTTCCCGCAGTACCCCGGCGGTGGACTGGCCGACGGCTCCTACCAGCCGCCGTCGCGTAACCCCGGCCCGCGGACGATGCCGAGTCTGCCGCAGCCGCAGTTCACCACCACCCCGGTCGGACTGATCAAGCCCTCGCCGTTCGACGACCCGTCATTCCGGACCCAGCTGAAGCTGATCTACGGCTCGGCCAGCGGTACCCGCCCGGACGACGTCCCGACCTGGATCACCATGATCGGTGGTCCGGCGCTGGCCGGCGCGGAGGTGCACATCCAGTGAAATCCATTGTGGGACCGCTGATCAAGCTGATCACGTTCGCGGTGATCACCGTGATCGCGACCAGTCTTCTCGCCCTGACGATCGCCAACGCCGGTGGCGACGGCGACAGTAAGTACAGCGCCGTGTTCGACGACGCCGCCCTGCTCAACAAGGGCGACGACGTGCGTATCGCCGGTGTGCGCGTCGGTCAGGTCACCGACGTCGCGGTGTACGACCAGAACAAGGCGATGGTGAAGTTCAACATCAATCGGTCGTCGCTGCCGCAGGGTGCGCAACTCTACATCCGCTACCGCAACCTCACCGGACTGCGCTATCTGGCCGTCGAGCGGGGCGCGGGTACCTCGGATGCGACCGTGGCGCCGGGCTTCACCTTCGGTACCGACCCGAACGTGCGCGACACGCATCCCGCGGTGAATCTCACCGAGTTGTTCAACGGGTTCAAACCGCTGTTCCGTCAGCTCTCGGCCACCGACGTCAACAACCTCGCCGACCAGATCATCAAGATCTTCCAGGGCGAGGAGGGCAGCATCTCCACGTTGATCTCGAGCACCTCGTCGCTGACGAACTCGCTGGCCGACCGCGACAAGGTGATCGGTGAGCTCATCACCAACCTGACATCGGTGCTCAACACCGTCAATCGCAACGACGCGAACTTCAAGTCGCTCCTGGACAACACCGAGCAACTCGTGACCGGCCTTGCGGCGCAACGCGGTTCGGTCGGATCGGCGATCGCCTCGGTGTCGAATCTGACGACGGTGACCGCCTCGATCCTGTCGCAGACCAGACCGTCGATCCAGGGTGACATCGCGGGTCTGAAGTCACTGGCCGACCAGATCAACGCGCGCAACAAGGACGTGAACCAGATCCTGAACAATCTGCCGGTCAAGCTCCAGAAAATCGGCCGCGCGGCGACCTTCGGGTCGTGGTTCCAGTTCTATCTGTGCGGCATCGACGTCGTGGCGGGCAACGGTAAGTCGACCCTGCTGACCCAGCCGGCGGTGCCGTTGCCCGACATCAATCATGTGCTCTACACCAGCGCGGCGACCCGCTGCTGGAAAGACAACAGGCCAGGGGGGTGAGAGACGAGATGACGGATAACAGCAGCGCCGGTAACGGCGCGGACGATACCGGCGCGCAGGCACCGAAGAAGTCCCATCCGCATCGCCGCTTCGGCGGTCGGCGAAGTCCGGTCTCCATCGGCGGGATCGGCATCCTGATCCTGCTGATGGCCGCGGTCTCCGCGTTCTATCTGACCTCTCTCCCGCTGGTCGGGCAGGCGGCCACCTATACCGCGAAGTTCACCGAGGCCGCAGGCCTCAAGGCGGGCAACGAGGTCCGCGTCGCCGGCGTCAAGGTCGGCGAGGTCAAGGACGTGACCCTCGACGGCGACCGGGTCGACGTCAGGTTCCGGGTGTCCAACACCTGGATCGGTAACCAGACGCAGGCGTCCATCCAGATCAAGACGGTGCTGGGACAGAAGTATCTGAGCCTCAATCCGCGTGGGAGCAAGCAGGCCGATCCTGACGTGCCGCTGACCGATACGGTCTCGCCGTACGACGTCATCGAGGCGTTCTCCGACGCGACGACCCAGATCGAGGACCTCGACACCAACCAGTTGGCGCAGTCGATGCGCTCGCTCTCGGATGCCTTCTCCGGAACCGCGGGCGACATGGGGCCGGCGCTCGACGGCATCGCGCGGTTGTCGAACACCATCGCCAGCCGTGACCAAGAGGTGCAGAAGCTGTTGCAGGCCACCAAGGACACCTCCAAGATCCTCGCCGACCGCAACCAGACCTTCGTGCGGCTGATCGCCGGTGCCGGGCAGTTGCTCGACGAACTCAACAACCGGCAGAAGAACATCTCGGCACTGCTCGCCACGACGACGACGCTGTCGACGGCGTTGACCGGCATCGTGCGTGACAACGAGGCGCAGATCGGGCCCGCGCTCGACTCGCTCAAGGGCGTGAACGAACTGCTGACCAAGCAGAACGCCAACCTGCGCGCGACGATCACGAACATGGCGCCGTTCTATCGGCTCTACGCCAACGTGCTCGGCAACGGTCGGTGGTTCGAGTCGGTGGTCACCAACCTGCTGCCCCCGGCGCTGCCGCAGCAGAACACCACCCGACTGCCCAACAAGCAGGCCAACCAGAACAACGGCGGAACGGGGGCCACCGGATGACCACCGCACCGGATCTGACGAACACCTCCGGCCCCGGCCGGTGGTTCACCCCGCGCCACATCGTCTACATCGTGTTCGGCGTGATCATCGCGCTGATCGTCGCGGGGGTGTTGTGGTGGGCCTTCTCGCTGATCGGCACCACCAAGGTGACCGCCACCTTCCACCGCTCCGTCGGCATCTATGAGGGCACCGACGTCCGCGTCCTCGGGGTGTCGGTGGGCAAGGTGGATTCCGTTGAGCCCGAAGGCGATTCGGTCAAGGTGACGATGACGGTGGACCGTGGTGTGGATCTGCCCGCCGACGTCAAGGCCGTTCAGATCATCCCGTCGGTGGTCGCCGACCGCTTCGTCCAGCTGACGCCCGCCTACTCCGGCGGACCCAAGGCCGGCAAGGACGTCACCCTCGGACTCGACAAGACGATGGTCCCCGTCGAGATCGACCAGGTCTATTCGAGTGTGCAGAAACTGTCCGAGGCGCTCGGCCCTGACGGCGCCAACAGCAAGGGAGCGGTGAGCCAGCTCATCACCACCGGTGCCGACAACCTGCAGGGCAACGGTGAGAAGCTCGGCGCCGCGATCGAGAATCTCTCGAAGGCCAGCACCACCCTGTCGGACTCGCACGGCGACCTGTTCGACACCGTCAAGAACCTCAACACCTTCGTCGGCGCGCTGCGTGAGAACGACTCCCAGGTGCGCCAGTTCAACACGCAGATGGCCGATTTCAACAGCTTCCTCGCCGGTGAACGCCAGCAGCTCGCGACCGCGCTGAACAAGTTGTCGATCGCCCTCGGCGACGTCGCCGGGTTCATCCAGGACAACCGCGAACAGATCGGTCAGACGCTGAAGGATCTACAGCCGACGACGCAGGCGCTGCTCGACACCAAGACGTCGCTGAAGGAGATCTTGACGGTGCTCCCGCTGACGCTGAGCAACCTGATCAACGCCTACGACGCCGAGTCCGGCACGCTCGCGATGCGACTGACGATCCCCGATCTGCAGAATCTGCTTGCGGCGCAGTGCAAGTTCCTCGACCTCGGTCAGCTGCTGCCGGGCAATCCGGCCGCCACCCAGTTCAGCGACACCCTCGCGCCGCTGATCAATCAGTGCACCAACATCGCCAACCAGGTCAACGACAAGGTCCTCACCCCGATCCTGCCCATCCTGCCGTTCGGCATCATGAGCAACGGCAAGTTGCAGCAGTATCCGGTCCCGGGCACCGTGCCCGGTACCCCGGACCCGCGGCTGAATCCGGGGCCGAGCACGGGCCGTACGCCGGCCTCGACCACCGCACGGCCGTCGACGAGCCGCCCAGCGTCGACGACGGCCCGACCGGGAACGGGGGGCAACTGACATGGGGTACGAGACGAAGCGCTCGCGCCGTTCGCTGCGTACTCGGTTGACCGAGACAGTGGGCGGTCGGTTGACCGGAGCATTGGGCGGTCGGTTGACCGGGACATTGGGCGGTCGGTTGACCGGGGCACTGCTGAGCCTGGCCACCGTGGTGCTGGTGGCCGGTTGCGGCAGCAACGGCATCCAGTCGATCCCGCTGCCCGGTGGCGTCGACGTCGGCGACAACCCGCGGACCTACACCATCCAGTTCAGCGACATCCTGGATCTGGTCCCGCAGTCGATGGTGAAGCAGAACGGCGTCGCCGTCGGCCGCGTCACCAAGGTCGAGGTCCCCGACAACGAGTGGTACGCGCTGGTCACCATCAAGGTGAAGCACGAGATCGACCTGTCCGACCAGGCGCAGGCGGCGGTCCAGCAGACCAGTCTGCTCGGCGAGAAGTTCGTGGCCCTCGACGACCCGGCGGAGGCCGGCAACGCGCCGCGCCAGCCCGACGGCCAGCCGATTCCGCTGGCCCGGACCCGCACCGCCACCGACATCGAACAGGTGCTCGGCGCGTTGTCGATGTTGCTCAACGGAGGTGGCATCAACCAGCTGGAGCCCATCGTCACCGAGCTCAACAAGGCCTTCGACGGCCGCGCGAACAACGTCAAGAGCTTGCTGAACAACGCCTCGGAACTCATCTCGGGTCTCAACAAGCAGCGCGACGACATCATCAGTGCGATCGATGGGCTCAACACGCTCTCGGCGCGGGCCAATGCGCAGACCGATCAGATCAACCGCATCCTGCAGCAGTTGCCCGCCGGTATTGCCGTCCTCGAGCAGCAGCGTCCGCAGTTCGTCGACCTGTTGACCAAACTCGACAAACTCGGGCAGGTGGGCACCGATGTCCTCGGCCGCGCCCGCGAGTCGATGATCACCGATCTCAAGGCGCTTCGACCGGTGTTGACCGAATTGTCCAAGGCGGCACCGGATCTCATCACCGCCGCGCCGCTGATGCTGACCCACCCGTTCCCCGACTCATTGCTGCCCGCGGTGCAGGGTGACTCGACCAACCTGTTCATGACGTTGGATCTGCGCACGCTGAATCAGCTCGAGGCGCTCGGTGTGGGCCAGGGCAACCCGGTCTATTCGCCGCCGGAGCGGCACAGCGTGCCGGTGAACCCGTCGAACCCCTACTACAAGGGCAACGGGCCGCGCTACGGCTGGCCGACGATCACCCTGCTGCCGCCGGCCGCGAACTCGCGTCCGGGCCCCAACACGCCACCGTCGGGCGGCACCTACCCGGCCAACCCGGCGTCGTTCGCCCCGGTTCCCGCCCAGGGGCAGGGACTGCTGGACAAGACGCTCGCACAGATGGGGGTGGGCGCATGATCGGCAAGCTCGCCAAGATCCAGCTGCTGGTGTTCGCCGTCGTCGGCATCGTCGCGATCGTCTACGTCGGCGCGAAATACGCGCGGCTCGACAAGCTCGCCGGCATCGGCAACTACACGGTGACCGCGGAGATGAATCAGTCCGGTGGCATCTTCACCAACGCCGAGGTCACCTACATGGGCATCCCCGTCGGCCGGGTGGGCGCGATGACGCTGACCGCCGACGGCGTCGACGTCAAACTCGACCTCAACTCCGGTGGTCCCAAGATCCCGGCGTCGTCGAAGGCCGTCGTCGCCGAGCGGTCGGCGATCGGTGAGCAGTTCATCGACTTGCAGCCGTCGGGGTCGACGTCCGGGCCGTACCTGGGCAACGGGTCGACGATCTCACCCGACAACGTCTCCATCCCGGCGCCGCTCGAGGACGTCGTCGCCTCGGCCATCAACTTCACCAACTCGATCCCGATCGACGACCTGCACACGGTGATCACCGAGCTCGGCAAGGCCTTCAACGGGCAGGGTGACAATCTGTCCCGCCTCGTCGACTCGTTGAACACGCTGGCGAAGGCGGGCGCGGACAATCTGCCGCAGACGATCTCGCTGATCCAGAACTCCGATGTGGTGCTCTCCACCCAGGCCGACCAGTCCGATGCGATCCTGACGTGGTCGCGCAACCTGAACCTGATCACCGCCACGCTCGCGTCGTCGGACCCCGATCTGCGACGTCTGCTCACCACGGGCACGGCGTCGGCGACCCAGATCTCGGCGCTGATCCAGAAGAACGGCGGCGATCTGGGCAAGGTGGTCGGCGACCTTTCCGAGGTGTCGCGCACGATCCAACCCGCGACGTACATGACCTCGGGGACGTTCGCGATGCTCTCGGCGCTCTCGGCAGGCAGCCACAGCCCGGCACCCGGCGACGGGCAGATCCACTTCGGCATCGTGCTCGAAACCAACAACCCGCCGGCGTGCACCAAGGGGTACGAGAGCACCTACAAGATGATCGACGAGATCAAGAAGAAGGACCCGACCTTCGACATCCGCTACGACGATTTCCCGTTCAACACGAACGCGTCGTGTGATGTGCCGTTCGGTAATCCGACGGGTGTGCGCAGCGCCGACCGCGTGCAGTACGCCAACCCCGACACCCCGCAACCGTGGGACAACACGCCCAAGAAGGACCCCGACAAACTGAACCTCAATCCGCTGGCCACCCAGCTCGCCTACCTGTTGGGTGTGCGTCCGGTGAACCCCGGTGGATTCGGGTACGGCGTCGGCCAGTGACGAAACACGCTGGATGACGGGCTGTTTCCGGCCCGTCGACGACGCCTGTTCGACGATGAAGGAGCGATTGGCAACCTCTCAGGTCCGATCGTTACAGTGACGCGCGATGACGACGAAGAGTGACCCGAAGCGGTCCCGCACGCCCCGGCAAGGGACCGACGAACCCGGCGCGGCGGGCGGACGAAACCCCGCTGCCGGTACCGCGGCCGACAAGAACGGGCCGACACCGCGCAATGCCGCGATGCTGCGCAACATTCTGGGCGTGGTGGTGATCGGCGTACTGGTCGCCGCGATCGCATGTGCCGGCTGGTTCGGGTATCGGGCCTATGAGGCCTACGCGGTGGCGGCGCCGACGCAGCAGGCACGCGACGACGCGACGGGAGCCGCCGAGCAGGCGATGCTCAACGTCACCACGATCGATCCCAAGAACATGAACACCTTCAACCAGCGGCTGCAGAGCAGTTTCGCCGGTGACGCCCTCGATCAGGTCCGCCAGCAGGTGGCCGGCACGCTCGACCCGCAGCTCCAGCAGGCCGGCAGCCAGGTGGGGTCGACGACCTCGCGGGTGGTGCGGTCGGCGCCGACGCAGGTGAACGCCGACGAGGGGACCGCGCAGGTCCTCGTGTACGTCGCGGTGACGGGCAAGATGCCCGGGCAGGCGTCGGAGACCCCGAACACCATGGGATTCCTGGTCGGGATGCAGAAATTCGGTGACACGTGGAAGGCGGTGAAGGTGAGTCCGCTCGACGGGATCTCCTACGCCGACGACGGATCGTCGGGTACCGGAACCGACAGCGGCGGCAGTACGCCCGCCCCGACCGGTGCACCGACAGGGGGCAACTGATGGCGCGCACACCAGGGCAGCGCAAGCCCGGCTACCGCCCGAAGGTCGCCGGGTCCCGGCGCCCGGCCGATCAGGTCGTGGACGAGACGGTTACCGATCAGGTTGCGGACGGGACGGCGACCGACGTGTCGGCCACCGACGTGACGGCGACCTCCGCAGAGGAGAAGCCTGCAGAGGAGAAGCCTGCCGACAAGTCTGCCGCGGAGGAGCACGTCGGGGAGGAGCCGGTCGCAGACGAGTCGGTCGCAGACGAGCCGGTAGTCGACGAGCCGGCCACCGATGAGCCCGAGGCAGCCGAGTCCGAGGCAGCGCCGATCTCGCTGACGAAGAAGAACGCAGACGCCAAAGACCCCGAAGCCGGGGCCCCGGACGACCCCGCCGTCGAGCCCGAACGTCCGACCGGCAAGACGCGACCGGTGTCGCGGGTGTCGACCATCAAACCGCAGCCCGACGCCGCGCGCCGCGCGCAGACGCAGGCAAACGCGCAGCGCGGCAACGGGTTCGGCCGACGCGGAGCGGGTCGCGACAGGTCGGCCGAAAAGGAACTGGCCGCCGCTCGTCGGGCCGAGCGGGGATGGTTCTCCGGTCGGGCCATCGCGATCATCGCCGGTGTGGCCGCTCTGTTCGCGATCGTCGCCGTCGTCCTCGCGCTGCATCCGGGTGCGAACGTCGGCGACAACAAGGCCTTCATCGATCAGGCCGCCACCACCGACCTGACCTCGCAGGCGCAGTCGAAGTTCTGTCAGGTCCAGGGCGCGCGCAGCAAGGACTTCGACAACTGGGCCGCCTCGGCTCGGACAGCCCTCACCGGCGACGCCCTCAAACAGTTCAACCAGGGCCTGCCGACCATCAAGGAGCAGTTCGGGCAGCAGGACGTCACCAACGACTGCAAGGTCGACGCCGTCGGCGTCACCAAGCTGTCCGGCGACTCCGACGGCGCCACCGCCGACGTGATCCTGAACTTCGTCGCCTCGGGGACCGCCAACGGCGCCCCGACACAGAGTGTCATCGGTCGCTACCAGCTCGGTCTGGTCAAGCACGGCGATCAGTGGCTCATCCAGAGCTACACCGACATCTGACACCTGGCGAAATGGTGTCGACTTCGGGTTTGTGTGCCCTACAGGACACACAAACCCGAAGTCGACACCACTGCGGTGCGGTCTGGCCGGCATCCGGCGTACCCGGAATCGCTCCCCAGCAGGTTCAACACACTATTTCTTCCACAAATCTGCGCGTAGCGCTTGACGTGACGGCGTCGGCGGGCCAATCTGTCACCAGCGAATATCGCGGGTGGCAGCCACACAGCGCGGATTCGGTTCACGGCGTCGCTGCCTGCAGTGTGATCACTGCTTGACACGGTGCCTTCTTTTCCTGTTATAGTTGGACGTTGCGCTGGCTGCCTCCTGTCCATCTAACGATTCTCCTTCCGGCCACCTTGTGTGAGCTGCGGTGATCGCCGATCCAGGTTTGTCACCAGCGAACGGCCCATCAGCCACGCCACACAACGCACGGCAGTGAACACATCGTGTTGGAAGGACGCACCTTGGCAGTCGACCGCCAGTCCACCTCAACCACCATCCCTGGCGCACCACACCGCGCCTCGTTCGCGAAGATCAGCGAACCCTTGGAGGTACCGGGCCTCCTCGACCTCCAACTCGACTCCTTCGAATGGCTCGTCGGTTCTCCCGAATGGCGCGCGAAAGCGATCTCGCGCGGCGACGAGAGCCCTACCGGAGGCCTCGAGGACATCTTGCACGAGCTCTCGCCCATCGAGGACTTCTCGGGTTCGATGTCGCTGTCCTTCTCCGACCCGCACTTCGACGAGGTCAAGGCCTCCGTCGAGGAGTGCAAGGACAAGGACATGACGTACGCGGCCCCGCTGTTCGTCACCGCGGAGTTCATCAACAACAACACCGGTGAGATCAAGTCGCAGACCGTGTTCATGGGCGACTTCCCGATCATGACCGACAAGGGCAGCTTCATCATCAACGGCACCGAGCGTGTCGTGGTGAGCCAGCTCGTGCGCAGCCCCGGTGTCTATTTCGACGCCACCATCGACAAGACCACCGAGAAGACCCTGCATACCGTCAAGGTCATCCCGAGTCGTGGCGCATGGCTCGAGTTCGACGTCGACAAGCGTGACACCGTCGGTGTGCGTATCGACCGCAAGCGCCGCCAGCCGGTCACCGTGCTGCTCAAGGCGCTCGGTTGGACCACCGAGGAGATCAGCGAGCGTTTCGGGTTCTCCGAGATCATGATGTCCACCCTGGAGAAGGACAACGCCGCCAACCAGGACGAGGCACTGCTCGAGGTCTACCGCAAGCTGCGTCCGGGCGAGCCGCCGACCAAGGAGTCCGCGGAGAACCTCCTGGAGAACCTGTTCTTCAAGGAGAAGCGCTACGACCTCGCGCGCGTCGGCCGGTACAAGGTCAACAAGAAGCTCGGTCTCACCGACAACCCGATGACCGGCGAGGCGGTGCTGACCCGCGAGGACATCGCCGCGACCGTCGAGTACCTGGTGCGTCTGCACGACGCCGACCCGCACACCGTGTCGTTCGCCAAGGTTGCCGGTCCCGAGGGCCTCGACGTGCCGATCGAGGTCGACGACATCGACCACTTCGGCAACCGTCGTCTGCGCACCGTGGGCGAGCTGATCCAGAACCAGATCCGCGTGGGTCTCTCGCGTATGGAGCGTGTCGTGCGTGAGCGCATGACCACCCAGGACGTCGAGGCGATCACCCCGCAGACCCTGATCAACATCCGTCCCGTCGTGGCGGCGATCAAGGAGTTCTTCGGCACCAGCCAGCTCTCGCAGTTCATGGACCAGAACAACCCGCTGTCGGGGCTGACCCACAAGCGTCGCCTGTCGGCGCTGGGCCCGGGTGGTCTGAGCCGTGAGCGCGCCGGCCTCGAGGTGCGCGACGTGCACCCGAGCCACTACGGCCGCATGTGCCCGATCGAGACCCCGGAAGGCCCGAACATCGGCCTGATCGGCTCGCTGTCGGTGTACGCGCGGGTCAACCCGTTCGGCTTCATCGAGACCCCGTACCGCAAGGTCGTCGACGGCGTCGTCACCGACACCATCGAGTACATGACCGCCGACGAGGAGGATCGTTACCTCATCGGTCAGGCCAACACCAGCTATGACCTGAACGGCAACATCACCGACGAGCGCGTCCTGGTCCGCAAGAAGGGCTCCGAGGTGGAGTTCGTCGATGCGGCGCAGGTCGAGTACCTCGACGTCTCGCCGCGCCAGATGGTGTCGGTCGCGACCGCGATGATCCCGTTCCTCGAGCATGACGACGCCAACCGCGCCCTGATGGGTGCGAACATGCAGCGTCAGGCCGTGCCGCTGGTGCGCAACGAGTCGCCGCTGGTCGGTACCGGCATGGAGTTGCGTGCCGCCGTCGACGCCGGTGACGTCATCGTCTCGTCCAAGACCGGCGTGGTCGAGGAGGTCTCGGCCGACTACATCACCGTGATGGCCGACGACGGCACCCGCGACACCTACCGGATGCGCAAGTTCGCACGCTCCAACCATGGCACCTGCGCCAACCAGCGTCCGATCGTGGACGAGGGGCAGCGCGTGGAGTCCGGTCAGGTCCTCGCCGACGGGCCCTGCACCGAAAACGGTGAGATGGCCCTGGGCAAGAACCTGCTCGTGGCGATTATGCCGTGGGAGGGCCACAACTACGAGGACGCGATCATCCTGAGCCAGCGGCTCGTGGAGGAGGACGTGCTCACCTCGATCCACATCGAGGAGCACGAGATCGATGCCCGCGACACCAAGCTCGGTGCCGAGGAGATCACCCGCGACATCCCGAACGTCTCCGACGAGGTGCTCGCCGATCTCGACGAGCGCGGCATCGTGCGCATCGGTGCGGAAGTCCGCGACGGCGACATCCTGGTCGGCAAGGTCACCCCGAAGGGCGAGACCGAGCTGACCCCGGAGGAGCGTCTGCTGCGTGCCATCTTCGGTGAGAAGGCCCGTGAGGTGCGCGACACCTCGCTCAAGGTCCCGCACGGTGAGACCGGCAAGGTCATCGGTGTGCGCGTGTTCAGCCGTGACGACGACGACGATCTGCCGCCCGGCGTCAACGAGCTGGTCCGCGTTTACGTGGCGCAGAAGCGCAAGATCCAGGACGGCGACAAGCTCGCCGGCCGCCACGGCAACAAGGGCGTCATCGGCAAGATCCTGCCCGCCGAGGACATGCCGTTCCTGCCGGACGGCACCCCGGTCGACATCATCCTCAACACCCACGGTGTGCCGCGTCGTATGAACATCGGCCAGATCCTGGAGACCCACCTCGGGTGGATCGCCAAGGCCGGCTGGAACGTCGACGTGGCCGGCGGGGTCCCGGAGTGGGCGTCGAAGCTGCCCGAGGACATGTACTCGGCGGCTCCCGACACCAACACCGCGACCCCGGTGTTCGACGGTGCCCGCGAGGAGGAGCTGACCGGACTGCTGTCCTCGACGCTGCCCAACCGCGACGGTGAGGTCATGGTCAACGGCGACGGCAAGGCCACGCTGTTCGACGGTCGTTCCGGTGAGCCGTTCCCGTACCCGGTGTCGGTCGGCTACATGTACATCATCAAGCTGCACCACCTCGTCGACGACAAGATCCACGCACGCTCGACCGGTCCGTACTCGATGATCACCCAGCAGCCGCTCGGCGGTAAGGCCCAGTTCGGTGGCCAGCGCTTCGGTGAGATGGAGTGCTGGGCGATGCAGGCCTACGGCGCCGCCTACACCCTGCAGGAGCTGCTGACGATCAAGTCCGACGACGTGGTCGGCCGCGTGAAGGTGTACGAGGCGATCGTCAAGGGCGAGAACATCCCCGAGCCCGGTATCCCCGAGTCGTTCAAGGTGCTCCTCAAGGAGCTCCAGTCGTTGTGCCTCAACGTCGAGGTGCTCTCGAGTGACGGTGCCGCGATCGAGATGGCCGACTCCGACGACGAGGATCTCGAGCGCGCCGCCGCCAACCTGGGAATCAACCTGTCGCGCAATGAGTCCGCGACGGTCGACGACCTGGCGAACTGATCAACCGCCCGCCGGGGCCACGGCCCCGGCGGGTACCCCCATTAGTCGAATCAAAGAGCTTGCTCAGGGAAGGCATAGAGTGCTCGACGTCAACTACTTCGACGAACTGAAGATCGGTCTCGCCACGGCCGATGACATCCACAACTGGTCCTACGGCGAGGTCAAGAAGCCGGAGACCATCAACTACCGCACGCTCAAGCCCGAGAAGGACGGCCTGTTCTGCGAGAAGATCTTCGGACCGACTCGCGACTGGGAGTGCTACTGCGGCAAGTACAAGCGTGTGCGCTTCAAGGGCATCATCTGCGAGCGTTGCGGGGTCGAGGTCACCAAGGCCAAGGTCCGCCGCGAGCGCATGGGCCACATCGAGCTGGCCGCCCCGGTCACCCACATCTGGTACTTCAAGGGTGTGCCGAGCAGGTTGGGCTACCTGCTCGACCTGGCGCCGAAGGATCTCGAGAAGATCATCTACTTCGCCGCCTACGTGATCACCTCCGTCGACGACGAACTGCGCCACAACGAGCTCTCCACGCTCGAGGCGGAGATCGAGGTCGAGAAGAAGGCCGTCGCCGACCAGCGTGACGTCGACCTCAACGAGCGTCAGCAGAAGCTCGAGGCCGATCTCGCCGAGCTCGAGGCCGAGGGTGCCAAGGCTGACGTCCGCCGCAAGGTCAAGGACGGGGCCGAGCGCGAGATGCGTCGCATGCGTGACGCCGCGCAGCGTGAGCTCGACGGTCTCGACGAGCTGTGGGACAAGTTCGTCAAGCTCTCCCCCGGCGATCTGATCATCGACGAGAAGCTCTACCACCAGCTCCAGGACCGCTACGGCGAATACTTCGCCGGATCGATGGGCGCCGAGGCGATCAAGAAGCTCCTCGAGACCTTCGACATCGATGCCGAGGCCGAGTCGCTGCGCGAGACGATCCGCAGCGGCAAGGGTCAGAAGAAGCTGCGTGCGCTCAAGCGCCTCAAGGTGGTTGCGGCGTTCCAGCAGTCGGGCAACTCGCCGCTGGGCATGGTGCTCGACGCCGTTCCGGTGATCCCGCCGGAGCTGCGTCCGATGGTGCAGCTCGACGGTGGCCGCTTCGCGACCTCCGACCTCAACGACCTGTACCGCCGTGTCATCAACCGCAACAACCGCCTCAAGCGACTGATCGACCTCGGTGCCCCCGAGATCATCGTCAACAACGAGAAGCGGATGCTGCAGGAGTCGGTGGACGCCCTGTTCGACAACGGCCGTCGCGGACGTCCGGTCACCGGACCGGGTAACCGCCCGCTGAAGTCGCTCTCGGATCTGCTCAAGGGCAAGCAGGGCCGGTTCCGTCAGAACCTGCTCGGCAAGCGCGTCGACTACTCCGGCCGTTCGGTCATCGTTGTCGGCCCGCAGCTCAAGCTGCACCAGTGCGGCCTGCCCAAGCTGATGGCGCTCGAGCTGTTCAAGCCGTTCGTGATGAAGCGTCTGGTCGACCTGAACCAGGCCCAGAACATCAAGAGCGCCAAGCGCATGGTCGAGCGTCAGCGGCCGGCCGTGTGGGACGTCCTCGAAGAGGTCATCGCCGAGCACCCGGTGCTGCTGAACCGTGCGCCGACGCTGCACCGTCTCGGTATCCAGGCCTTCGAGCCGCAGCTGGTGGAGGGCAAGGCCATTCAGCTGCACCCGCTGGTCTGTGAGGCCTTCAACGCCGACTTCGACGGTGACCAGATGGCCGTGCACCTGCCGCTGAGCGCGGAGGCGCAGGCCGAGGCCCGCATCCTGATGCTGTCCTCGAACAACATCCTGTCGCCGGCTTCCGGTCGCCCGTTGGCGATGCCGCGTCTGGACATGGTGACCGGCCTGTTCTACCTGACCACCCTCAAGGAGGGTGCGGCAGGCGAGTACCAGGCCGCGACCGCCGATCATCCCGAGGAGGGCGTGTACTCCAGCCCGGCCGAGGCCATCATGGCCGTCGACCGTGGGGTGCTGACCGTGCAGTCGCGCATCAAGGTGCGACTGACCGATCAGCGTCCGCCGCTGGAGATCGAGGCGCAGGAGTTCGCCGACGGCTGGCGGTTCGGGCAGCCGTGGACCATCACGACCACGCTGGGTCGGGTGCTGTTCAACGAGCTGCTGCCGATCGAGTACCCGTTCGTCGACGAGCAGATGCCGAAGAAGCGTCAGGCCGCGATCATCAACGATCTCGCCGAGCGCTACCCGATGATCGTCGTCGCGCAGACCGTCGACAAGCTCAAGGATGTCGGCTTCTACTGGGCGACCCGTTCGGGCGTGACCGTGTCGATGGCCGACGTGCTCGTGCCGCCGCAGAAGGCTGAGATCCTTGAGCGTTACGAGGAGCGTGCCGATGGTCTGGAGCGCAAGTTCCAGCGCGGTGCCCTGACCCCGGACGAGCGGCGCGATGCGCTGGTCGAGATCTGGAAGCAGGCCACCGAAGAGGTCGGTAAGGCCATGGAGGACTACTACCCCGAAGACAACCCGATCACGATGATCCCGAAGTCGGGTGCGACGGGAAACATGACCCAGGTCCGCAACCTGTCGGGCATGAAGGGTCTGGTGACAAACCCCAAGGGTGAGTTCATCCCGCGTCCGATCAAGTCCTCCTTCCGAGAGGGCCTGACCGTGGCGGAGTACTTCATCAACACCCACGGTGCCCGAAAGGGTCTGGCCGACACCGCACTTCGTACCGCCGACTCGGGTTACCTGACCCGCCGTCTGGTCGACGTCAGCCAGGATGTCATCGTCCGCGAGACCGACTGTGCCACCGAGCGCGGCATCGTCGTCCCGCTGGGAGAGAAGCAGCCCGACGGTTCGATCATCCGTGACGCGCACGTCGAGACCAGTGCGTACGCACGCACGCTGGCCGCCGACGCCCTCGACGCCGATGGCAATGTCGTCGTCGAGCGTGGTCACGACCTCGGTGATCCGGCAATCGAGGCCCTGCTCGCAGCGGGTATCACACAGGTCAAGGTTCGTTCGGTGTTGACCTGTGCGACCGGAACCGGCGTGTGCGCGATGTGCTACGGACGGTCGATGGCCACCGGCAAGCTCGTCGACATCGGTGAGGCCGTCGGCATCATCGCAGCCCAGTCGATCGGTGAGCCCGGTACCCAGCTGACCATGCGTACCTTCCACCAGGGTGGCGTCGGTGACGACATCACCGGTGGTCTGCCGCGTGTGCAGGAACTCTTCGAGGCGCGCGTGCCCAAGGGTGTCGCGCCGATCGCGGAGGTCTCCGGCCGGGTGCGTCTCGAGGACGACGACCGCTTCTACAAGATCACGATCGTCCCCGACGACGGATCGGAAGAGGTTGTCTACGACAAGATCTCGAAGCGTCAGCGTCTGCGTGTGTTCAAGCACGACGACGGCTCCGAGCGTCTGCTCGCCGACGGCGACCACGTCGAGGTCGGCCAGCAGCTCATGGAGGGTTCGGCGAACCCGCACGAGGTGCTGCGTGTGATGGGGCCCCGTCAGGTGCAGGTGCACCTGGTCAACGAGGTCCAGGAGGTCTACCGCAGCCAGGGTGTGTCGATCCACGACAAGCACATCGAAACCATCGTGCGTCAGATGCTGCGTCGCGTGACGATCATCGACTCGGGGTCGACGGAGTTCCTGCCCGGTTCGCTCACCGAGCGTGCCGAGTTCGAGGCCGCCAACCGTCGCGTCGTGTCCGAGGGTGGCGAGCCCGCGGCCGGTCGTCCGGTGCTGATGGGTATCACCAAGGCGTCGTTGGCCACCGACTCGTGGCTGAGTGCGGCGTCGTTCCAGGAGACCACCCGTGTGCTCACCGATGCGGCCATCAACAGTCGCAGCGACAAGCTCATCGGCCTCAAGGAGAACGTGATCATCGGTAAGCTGATCCCGGCCGGTACCGGCATCAACCGGTACCGCAACATCCAGGTGCAGCCGACCGAGGAGGCGCGCGCCGCGGCCTACGCGATGCCCGCCTACGACGACACCTACTACAGCCCGGACGGCACCTTCGGTGCTCCCGCCGGCGCTGCGGTGCCGCTCGACGACTACGGCTTCTCCAGCGGCGACTACCGCTAGTCACCTCAAGAGGTCAGGCGACCCCCGCACCGGAAGGTGCGGGGGTCGCTGTCTTTTTTTGGAGCGTCTTGTGTGGGCCCATCAGCTCTCATGTCGATACGGCAGGTACTGCACATTCCAGTGGTTGCCGTCGGGATCGTCGAAGTAGACGAAGTGTCCCCACTGAGTGATGTCGACGTCGGAAACCTCGATTCCGGCGTCGGTGAGGTGCCGGTGGGCTGCGTCGATGTCGGAGAGGCAGAGCATCAAGGTCGACCGGCTGGGCGGCGGACCATCGACGATGCCGGTGCCGAACGCGATCGAGCAGCCCGACTGACGGCGCTCATTGAAAGTGCCCAGTCTGGCTAATTGAAACTGCTCACTTGTG
>NZ_JARJDD010000042.1:0-16688 GCF_029269935.1 Gordonia sp. N1V
AACCGTGTCGTCCTCGACGTCACCAGTAAGCCGCCGGGCACCATCGAGTGGGAGTGAATCGCGGCATCCCCGGAACTGAACTACGCAACCTCGTCACTTTCGTGCGAAGGATCCTCTGGGTCGACGAGCTGCAGCGGAGGACAGCGGTGCATGAATCGCGGATCTGCCCCGTGCCTGCTTCTGATGATCATCAGGCCACCGAGGTACACCTCGTTCGTGCCAAAGACATCCGTCAGACGCTCACCACACTTGTCACATATTCGTTCGGGAAGGGCCATTGGAACTCCTTGGATGCCTGATGCCGCCTTGTGGGATTTATAGTCCCACGACGGCGCGCATGTTGTCCAGCTTTCGCCAATCAGTTCTCCCGATCAACGACTAGGCTGATGCCATACGTAGAACGAACCCGTAGCCACCCAGGAGCAGATGATGACCGCTGGATCACCGGAACCACGAAACTACCGCCACTCATCGACCTCGACGCGCGATGCAGCGATGAAACAGTATGTCCAGCGATCTCGAGCCAATGCACTTCCGGTTCAGCTGTCCCCATCCTTCTTCGACACGCTCATAGAATCTGGCGATTTCTCTCGTAGCGCTCTGTACCGCGTATGGACCAAGTCGAGTTTCTCGATAGACTTCCTGAGTGAGATTGCCGACGATAGTTACGCAGACAAAACTATTTTTCATTCTAATGCATTGTTCCATGCAATCAGCATCTCATTGCAAGACATAAGTTCAGCCTTGTCGTCCGAACAATCGCGGCGACAAATCATAATTCGCGCGATACGTGTGGGCATTGAGGAAGACCTACAGGAAATTCAAAAGGACAGTTCTTGGCGCACCCCTATAAATGCGCGAGCGGCCATTGCTAACCTTCCCGAGCGCGGCGTGCGAGACGACTTGGCATGGAGCGGCAAAGAAGCGGGATTCGAAGCCCGTCATCGCGCGGGACAGTATATTCGGATAGCGTTAAACTTGTTTGGCTTTCGATTGCAAGACGCACTGCAGGATGACTACTCCATCATTCCATCCGTTGCCTCGGCGATAATCAATGGATTCATGCTCGAATCGGAGAAGAACGAGTCAATTCTTCAGCACGAGAAGATTCAGTCAATGCCAGGAGGGGCTAACTTTTGTTCATTGCCGGTTCTGGTGTGCACCAGTATCGTCGAACGTCTGATTGAACCGATTGAGGGATTCGATCCTGGCCAAACAGTCGATAGATTGAATGAAATAAGTGACTTTCTGAACAGGGAGGAGCCAGACGACGATAAGTTGACCGCGCTTCGGCGCATTCTTATTCAGTACTCGAGCTAGCGCGAACACACGCAAGCTCTTGCACTGGATGCGTTGACAGCTCTTCAAAGTAGCCATTGATCGCGGTCGAGATCGATGAATCCGGTGTCCCATGGATCCATGCGCACCCAGCATCGCCCGTGAACGTCCCGCGTCCAGCGGGACTTACCGCGGCGGGTCTCGTCAATCCCGAGAACCCAAACCGGTGCCGGCGAGCACAGTATCCGGTCACCGTGCTCGACGAAAGCTGCATGCGCTGTTGGCCACGACACGCCCAACCCGGCCGCGACCTCACTGACCGACCGGGTCGCCCCAACAACCGCTCGGCCGATCTGGGTGCGAAACGAATCGTAGTGCGCCGCCGCGGCGGCACCTGTGGGATCGATTCAGTGAACCCGGCGCGTGCGCACTCCGGGTTCACACAGCGAGACCGTATCTCATGCCACTGCGACAGGATTGGATCGTCCCCGTAGCGGATGTCGCGGGGTCGAGTGACCGTCCGATCCTCCACCGACCTGGACACCACACGACAATCCGGGCACCGCGAGGCCTCTGCATTAGCGGTCGCCACATCCACCACCCGGACCCAGTCGGCCTGCCGCACGACCGCTCTGACCTCAAGCCCATTTCGACCCAACAACGACGTAGCATCAGCATGCCCCTAGTACTCCTCAACCGAAATCGGAAAGTGTCGAAACATCCAGATTTCCGGAGACCAGGGGCCTCTCAAGTGATCGACGGGGTTTCACGCGTGAGAGCGACTCAAACCCCAGGTCTGTCGTGCGCTGAAACCCAGTTCTGGCACACCACGCCTGACGCGTCCTGAATAACTGCTTGGCTTGCATCCCCCGCACATAAGCGAGTGCTGGTCGGCGAGACACGACAGCGAAACCTCTCTCGGCGGAGCCTGTCGGAGCCGTGCGCAATACTACATGCGTGAACCGCTTCCACATCGATGCTCAAGACGACTACGTAGTTCGGATCGCCCACAGAGATGATCCAGTGCGCGCCGTCGTCGAACTCGTCTGGAACAGTCTCGATGCCGAAGCCCACAAGGTGAGCATCGACATCGAACCCGACGGGCTGGACGGCATCGCTCGAGTGACCATCACTGACGATGGCCACGGCGTCATGCCAGAAGAGGTGCAGTCAAACTTCGGGCGTCTCGGTGGCTCATGGAAGCAGACCGCCAAAAAGTCTCCCAACATCAAACGCCAACTGAACGGCCGAAATGGCCAGGGTCGTATACGGGGATTCGCACTCGGCGACCTAATCAAGTGGACGACGACCGCGTCCAATACGCCAGGAGACTTGAAGCGTACGGTCATCAGTGGGTCGGTGGACGACCCAACTAACTTCGAGAGCGATACGCAACCCACGATCTCTGGCGACGTCCCCGGAACAGTCTTTGAGGCGATCAACCCGCCAAAGTACATCACTCGCATCGAAGCCAAGAGCGCAGTGGGCCGGCTGACCGCAACCTTCTCGGTCTTCTTGACTGAGAACCCGGACGTGAAGATCGTGTTCAAGGGTGCGGAACTCGATCCTACAGCAGCCGAGCGGCACCGCTTCGAAAAGGAGCTGGTCGATTTCAAGAATGCCAAGGGGCAGATCCCTAAGCTCCGGATCATTGAGTGGAACGAGCCCGCAGAGCGTTCTATTCATCTCTGCGACACGACGGGAACCATCCGAACGTCGGTACATCCGAACATCCAGACACCTGGACTTGAGTACACCGCGTTCGTTTTATGGGACCACTTCAATGACTTGAGCGATGAAGAGCTCGCGGCCGGTGAGCTCGACGGTCCAGTTAGTGACGTCGTCACTGCAGCCCGGAAGGAGATCAAGGAGTACTTCAAGGATCGCGACGCCGCTCGGCGGGAGGAACAGGTCAAGTCATGGGTCAGTGATGGCGTCTATCCCTACACCGACGACCCAGAAGATGAACTCGCGCGAGTCGAACGTGAGACGTTCGACTTCGTGGCAACCACCATTGCCCGAAAACTGCCGAAGAGCGAGAAGCAACAACGAGGGATGCTGGCGCTCCTGAAGGCGACGGTGGCGAACAGCCCGGACGAGACGATGCAGGTCCTCGAAAGCGTAATGGGTCTCCCTAAGCACGAGGTCAAGCGTCTCGCCTCGCTCCTCGACCGGACGCAGATCACCCAGCTCATCGAGGCAAACACTAAACTCGTGAATCGACTCGATTTTCTGCAAGCGCTCAAGCAGATGGTCTTCGACCCTGCGACAAACAAGTCGACTCAGGAACGAACGCAGCTACACGCCATGCTTGAGAAGAACACTTGGGTCTTCGGAGAAGAGTACGACCTCATGGCAAGCGACCGCAGCCTGGATGCGGTTCTCGATCGCTACCTCGCACACATCGACGGACCCGATACGCAGCCAAAGCCAGTTCGCCGACACGACGGTTCAGTAGGCCGAGTTGATCTCATGCTTGGGCAATCGCGGCCCGCAGTTGGGAGGAACGACTACCTGATCGTCGAATTGAAGCGACCCAGCGTGACCATCTCCGCCAAAGAGGTACAACAAATCAAGTCGTATGCGGATGCCGTAACGAGCGATGCGCAGTTTCGAGGTCGGAAGTCGCACTGGGACTTCGTTCTGGTCTCGGCCAAAATCGACCGTATCACCATGAAAGATATTCAGGACAACCCGCTCGGACTACTCGCAGATTGGCGCGACCAGGACCCCCCGACGCGAATCTGGGTAAAGACGTGGGCGCAGATCATCGATGAGCGGACCGATCAACTCCGCTTCTTCAAAGACGCACTGAACCATGATGCGTCGCGCGAACACGCGATCGACTACGTAAATAAACACTTCGCCGAAGAAGCAGTGCCCGAAAAGCTTAGGGTTACCAGCGCCTAGTTCACCTCACGCGAAGTCCAGGTACGTTCCTGCGCTGTTCGCCGGATCCCATCGACCACTATGTCGGCCAGGCAACCGCGACAACCAAGGTCGCCCAGAAACAGTGGTCGAGGCCGGGAACACTGTGGCGCCCGGCCGGTCCATCGGCGAGATAGTGACTTCTCGTGCCACGAAGCCTTGAAATCAGACGTCAGCTACGGCAACCTCCTCAAATATTAGGCGCTCAAAATTGTTAGGAAACTCACGAGCCAAGCGATACATTTTAATAAGATCTTCGGGCGTATACTCAAGACTGAAAGTTGCGTAGTCTTGATGCACGAGTCCGTTTCTCAACGATCCAATTCGCATAAACGCGGAGTGCTGTTCTGCGAAATCGGGGTTGGAGCGAATCTGCGCGGCGAAGTTCTTCCCACAATCCTGACCAAAACTGCTAAAGAATGGTTTCGCCTTCTCCTTTTGCCAGTCGAACATCGTATGATAATTCCGCGCCAGGACGCGCTTCTCAAGAAACGCAGCGAGAATTCCTCCCCCTTTCTCTTCGAATGCCGCAGCAAGGTACTTCTTGACTTGACTCTCGAGAGAACTTGCAGCCGCGATCAGCAGCACCTTATGATACGATCGGTTCAGGGCTGCCAGCCCGGAAGGGCTGCGAGTGGATAAATCATCTCGCAATACGCAGTAGTCTTCGTACAGCGCCTCTACGGGGCCATCATGAGTCTCAGGTGTAGCAGTCATGACATTGCGTTCAGGGCATCTTCAGCGAGCCTTACCCTGGCAGTAATATTTACCGACTTCGTTGACCCCTCTTGCAGGGTGCCCGCAAATCCTGCACTAGTTTTGACGTCCGAAACTGCCTCGACCAAATCGTTCGCATCAATTTCCGGACGGCCACATCGTACCCAAGCGGCAAAGATACTCTCAAAAAGAACGCCGCTAAACTTTCCGCCACGCGAGAATATTTCCGCCCCACCACCTGCGAAAGACTCAATGAAAGTTCGCAAATCCGAGATTGCGCCTTCCGCTTGTGAATCCGAAAACGACTTGACACTCTCGCAGAACTTATTTACGAACCCGGTCATCGATCCGCTGAATTCGTCCAGACCTCGCGCGAGCGCAAGGCTGCGCAACAAGAACTCGGTGTCGCGCATTCGCGAATCCGGGCTAGACTGACCGACAAGATTTCTCCACTGTGGCTTGAGATTCAAATCAAGTAGCGAATCAATCACCTGCGAATGATAGAGGCTCGCCCGTATTTCCTGTGGAGTGAGGTTCACCCCGCCTGTGTTCAAACGGCTAAATATCTCGTACATCGCGCTATCGCCATCGGGGCTCGTCTGTTTTACGACCACGTTTCTGATTGTGCGAAGATTCAGCGTAGTTTTGTCATCTTTCAGACTCATATACGAAAATCCGTGATATCTATTCTTCTTACCCGTCACAGATTTGGCAAGCGTGAGCTTGAAGTCCGTAAAGTAGTCTCTGTCATGCAGGACGTCATCGCTGATGATACCGGCATTCAGGCTCGGACGGAGCTCGCTTCGAATCTTTGGAAGCGGAAATCTCCCCTTCGCAAAGAAAAATAGGGTCAATAGTCGCTGCTGCCCATCGATCACAATGAAGTTATTCTTACCTTCTTCATACAAAAAGACTTGAGGTACCGGCAAACCTATCAGAAGCGACTCGATGAGCTTTGAAGCCCGCTTTTTATCCCAAATATAGTTTCTCTGAAATGCGGGAATCTTGATCGCACCCGACTCGATGAAATTGACAATTGTTGCGAAATTCCAGTCATTTGGAGACGACACTATATCGTACTCGAGAACCGAGTTGTCGTCGATCTCTTGTGAAGCATCATCCAGCCACGAAGCTCGGTCGCCTTCAGCAGGAAGTCGGGCAGCATCGTCGAGACCGTTGTCCTCGCCGTCGGGAGCTTCGATTTGCTCGTCGTCCTCAGTTACTTCGTCATGGTTCATGACTGAACTACTCTTCCTCTCAAATTGTGTGCCTACTCTCTAATCTTTGGAGCCGGCGTTCCGCCAGCATCGGCTAGTTGTGCACGCCGCCAACTTCTCACGCCGAGTCTCACTCCTCGGTCCGACGGTACAATCCGCAACGAGACGTACTCGTCGGCGTTCGGGACGGGCACTCCGAACTCAACTGCGAGCTCACGGTGGTACATCCCACTGAGGATGATGTAGCCCTCTGGTTGAAGGGCTGAGCGCGCTCCTCCGTTGTAGCGAACTCGCTTCTGGGCATCGAGCTGGCGGCTTACCGTCGCGACGGCATTCCGGTGAACAAGCATGCCCTCAGCAGCTCGGAACAGGCGATTGGTCCGTTCGGTCCCGTGGCGGTGGTCGAAAATGTGGTCGACCACATGCCGCGGAAGCTGGAGCAACACATTCGGCCGCAGTTCAGCGTCGCGCCAGATCCATTCGACTCGTTGGCGTCCGAGTTCGTTGAGCTGGCTCTTCTTGTCACGATTGTGACCCACGCGGCGCACGCCAGCGGTCGCACGGATTAGTCCCAGTGACCAGCGGGACTGCGCGTCATCGCCTGTTGCAACTAGGGCAAGCTCATCGAAGACCTCAGGAGGAAGCATCCATCCTCCCATGGACTGACTCCACTTTGCGTCCACTTGGTGACCGGCAATCCGGTAGTCGGTCTCATCGCCACCATCGAAGCCGAACTCACGCTGCGCGTTGATTTCGAACAGCGTGCCGAAATGGGTCTTCTCAGTCTTCATGAGCTGATCCCAGCGATACCTGCCAGTCTCTTGGCCGTTGTAGATCATGTCGTACGTGTGCCGAATGACTGCAGCCCATCGAGAACCATCCGGGTCGAGGCGAAGGATCTCGTCTCGAACCTCATTCAGCGCAGGGTCAGGCGCCCGCTCGTCGCTGAAGAACCCTTCCAGCATCACGCAGGCACCGTATCGCGCCGCACCGACACGAGACATACGCAACGCCGATTGTCGGTGCTGCCTGTTCTACTGGAATCGCTAGTGCTACCCCACAACAGCAGGGAGGTTGCGTTGATTCCGACCTACGACGTCGATATCCACGTCCGCGAGACGTTCGAGTCAACTGACTTCTGGCAGCCTGCGCCGTCCGATATCGACGAGGAGGGCTTCGCCTACTTCCAAGACGCCTGGCCGATCCTATCGCCGTCCGTGGCAGATACCGCGGCGGTCATCGCCTCTGAAGAAGTTGGACTGGCCTTCCTTGAGTGGACTTGCCGAGACGCTGCCCAATTCGACGAAGTCGCTCGAGACCTAGAAGCCTTCGTCTTAAATGAGCCGCTGCCGGACGATGTTGCAGACGCCTTCACTGGTCTCAACGGACTGGAGGTTGGAGTCGCCGGCTTGGTGTACGCACTTGCCTGTACCGGCTACTACCCAGCGGCGAGTTGCCGAAGTCACGCGGAGCGGTCGTGGTCGGACTGTCCTGTCGTGTTCTTCGCGACGGCCGAACCCCGACTACGCAACCTGATTCCGCTGGCCGTCGAAGCAGGCTGCGGGCTGGACGCAAACAACTCCCGCGGGGTGCCGTTATTCGTGCTCTACGCTCCATCCACTGTCGAGATGGCCAACCTGGCACGAGCTGTTTTCGCGCAGCGGACTGAACTCCGCGCGATGCCCAAAACCAGCCGACGGCAGCTATCGCGATACCGAACTCCTCTACCGACACAGCTCAACCTCTTTGACATGCTCACTCGAAGCGACTCCGGAGAGCGCCCCTGCCAATGAAAGACACCGAGAGCCTCCTCCCACTGCCTTTGCCCGAGAGCGACGACCTCAAGCAGCTTGTTCCTGCGGCGGAGGTACGCCGGATCTACTCGTTCCTGTACGAGCGCCGCGATGACCCACCGACAGAAACCGAGATTGAAGACCACCTTGCTGCGCTGAGTGGGGAGACGCACTCGAACCGCGGTCGGCGAAGGCGTGAGCTCAGCCCGCTCTTTGAGATTCAGAAAGTGCCCAACGGACGGCGCCCTAGGTACCTGCTGGTCGGCATGAAACCCTCCGCCTCGGACGCGGCCAACGACCCGAGACCGAGTCGCGCGCTCCGTGCTCAAGTACTGCAAGTACAACGTTGCGCTATGTGTGGCAAGACGCCGCTGAAACATGGGGTCGAGTTGGACGTCGACCACAAGCTGCCACGGTCATGGGGCGGCAAGACTGTCCGCGAGAATCTCCAGCCATTGTGCCAAGAGTGCAACGCCGGAAAGAAGGCGCATTTCTCGACATTCGAGAGATTTGAAAGTGAAATCAGGCAAGCTGCGAGCTTTGCCGATCCACGACAGCGACTCGGCGAACTGCTCGCGGCTTTCGGCAAAGACCGCTGGGTTCCGTCAGATTTGTTGGAAGCCGTAGCCAGCGCCAAAGAGCCCCAAGACGATTGGCAACGTCGTCTGCGCGAACTACGAAAGCTCGGGTGGAACTACAAACACAAGAAGCGACGTGAGCGAGGCAGGGTTCGGGTGTACTACCAACTCACGAAATCGGCTACGTGGCCGGACAGCATACCGGGCACGATCAGAGCCGCAAAGCAACGACGAACTCAGAACCGCGATTCATGACCGGCTCTGCCTTGTTGCTAGGCAAAGTCTCGACTCCAGCGAGTTGCCACACCCTCCCCGGTCACGCCTGACGGCACATAGCCCACGACCGGTCGACCAGCGGCCGCTCGCTGACGTCTGTTCTCCCTGAGGGCGAAACAGAGCGTCCGCAGCACGAGCGTCGCTTCGTTCTCTGACAACCCCCGTAGAGCATCGAATGTCATGCTTGTTAAGCCGAATTCACTCAGACTGGCGTTCGGGTTCTCGCCAAAGTAGACATCCCAGGTCTCTTGGATGTTGCAGACTTTCTTCGTCTGATCTGGGTAAGCATCTCGAATGCGCTGTTCGTACATCGCACTTGCCCTCCTAACCCCCAGCGCTACCTGGGGTTACAGAAGATTGTAGGGGGCAGAAAGTGGTGCACGCCACTCGGAGAGACAGGTGCAAAGGTCTCAATTACGTCAAGCTGTCGTTATCTTCCACCGGCACGAGCCGCGCGGACCGCTCGCCGACTGATGCAAGCACTTCTTCGACATCAACCTCCTGGATTGACGATCCGATGACGCGAGCATCGGCGTGTTCAAGGGTGGCCGCAACTTCCTTGGCGAAGTCCTGTAGCCGCCGCATCTCGTCGGCAGCGTTGGTCAAGACGGCGAAGGCGACATCTACCTCGCCACTCTCAGCAAAGCGAATCCACGCGCCGCGACCGTCTAGGCTGTGCCGAATCGCTCGCGACAGAAGCGAGTAGTCGAGCATTGGTTCCGGGTTCATGGCGATTCGGAAATGTGCACGAAACACTGAGGTTTGGACTGCATCCAATTCGTCAGCACTGGGTCGAAAATCAGGTAATCCGCGAGGCTCGGGAATCACTGAGTCCCGCAATACATCTGAAGCGGATGACGCCTGCCAAAGAGCCGGTTCCATGTCTATTACCTTCGAAGTCGGAGAGGGAGGCCGTTCCATCTACTACCCATTGTAGTAGATGGAACGGCTAGGTCAATACGTTCTCGCAGGTCAGGACGCCTGTAGTCGCATGACTTCGTCGTCGATGGACGCCCGGCAGCGGTCGACCGGCCAGCAGACGGTGGTGCGCCCGAGGCTGAGAATCCGACCGGTAATTGCATCCTTGTAATTCAATCAAAGGGCTGCAGGACATCCCTAATGCGAAACGCGGAAATGTCGACATCGCGTCCTGCCTCGCTCGTCACGGTGATTGAACTAGGCATCAACCGTATCGCTCCGTAGAAGACACCGGCAACCGGTTACGCCAAAGTAGTCCAGACTACCGACGAATCGCCTTCGCTATCGCGAGGCCGACCGCCTGAGCGACCGGCGGCGGGAACGCGTTGCCAATCTGGCGGTAGGCGGCGGTCTTGCGGCCGAAGAACTCCCAGTTGGGCGGGAATCCTTGAATCGCGGCCACCATTTCAAGGGTGAGCCGCGGGGTGTGGTTCACCGGGGTCTCTTCGTTCGGGCCGGCATCGGCGATGCCCTTGCCGTCGACCCCGAGGTTCAGCCACGCCGCCTTGGCACGCGTCGGCCCAAGATCCGCTCCCCCATGCTTGCGCGAGCCTCCGACGATCGTCGGTCCAATACCGTCGGCGCGTGCTGCCCAGGCTTCGGCACCCGCCCAGCCATCGCGAGCCATCAGCGGCAGAAGGGTCTCACCGACGGTCGCTGCCGAGCCATCAGCAGACGGCCATTTGAATTTCTTCATGTAGGTCTTGCGCAGCCCGACAAGAATGAACCGTGGGCGTAGCTGGGGCACGCCGAACTCGCATGCGTTCAGAACCTGCCACTGGCTCTCGTACCCCAGCTCTTCAAGGCGGCCCTGAATGTAGGCACGGTAGGACTGAAACTTTGCCGTCGATAGCCCCCGCACGTTCTCGAGCATGACGGCCTTCGGCTTCGACTCTTCGACCAGGCGCAGCGCCTGCGGGAACAAGTCGCGGTCGTCGTCAGGCCCGAGCTGCTTGCCCGCGATCGAGAAGGGCGGACAGGGCACACCACCAGCGAACAGGTCGATTCCCCGGAAGTCGCGGCCGTTGACGTCTGCGACATCGCCCTCGATGACTTTCCAGTCTGGACGATTAATCCGGAGCGTCTCACATGGTTCCGGCTCGATCTCTACAGCGGCTTCGTGCGCGAACCCCGCTAGCTCAAGCCCGAGCGACTGGCCGCCGGCACCTGCACAAATCTCGAGGCAACTGAAATCGCCGGACACCCGCACCCCTCTGCATTGTTCGAACAATTGTTCGCATACTACCTGCGTTGCGCTGTCTAATGCAACCAAGCGACACTGGACACCGTATGGCACCGACACCTTCGCGCGGCGATGGCTCGCCGAACGCTTCGCCCGCTACTCCCTACACGACGACCGCTGGCCGATCGCGCAACATGGCCGCGATCAAACGAGCCAACACCAAACCCGAGATGGCGCTTCGACGCGAACTGCACCGACGAGGCCTGCGCTACCGAAAGGACTTCGCCATCCGCCTCAACGGCAGGCTGGTCCGGCCTGACATTGCCTTCACGCGGCGTCGACTCGCGGTGTTTGTTGACGGCTGTTTCTGGCATTGCTGCCCCCATCATGGCCGTCAGCCAGCGAAGAACACCGACTATTGGACACCGAAGCTGGCGCGCAATGTGGTGCGCGACCAGACGCAGACCGAGGCACTAGAGATCGCTGGGTGGACCGTCTGCCGATTATGGGAGCACGAGCCCGTCGAGACCATGGCTCAGATCGTCCTCGATGCCATAGACGCACTCGATAACGTTCGTCCCGGAACCGTTACCCAGCCCATTGGTTTGATGCGGCGGACGTAACGCCCAGGCGGTAGCGCGCTGGCGCTGCCTATGAGTTGATCAGCGCCGTTGTCTAATGGTCGAAGTCGGCGACGAACATGATCGACAGAGGTCGCACTGGTGCGAGCGTGGTTGAGGCACACTTGCGAATCGCCCCACGCATGGTTTTCCACGTGTTTGTCAAGCGCAAGCGGCAGTGCCGCGTTGAACTGCGATCAAATGCCGACCCGCGTTCCGTGATTTCGAGGGTTTGCGGTCAGCCGATGCTAGGTGCAGCGGTTTGGGTGCCATTCCGCCGGGGCCGGGGGGTGTGGATCTTTGTGGTGATCGCGCCGAGTACGGCGGCTACGGTGCACAGGATTGCTCCGATGATCCATACGGGGGTGTAGGTGCCGTCGGCGTCGCGGATGATGCCTCCGGTGATGGCCATTGCGCCGGCGCCCAGTTGGTGGAAGACGTTGACCCAGCCGAATGCGAGGGCGCTGTCGGTTCCAAAGTAGTGGCGGCACAGGGCGATGGTGGGCGGGACGGTGGCGACGTCGAGGATGCCGAAGGCGATGGCGAAGGTGATGAGGCCTGGGTCAATTTGGCTGGTGAAGATGGTCGGCAGGATGGCCAAAGTGATTCCGCGAACCAGAAAGAATGATGCGAGCAGGATTCGAGGTTCGATGCGATCGGTGAGCCACCCGGAGGAAATGGTGCCGGCGATGTTGGCGAAACCGATCAGCGCGAGCAGGCTCGACGCTGCGGTGGGGACCATGCCGTGATCGTGGGCGGCGGGGGTGAAGTGCGACCACATGAGCCCGTTGGTGGTGGCTCCGCAGAGGAAGAACATCATGGCCAGGAGCCAGAACCGGGGATTGCGCAGGCATGCGAGGAGTACGCGCAGGGTGCGGCTCAGTGCTTTTTCCGCAACGCCAGGAGCGGTGTTGCCGACATCGGTTTCGGGATCCGCACCATAGCGGGTGATACCAAGGTCAGAAGGCTGGTTACGCAAACCGACAGTGACCAGGAGTGCTGCGGCGCCGGCGAGGGCGCCGCACGTGATGACTGGCGCGTGCCAGCCGTGATGGGTCATGAGCATGGAGAGCACAGGGAGCATGGCGAACTGGCCGACGACGCTGGCTGCAGTGAGGATTCCGGTAGCGAGTCCGATGCGGTGCACGAACCAACGGTTGGCCACGGTTGCTCCGAAGACCATCGTGATCGCACCGGTGCCGGTGCCGACGAGTACGCCCCACCAGAGGATGAACCATCCGGTGTTAGGGGTGACGGTAACCAGAAGTACCGAGCTGAACGTCAACAAGGTGAGTGCGGCGGAAGCGATACGTCGCAGCCCGTAGCGGTCCATCAACGCGGCACTGAACGGTGCGACAGCCCCGTACAAGACCATGTTGATCGACACGGCGATGCCGATTTCGGCCCGGCTCCAGCCTTCTGTCATCACCAGTGGATCGGTAATGAGTCCGGCGATGGTGGTGTACGAGCCGGCGGCTAGAAGCGCGGCCGCAGCAAGGGCGGTCATTCGCCAGGCGGGGTGGATGGCGCGGCGAGTACTCGCGTGCACGGTATGTGTATCGCTCATACCTATTGAATATCGCATAGAGGCCCAGGCCGGTAGTATGCACAATTCTGTCCATAAGGTATGATCACGCGCATTAGCAATTCAGGTTCGTGAAAGGAGCAGAGTGGTGACGGTTGGAACCGACCAGGAGGTGCTTCGTGACACTGTGCGCAGAGCTTTTGAAGTCTGTCCCGTCGAGGTCAGTATCGCGGTGTTAGGTGGCGCGTGGAAAATGACGATCGTCAAGCATCTTCTTGACGGCCCGCTGCGTTATGGCGAGTTGAGGCGCGCGGTGGGGCCGGTGACCCCTCGGGTGCTGACCCGTCAACTGCGGGAGTTGGAGTGTGACGGCATCGTGCGTCGCGAAGCGTATCCAGAGGTTCCCCCGCGCGTGGAGTACTCGTTGACCGACCTAGGGCAAGCGCTCGAACCATTTGTGACCGCTCTCAACGAGTGGGGCAAGAAGTACACCACCGAAGTCATCGAGCCCAAACAGGCTCGGCTGCCAGCGGCAAGCTGACCGAGTCCGACACCAGAACTTCTAGGGTGTCGCGAGGGCGATTGATGGGGACGGAGGCTACCGTAGTGCGATCAGGAATAGCGTGACCACGGAGATAACGCACGTCGCGACGTCGGCTGCCGGCACAAGCCATCTGCGATCCCGCAAGACGAGGACCGCTCCTTGCGCCTGTAGGGCGAGCTGGCTCACGGCGAATCCGATGGTTGCCGCACCTAAGGCGACAACCGCGCCGATGCTGAGCGGCAGTCGATACAGCAACCCGGTCGCCGCGGCGAAAGTCAGCGTGATGATGGGCAACACGATCTGCACCAGCGGAGTCGTCAACTGCTGAAAAGCAGCCTCCGCCCCGTCTGCATGGTGTCGGGTTTTCTGCGGTGACATCATCTGCCGTTAGTTGAGCGCGGGGTAGGCGCCCGTGGCATCGTGGCGCTCTGTCCCCGAGGTCGCGGGATTGAAGACACAGATTGCTCGGATCTGGGTCTCGGCGTGCAAGATATGTTCGTCGTGATCGTTGAGGAGATACAGCACGCCTGGAGAGAGAGCGTGTTCGTCGCCTGTGCGGAGGTCGGTGACCGCACCGATGCCGTCAATGATCAGGACCGCTTCAATGTGGTGGGCGTAATGAAATCGGTTCGTAGTGCCAGCGGCGACGGTTGTGTCATGCAGTGAGAACCCCACATTGTCGTTGGCGACGACTAGCCTCAGGCTTGACCAGGTGCCGTTTTCGGCGGTGACATCGCGCGGTGTGCCGACGATGTCACTGCTGTCGGTGACGATCATGCTGCCCCCTGCGCGGTGAGGATGCAGGCTTTGGCCAACCGGTCGAGTCCTTGCGTCAGCTCGTCGTCGGTGATGGTGAGTGGCGGAAGAAGTTTTACGACTTCCCCGCGGGAGCCGCACGTCTCTACGAGCAGGCCGGTATCGAACGCTTGGGCGGCGATACGACTGGCGGTCGGGCCGTCTGTGCAACTGATCCCGAACACGAGTCCCTTGCTACGAATTGCCGAGATATCGGGGTGGCCGACGAGCTGTTCTTGGAGCTGTTCTGTGGCGAGACTGTTCTTGCGGTCCACGGACTGGATGAACGTTTCGGATTTCCAATAAGTTTCGAGCGCAACAGTGGCGGTCGCGAATGCGGCGTTGTTTCCTCGGAAGGTTCCGTTATGTTGCCCCGGGGTGAAGACGTCGAGTTCCGGTTTGAGTAGGACCAGGGCCATGGGGAGCCCGTAGCCGCTGATCGACTTAGACAGGGTGACTAGGTCGGGCACGATCCCTGAGGGCTCGAACGAGAAGAAACTGCCAGTGCGACCACATCCCATTTGAATATCGTCGACGATGAGAATCACCCCGTGTGCGGTGCACAGGTGCCGCACCTGACGTAGCCACGAGTCGCTAGCGATGTTGACTCCGCCCTCCCCCTGAACGGTTTCGACAATCACTGCTGCGGGCAGGCGGCGACCGTATTCTTCAGCTGTCGTGAAGAACTCACGCAGAAACCGGATGCCGTCGTCATCGAAGGATGCCATCACCGTGTCGGTCAACGTGACGCCGGCACCCGCGCGCTTCACGGGATTGCTGGTAACAGCAAGCGACCCCAGTGACATTCCGTGGAACGAGTTCGAGAAGTGCACCACGTCGTCGCGTCCGGTGGCGAGTCGCGCGAGTTTCAGTGCTGCCTCGACAGCGTTCGTGCCCGTTGGCCCGGTGAACATGACCCGGTAGTCCAGACCTCTTGGCTCGAGGACGATGCGGTGGAGCGTTTCTAGGAACTGCACTTTCGTCCGAGTCGCCATGTCCAGGCCGTGTGTAACGTAGTCGCCACTTAGGTGGTCAATGAGCGCTTCTTTGAGCCGAGGGTTGTTGTGGCCATAATTCAGCGCTCCTGCCCCAGCGAAGAAGTCCAGGTACGCGCGGCCGTCGGCGTCGTACATCCATGCGCCGTGCGCTTTTTCGAACACAATCGGCCAAGCGCGGACGTAGCTGCGCACTGCGGATTCATGGCGGGTAATCACGTCCATGCCGGTGAGTGTTGGGGTCGAGAGTGCCGGTGTCATTTGCTCTCCGTATCCGGTTGGTGGTCATCGGAGCTGATAGGACCAATGGAAACGAGGTCTTCGGGCTCGTGGCCTGTGGCTCCAAAAACGGTGTCGTCGAGAAACGGCGCCACTCTCAGCGGGGCGTTGAGGTCATCAGCGAACTTCCGCAGGAACTGCAAGGATGACGAGTTTGACGGGGTGACGGTGCATTCGACGTAGGTGAACCTGCCGGTGTGCACATGATGCAGCAGGTCGCCGGCCAGCCCGCGACCACGGTAGGCGGGCAGCACTCCGGCCTGCCAGATGAACAGGTGATCCGGCTGTGCGGGACGGGGGTAGCACATAATGAATCCCGCGACATGGTCGTCGTCGGCCGCGACAGCCGTGTACTCGCTGAAATCGTGGCACCAGAGCCCATAGATATAGGGCGAGTTCGTGTCTAGTCCGGCAGTGCGCGCGATGTCGATAATCGCGGGAGCGTCTGCCGTGGTGACGCGACGTAGACGCAGACGAGCCGGATTGAGCGTTGAGAAGGAGGTCACAATGTCTTCTCCATGGAGTCAGAGGTTGGGGTGAATTTGTTGCCCATGAAGTGCCGTAGCTCGCCCCAACCGGAGGGCTGAGCGACCGCGTTTTCATAAGCTTCGGTAATCGATGGAGCTGTCATGGCGATTTCGACCCAGCGACGGAAGCTGCTGATGCGATACTCGAACGGCGCGTATATTTGGGACGAGTTCCAGTACGAAGTCGTGGTGTTCCGCTGCATCCGTTCGCAGGCATCAAAGTCTTCGCGATTGGTGACGTCGAACAGTTCCACAGCCGGGCCAGGATCGAAGGCAGGGTCGTCTAGGTCTGTCTGCTGAAACAGCCAATAGCCGACAACGCGGGTGCGGTCTGGCCCCTCAGGGATCATGCACAGCAACGTGACGTGGTCGGAAACGCAGACGATCTGCCCTGTCGGCCACTGACGGCGCTCATTGAAAGTGCCCAGTCTGGCTAATTGAAACTGCTCACTTGT
>NZ_JARJDD010000043.1:0-14665 GCF_029269935.1 Gordonia sp. N1V
CACGCCAAATATTCTGCGAACCAAACGACTTCGTCAGATTCGCCACACTCACCTCGACACCCATGGTCTACCTCGAGTTCCTCTCTGCGGATCGTCGTCCCTCGCGGAGTCTCATACTCCGGCCTGATCGGTCGAGAACTTCTGGCGCAGCGGCCCTTTCACCAGCTTCCCGGTTGGGGTACGCGGCAGGTCGTCGACGAAACGGAACTCCCGAGGCACCTTGTACCCCGCGAGGTGTTCTCGGACGAAGGTCTGCAATCGCTGTGCCACGTCGTCGTCGCCGACGACGCCCGGCGCCGTCTTCACCGCCGCGAGCACACGTTCGCCGTATTCCGGATCGGGCACACCGACCACCGCGACATCGTCGACGTCGGGGTGCAGGGCCAGGCAGTTCTCGATCTCCTGCGGGTAGATGTTGACGCCGCCGGAGATGATCGTGAATGCCTTGCGGTCGTTGAGGAACAGGTAGCCATCCTCGTCGACATAGCCGATGTCGCCGGTCGTGGTCCACGTCGGATGCTCGGGGTGCTGCGCCGACGCCGTCTTCTTCGGATCGTTGTGATAGCTGAACGGCAACGCGTCGCGTTCGAAGTACACCGTGCCCGACTCCCCCACCGGCAGTTCGACGCCCTCGTCGGAACAGATGTGCAGCACACCGAGTTTCGCCTGTCCGACGGTGCCGGGTTTGGTCTGCCATTCGACCGGATTCACCATGGTGATGCCGTTGGCCTCGGTCGACGAGTAGTACTCGTGCAGGATCGGACCGAACCAGTCCATCATCGCCTTCTTGACTTCCGGCGGACACGGCGCGGCCGCGTGCACCGCGTGCGTCAGGCTCGACACGTCGTAGCGTTCCCGCACCTCGGCCGGCAACCGCAACATGCGCACGAAATGCGTGGGCACCCACTGGGTGTGGGTGACCCGATACCGCTCGATGAGCTCGAGGCACTGCTGCGCGTCGAACTTCTTGACGGTGATCACGGTGCCACCGAGGCTCTGTGTGATCATCCCGAAACGCAGCGGCGCTGCGTGATACAGGGGCGCCGGTGAGAAGTACACGGTGTCCTTACCCATTCGATAGGTGCCACCGAACACCATCACATAGGGGTCACCCGGATCGCCGACCTCCCGCTCGGGCAGCGGCGGCTTGACCCCCTTGGGCCGTCCCGTCGTCCCCGAGCTGTAAAGCATGTCGTTGCCGCGCCGCTGATGATCGGGCGCCTCGGGCGACCCGCTCGCCACGAACTCCGCGTAATCGCCGAATCCCTCGATCGACTCGCCACGTTCACCGTCGCCGACTCGCGGATCGAAGGACAGTGCGATCTCGAGGCTCGCGCACTCGGCCCGGGCCGCCGCGGCCGCCTCGGCGAGATCCGCCGACGCGACGAGCGCACGCGCGCCGCAGTCGTTGACGATGTAGGCGATCTCGCCGGGCGACAGATGCGTATTCACCGGCGTGAGATACAGCCCGCTGCGCAGGCAGGCCCAGTACACGACGAACACCTCGACGGCATTGGTGCTCAGCAACGCGACCACGTCACCGTCGACGAAACCGGCGGCGCGCAGCGCATTGGCCAATTGCGTCGATTGACGCTCGAGTTGGGCGTAGGTGAGAATGTCGCCGGTATCACCGACGATGATCGCCGGCTTATCGGGAGTGCGCGCCGCGTGAATTGCTGGATACATGTTTTCCTTCTGTCGTGAACGGGTTATGTGATTGACAACACACATTGGTAGAGTCTTGTAGATGCACCACATCGTCAGAGCGAAGGCGTCCACCTCCTCTGAAGCAGGGCCGCTTGTGGATTCGCGTGAGATCCTGGCCGCACTGCGTGAGCACGTGGGCGACGCCGACCGGAACCTTATTCCGGTGAAACACCTTCTCCAGCAGGCATGGTCGGATCTCGCGTCCGTACTCGACACCGAACTCGGCGAGCTGTCGCCGGAGTTGAGCGCCCGGCTGGCCAAACTCCAGTCCGTGGACCGTCTGCTCGTCGACCGCCTCGACGAACGCACCGGCATCGCCGCACGCCTCGCCGACGCGGTGTCGCAACTCGAGGCCGCGCCGTGCAGCACCGAGGAAATCGTCACCCTCGCCCCGCAACTGATCTGCGAGCTCGGTTTTCACCGCGCGATCATTTCGCGGGTCGACGGACGCCTCTGGACCTCCGAATGTGCCTACGTTCCCGACGAGCCCGAGTGGTCCGACGCGATCAACCAGGCCGGGCGCCAGAACCCCCAGACCCTCGGGCCCCAGATCCACGAGACCGAGATCGTGCGACGTCGTGAAGGCCTGCTCGTCACCGACGTGCAGGAGGACGTCCGGGTCAATCGCCCGATCGCCGAGGTCTCGTTGTCCCGGTCGTACGTGGCGGCACCCATCGTGTCCGAGGGGCGCGTGGTCGGCCTGCTGCACGCCGACAAGTACCGGCAGAGCGGCGACGTCACCGGCGAGGACTGCCAACTGCTCATGGGGTTCGCCCAGAGCCTGCGACTCGCACTGAGCCGCGCCCGGATGAGCGAGGAGCTCGCCACCCTGCGCACCGGACTGCAGTCGATCACCGACGCCATCGGCCAGACCGCCGACGAGGCCCACAGCGTTTCCGTACGCCGCAGTCTCATCCCGGATTACGACGAGCCGGTGTTCGCCGACACCCCGAACCCGGCCGCGCCGCGCGCCTCTCGCTCGCGTCGCATCGCCGACGCCGGGTTGACCGCCCGCGAACTCGAGGTCCTCGCACTGCTGGCCCAGGGACGCACGAACGGTGCCATCGCGCACGAGCTCGTGATCTCCGAGGGCACCGTCAAACAGCACGTCAAGCACGTTCTGCGAAAGCTGCAGGCCGCCAATCGATCCGAGGCGACCGCGTTCTGGTTCAACGAGAACGGACAGTGACCGCGGAGTCCGAGACGGACTCCGCGGTCCCAGCCGTTCAGCAGTGGGCGGCACCGAACGCCACCCCATCCGCCCACGACGCCCGCTTCGACACCAGCCGCCGATACTTCATGATGAGGTCCGGCCGGCCGATGGTCAGGACGCCGGCGAGCGTGTCGGCCTCGCGGTAGAGCACCACGGTTCCGCCGGTCTTGTCGGCCCGGTGTTGCACCAGGAGTTCGTCGGTGTGCGGCACCCCGACGAACTGCAACCGCACCCCGTACCAGTCCGACCAGAAGTACGGCACGGTCTGATACGCGGTGAGATCGCCGTCCGACAGGGCATTACGTGCCGCCAGCGCCCCCTGCTCGGCCGCGCTCGTCCAGTGTTCGAGTCGCATGCGGCGGTCGAACAATCCGTTGGGCCAATGGGCGACGTCACCGGCCGCCCACACACCCGGAATCGGCGTCCCGTCGACACCCAGCGCGGCCAGATACTCGTCACACTCCACGCCACCGTCGCGATCATTGAGTGCCACACCGGAATCGGCCAGCCATTGGGTTGACGGAATCGCGCCGACGCCGACGACCACGAGATCTGCGTCGAGCACCCGACCGTCGGAGAGCACCACGCCCGTCACCCGGGATTCCCCAGTCTGTAAATCCCCAGTCTGCAAATCCCCGGTCTGGACAATCCCGGTCCGGAAGCCCTCCACCCCCACACCGAGGATCAGTTCGGTTCCGTTGGCGGCGTGCAGATCTGCGCACAGGGCACCGCCTTCGATGCCGAGTGACCGCGTCAGCGGCGCCGGGGCGGCCTCGACGATCGTCGCCGAGAGTCCCAATTTTCTTGCCGCCGAGGCAACCTCGGCGCCGATGAATCCGGCGCCGACCACCACCACGCGCGACGAGGACCGCAGGGCCCGCCAGATCGACTGGGTGTCGGCGTAGGTACGCACCGTGTGAATCCCGCCGACGCCGTCGCTTCCGGGAAGCCGGCGCGCATGCGCGCCGACCGCGATGATCAGTGCGTCGTAACCGATGTCGCCGGCCGCGGTTGCCAGTTTGCGCGACTCGACGTCCAGGCCCACCGCCGGCGCACCGGTGCGGACCTCGACACCGAGTTCGTCGACCAGGAACTCGCGTTCACGCAACTCCGGAATGGCCGGTTCGTCCGGTCCCATCAGGAGTTCCTTGGACAGTGGCGGCCGGTCGTAGGGCAGGTGTTCCTCGGCTCCGACCAGGGTCAGAGCACCCAGGTACCCCTCACGCCGTGCGGACTCGCAGGCACGAATGCCTGCGAGTCCGGCACCCACCACCACGAGGTGATCGATACTCACGTCAGTCCTCGATCGTGATCGCCTGTGTCGGGCAGGAGCGCACCGCGGCCTCGACCTCGTCGCGATCGCGGTCGGTGACGTCGAAGGACAGCACGGTGAGCTGCCCGTCGTCACCGATCTCGAAGTGATCGGGGGCCTCGGCCTCACACAAGCCCAGTCCCGAGCATCGGCCCATGTCCACCTTGATCCGGCAACCTGTCGTCGCCACGGTCATCACTTCCTCCCGTGCGGATAGAACGGCATCTCCAGGACACCGCGCATGAAATTGGTTCGCATCAGCTTCGGTTCACCGGCGACGAAGTCCGGCATCTGCTGATGCAGTTCCCTGAACAGTGACCGCATCATCGACTTGGCCAGCTGATTACCGAGGCAGTAATGCACGCCGCCACCGCCGAAAACGACATGTGGGTTGGGGCTACGCGTCAGGTCGAACGTGTCGGGGTTGTCGAAGACCTCGGTGTCCCAGTTGCCCGACCCGTACATCATCACGACCTTGTCGCCCGGCAGGATCTGCTGACCGCCGAGCTCGTACTCGGCCACGGCGGTACGGCGGAAGGTCAGTACCACCGACCCCCACCGCAGGAACTCCTCGATCGACTGATTGATCCGGCCCTCGAAGTCCTCCCACAACCACGCCCGCTGTTCGGGGAAGTCCGTCAACGCCTTCACGGCGAAACTCGTGGTGTGACGCGTGGTGTCGGTCGCCGCCACCGAGAACAGCGTCATCACGGCACCGATCTCGAAGTCGGTCAGTTTCTCGCCGTCGACCTCGGCCTGCACGAGGTTCGTGACGAGATCGTTCTTCGGGTTCTCACGGCGGTCGGCAACCAATTCCTCGGCCAGGTCATGAATGAACAACGCGGCCTCGGTCTGCACCTCCGCAGGGTCCCTCCCGGCCAGCAGCTCGGGATCGGCCCAGGCCGTGATCTCATCGGCCGCGTGTCCGACGGCGACCAGACGGTCTTCCGGGATGCCGAACATGTCGCCGTACATCTCGATCGGCAGGTGTCGGGCGATGTCGGCGACGAAGTCGATCTCGTCCCGATCGGCGACCGCGGACACGATGCGGTGTGCTCGCGCTGCGATGTCGTTCTCGATCTTGCGGATCTGTTTGGGCGTGAACGCCGCACTGACCAGCTTGCGGATCTTGTCGTGCTGCGGGTTGTCCATTGCGAGGAACGACATGGCCATTTCCAGGAACATCGACGGCAACATGTCGGCCATCACGCCGTAGCTCGATACGAACACATCGTTGTGCTGGCTGATCTCGGTGATGTGCTCATGTTTGACCACAGCCCAGAAGCCCGGATCGTCGGGATCGGGGACGACCGTCGTCTCCAGGGCCGGCTGCCAGGTCACCGGCGCGGTGGCCCGCAGCTGGGCGTACACCTTCTCCCGCACGGGTGCGTCCTGGTCCCAGAACGCATCGGAGGAGATGTTGACCGGGTGGTACTCGCGGGTCGCCGCGACGTCGTTGCTGGGGACGACGTCACCGTCGTCGTCGTCGAAACTCAGGTCGGCGTCGTCGAAAGTTGTTGACATGAGGGGTGTCCTGTCGATCGTTGGGCTGTCGGTGTGTGCGGCCGCTCAGTCGTCGGCGTGACTGAGCAGGATGTCGTACGGTTTGGCGTCACGGCCACCGGAGAGATCCACGTGGACCGCCTTGGCCTGGGTGTAGGCGTCGAGGGCGTCGGGGCCGAGTTCTCGACCCACACCGCTCTGCTTGTAGCCGCCGAAGGGGACCTGCGCGTTGATCTGGTGGGCGTCGTTGATCCACACGCTGCCGGTCTGGACCTGTTCGGCGACGGCGAGCCCGCGGCCGTTGTCGGTGGTCCACACGCTGGCGGCCAGGCCGTACTCGCTGTCGTTGGCGATGGCGATGGCCTCGTCGTCGGTGTCGTAGGGAATGACGGTGAGGACGGGTCCGAAGATCTCCTCCCGCGCCACCGGCATCGAGTTGTCGACGTGGGTCAGGATGGTCGGCGCCACCCAGTAGCCGCGTTGGAACTGCTCGCCCTCGGGAACGCCGCCACCGATCACCGCCTGTGCGCCGGCTTCGACGGCGTCGTTGATGTAGGCGAGAATCCGGGCCTGCTGTTTGCCGTCGATGACCGGACCCATGTCGGTGTCCCAATCATCGGGCGCGCCAACGGCAATCGTGGATGCGCGTTCCACCAGCCGGGTCACGAACTCGTCGTGCAGGCTGCGCGGCACGATCGCCCGCGTCCCCGACTCGCAGATCTGGCCGGAGTAGGTGAAGCAGCCGTAGAGCACACCGTCGACGGCGAGGTCGAGGTCGGCGTCGTCGAGGACGATCGACGGCCCCTTGCCGCCGAGTTCGAGGGTGACCTCCTTGACCGTGCCCGACGCCAATTTCATGATCTCCCGGCCGATCTGGGTCGATCCCGTGAAGGCGATCTTGGCGACGTCGGGATGGCTGGCCAGCCGGGCACCGGCATCGCGCCCGTCGCCGGGAACCACATTGAGGACACCGGCGGGCAATCCGTTGGCCTCGGCGATCTCGGCGAATCGCAGCATCGACAGCGGGGTGTGCTCGTCGGGTTTGACGACCACCGAATTCCCTGCTGCCAGAGCCGGTCCCACCTTCCACAGGGTCAGCAGCAGCGGGAAGTTCCACGGTGCGATCGCACCGACGACGCCCAGGGGTTCACGGTGCACCACGCTCTGCGCGAGCGCGGGGAAGGTGACCACGGGGGCGGGCCGGACGAACTGGTAGGTGTCGGCGAGATCGGCGAAGAAGGTGAAGTGCGCCAACGCATATCCGATGTGGAAACCGGTGGCCTGACGCACGGTGGCGCCGTTGGCCGACATCTCCAGCTCGACGAGTTCTTCGATTTGGTCGTTGGCGGCGTCGGCGATCGCCCGCATGATCGCGGCCCGCTCCTGTGGGGACTTGCCGGCCCACACCCGCGATTCGAAGGCCGCCTTGCCTGCGGCGACCGCGTCGTCGATGTGGCTCGCGGTGCCCTTGGCCACCGTCGCCACCACCGAGGCGTCGGCCGGGTTGACGATGGTCATCGACTCGTCGGTGTCGACGGCCTTGCCGTCGATGTGCAGTGCATGGTGTTGCACGTCAATACTTGTCATGTGTCTACCTCGACGGATCCAGGATGATCTTCATGGCCTCGCGGGCCTCGAAGAGCTTGTAGGCATCGGCTGCCTCCGACAGGCCCATGCGGTGGGAGATCATCGCGCTCGGATGGAGTTTGCCCGCGGTCATCAGTCCGATGACCTCGTCCATGTACTCGGTGATGTGACTGACGCCCATCTCCACCTTCACGCCCTTGAGATAGAGCTCGGCGAAGGGGAATCCGTCGATCGACTCCTCGGTGTAGACACCGGGGATCGAGAGCGTGCCGCCGGCACGCAACAACGGGATCGCGGCCAGCAGTGCCGACGGATGGCCGACGGCGTCGACGACGACGTCGGCGCCCCGCCAATCCGAGAGATCGAGCACCGCGTCGGTGCCGTCGACCTCGCCGGCGTTGACGCCGATGGCGCCGAACTTCTCGGCCTCGGTCAGTCGCGCGGCGACCTTGTCGACGACGATGACCTTGCTCGCGCCGAGTGCGACCGCCGACATCGCGGCGCACAACCCGACCGGACCGGCACCGACGACGGCGACGATGTCGCCGGCGCGCATCGCGCGGGCGACGGCCTCGTGGCCGGTGGTCATGATGTCCCCGGCGAAGAGGATGTCCTCGTCGTCGATGTTCTCGCCCTCGGGGATGGCGCGGGCGGTCAGGTCGGCCGAGGGCACCACCACGTACTCGGCCTGCCCACCGTCGAGATCGCCGAGCGCCAGGCCCAGGCCGAAGATGCGGCTGCCGGCGCAGTTGCCGGGCTGGTGCCGGCGACACTGGTAGCACGCACCGCAGCTGACCACACACGACGACACGGCGCGGTCGCCCTCGCTGAACTGGGTGACGGCGTCGCCGACCTCGACGACGGTGCCGAGGAATTCGTGACCGAGGATGATGTCGGACTCGAGTTCCAGGCGGCCCTCGTAGGGGTGCAGATCGGTGCCGCAAATGGCCGTCTTCTCGACCTTCAGCAGCAGATCGGTGGGCTCGGAGATGGACGGAATCGGTACGTCGTCGACCTCGAGCACATGCGGTGCGTGCAGCACCGCGGCTTTCATCGTGCTCACGCCTTCACCTCGGCATCCTTGGCGGCCACCTTCTCGCGGTACATCGGGAACAGCGGCTTGGTCAGCGGCACGAGCTTGAGGATCTTGTTGACCGGTCCCTTGGCCTTGACCTGCCCCTTGGCCAGGCCGACCGCGAGGTTGTAGTCACCACGCCAGAACTGATCGGCGGTATCGCCGCGCATGAGCAGGGTGATGTCCGGCTTGAGGTCGCTGGGTCCGGTGATGACCTGGTAGTCGTCGCGGAAGGCGATGGTGACCTCGCAGTCGGGGTCGTTGTAGAGCACGCGCATGACGATGTTGGCCGCCTTGAGTTTCGGACCGGACTCCGGGTGCTCTCCGGCATCCCGGAACACCCCACCGATGTAGGTGTCCAGTTCCTCGGCGTCCTTGAAGTAACCCACTGCTGTCTCCTTCGAAGCGAAATATCAGGGCTGATTGCCTTGTGAGGTCATACTTCCAACCTGTTGTGATGCAGGTAACTCCCATCGGGAGGCATCTCTGTATCCCTTTCGGGGGAGTGACCCCCGCCACTATTGACACGGCGCCAACAACTCGGCTTAATTATTGACGCGGCGCCAAATACTCACGGCGCGATCCACCCCACTACAGCAACTCTCCGGAGGTAGCGATGTCCGACGATCAAGCAACCGAGCTCGCCGACCTCACCGCCCTTGCACGGGAGTTCTTCACGAAAGAGGTCGCGCCGCGATACGCCGAGTTCGCCGCGGCCGGGCGACCCGACCGGGCACTGTATCGCCGCGCGGGTGAGCTGGGCCTGCTATGCATGTCGATTCCCGAGGAGTACGGCGGCGGTGGCGCCACCTTCGCGCACGAGGCGGTCCTCTTCCGCGAACAGGCACGGTCGGCGGAACTGTCGATGCAACTCGGCGTCCACTCCGGCATCGTCCCCCACTACCTGCTCGCCTACGCCGCGCAAGCCCAGAAGCGACGCTGGATCCCGAAACTGGCCTCAGGCGAATGGATCGGTGCGATCGCAATGACCGAGCCCGGGACCGGCTCGGATCTGCAGTCCATTGCCACTCGTGCAGTGCGCGAGGGCGAAGAGTATGTGATCTCCGGGGCCAAGACCTTCATCTCCAACGGTGCGACGTGCGACCTGCTGATCGTCGCCGCGAAGACCGACCCCACCAAGGGCGCCTCCGGCATCTCGTTACTCGTCGCCGAAGTCGGCGACGACACAACAGGTTTCGAGCGCGGACGCAACCTGAAGAAGATCGGCCAGAAGGGTCAGGACACCACCGAGCTGTTCTTCGACGGTCTCCGGGTGCCCGCCGAGAACCTCCTCGGTGGCGTCGAGGGCGCGGGCTTCGCCCAACTGATGACGCAACTGCCCCAGGAACGCCTCATCGTCGGGGCCGCCGCACTCGGCGCGGTGGAGGCCGCCTACGAGCACACCCTCGCCTACGTCAAGGAACGTCAGGCGTTTGGCAAGCCACTCTTCGGATTGCAGAACACCCGCTTCGAACTCGCCGACATCGCCACCACTGTCGAGGTCATGCGGGCCTTTGTCACCGATGCCATCGACCGGCACATGCGCGGCGAACTCGACGTCAAACACGCCGCGATGGTCAAACTGTGGTGCTCGGAGCAGCAGACGCAGGTCGTCGACCGCTGTCTGCAACTGCACGGGGGTTACGGATACATGGAGGAGTATCCGATCGCCCGGCTGTTCGTCGACGGCCGTATCTCGAAGATCTATGCCGGTGCCAACGAGGTCATGAAAGACCTCATCGCCCGATTCCTCTGACCCACGGCCATTCTCACCTCACCCACACACCCCCGAGGACATTCGTCATGACCGACGCCTATCTCTACGAAGCGATACGTACACCTCGCGGACGCGGCAAGAAGACCGGATCCCTGTACGGCACCAAGCCGATCGACCTCGTCGTCGGACTCATCGACGAACTACGGTCCCGCCATCCCCAACTCGACCCGGCACTCATCGACGACATCATCCTCGGGGTGGTCTCTCCGGTCGGCGATCAGGGCGCCGACATCGCCAAGACCGCGGCCCTGCGCGCCGGGCTCCCCGACACCGTCGGCGGGGTTCAACTGAACCGATTCTGCGGGTCTGGTCTCGAAGCGGTCAACATCGCCGCACAGAAGGTCGCCTCCGGCTGGGAGGACCTGATCCTGGCCGGAGGTGTCGAATCGATGTCGCGCATCCCGCTCGGCTCCGACGGCGGCGCATGGATGACCGACCCCGCCACCAACTACCACACCTACTTCATCCCGCAGGGTGTGGCCGCCGACCTCATCGCCACCGTCCACAACTTCACCCGCGACGACGTCGACGCCTACGCGGTCCGCTCCCAGCGACGTGCCGCCGCGGCGATCGCCGGCGGCTACTTCACCAAATCGATTGTCCCGGTGCGTGACCTCAACGGCACCGTCGTGCTCGATCAAGACGAACTGGTACGCGCCGAGACCACCGCCGACACACTGGGCGGCCTCAAGCCGTCGTTCGCGGCGATGGGATCGGCCGGCGGCTTCGATGCCGTCGCCCGGCAGAAATATCACTGGGTGGAGAGCATTGACCACGTCCACCACGCCGGCAACTCGTCAGGAATTTCCGACGGTTCGGCGCTGGTGGTCGTCGGCAGCGAATCCGCCGGTCGTAGTGCGGGATTGATACCGCGGGCCCGGGTTCTCGCCTCGGCGACCAGTGGCGCAGACTCCACCATCATGCTCACCGGTCCGGTACCGGCGACCGAGAAGGTCCTCGCCAAGGCCGGACTCTCCATCGATGACATCGATCTGTTCGAGCTCAACGAGGCCTTCGCATCGGTGGTCCTGAACTACCAGCGTCACTTCGGAATCGACGACGAGATCCTCAATGTCAACGGCGGCGCCATCGCGATGGGCCATCCACTCGGCGCCACGGGGGCGATGCTCACCGGCACCATGATCGACGAACTCGAGCGGCGCGGCGCACACCGCGCGCTCATCACCCTGTGCATCGGCGGCGGCATGGGCGTTGCCACCGTCATCGAACGCATCTGAGGAAGGGGCCCACCATGACCATCACTGCAACCACTGTCCCAGCGACCACTCTTGCCGCAACCACGGGCGCCGGCATCATCGACTGGTCGGCCGATGCCGATGGCATCGTCACCCTGACCATCGACGACCCCGGTCAGCCGACCAATACCATGACCGACCCGATGGCCGCCGCACTGCGCGCGGCGGTCGAACGACTCGAGGCGGAGAAGGAGTCGATCACCGGCGTCATCGTGACATCGGGGAAGAAGACCTTCTTCGCCGGCGGCGATCTGCACAAGCTAATGAACGCCACCCCGGCCGACACCGCCGAGATCGCAGCGGGGCTCGACCATTTCAAGGAGTCTTTCCGACGTCTCGAGACTCTCGGCCGACCTGTCGTCGCGGCCATCAACGGTGCAGCACTCGGTGGCGGTTTCGAGGTTGCATTGTCCGCGCATCACCGAATCGCCCTGAACCACAAGGGGACCCATTTGGGTCTTCCCGAAGTGACCCTGGGCGTCCTGCCCGGCGCCGGCGGTGTCACGCGCGTCGTGCGAATGCTGGGGGTGACCGATGCCATTCTCAAGGTTCTCGGGCAGGGTCAGCGAATGAGCCCGGCACGGGCACTCGACGTCGGCGTGATCGACGCCGTCGCCGAATCCACCGAGGAGATGCTCACCGCCGCCCGCACGTGGATCACCACCCATCCCGATGCGGCACAACCGTGGGACCGCAAAGGCTATCGGATTCCCGGTGGCACCCCCTCATCGCCCGCGCTCGCCGCGTCGCTCCCCGCCTACCCCGCCACGATCCGTACACAGCTCAAGGGCGCGCCGATGCCCGCACCGATCGCGGTGCTCGCCACAGCTGTCGAGGGCGCCGCAGTGGACCTCGACACCGCCTTCGCCATCGAGACGCGCTATTGCGCCCAGCTGATATGCGGGCAGATCTCGACAAATCTGATCAAAGCGATGTTCTTCGACCTCAACTCGGTGAACAAGGGCAGCAGCCGCCCAGCCGGATATCCGGTTCGGACCGCGCAGAAGGTGGCCGTCCTCGGTGCCGGGATGATGGGCGCCGCAATTGCCTACGTCGCTGCTCGCGCCGGCGTCGAAGTCGTCCTGCGCGACATCACCGTCGAGGCCGCCGAGCACGGCAAAGGCTATTCCCGACGGATTCTCGACGCCGCAGTGGCCAAGGGGAGGATGGATGAGCGTGCGCGCGCCGCGGTACTCGATCGGATCGTGGCCACCGCCGACATCACCGACACCGCAGGTGCGGACCTCGTCATCGAGGCAGTCTTCGAGGACGTCGGACTCAAGCAGAAGGTACTCGCCGAGGTCGAACAGCATGCGGGCGCCGATGCTCTTCTGGCATCGAACACCTCGGCGTTGCCTATTAAGGAGATCTCCGCTGCCGTGACGCGCCCGGCCGAGGTCATCGGGCTCCACTTCTTCTCGCCTGTCGACAGGATGCCACTCGTGGAAGTCGTGGTCGGCGAGAACACCTCCGACGAATCCCTTTCCCGGGCATTGGATTTCGTTCAGCAGATCCGCAAGACCCCGATCGTCGTACGTGATGTGTACGGCTTCTACGCCAACCGTGTCATCGCCAAGTTCGTCGATGAGGCCCTGTCCCTGGTGGCCGAGGGAATGCACCCGGCCTCCGCCGAACAGGCTGCGCTGCAAGCCGGATTCCCCGCAGGCGCCCTGACCCTGTTCGACGAGATCAACATGAAAACGATCGCCAAGATCCGCGCCGGGTTCATCGCCGACGCAGAGGACCGTGATGTGCCCTTCGTACCCAGCGCGTCCTATCCGCTCGTCGATCGCATGTTGGGCGAATTCGATCGCCCGGGCCGCCTGGAGGGCAAAGGCTTCTACGAGTACGACGGTCCGGGCGGGGCCCGTCTGCGACTGTGGCCCGAACTGGCGGAACAGTATTGGCGTCCCGAGGTGAACATTTCCTTCGATGACGCCAAAGACCGCATGCTGGTGGCCGCAGCACTCGAGGCATACACGTGCTACGACGAGGGAGTCATCGGTACCGTTGAGGAGGCCAATGTGGGTTCCATAATGGGTATCGGGTATCCGGCATGGACTGGTGGCGCCCTGCAATTCATCAACCAGTTGGTCGGCGGCAGTGCCGGGTTCGTCGCACGTGCCGACGAGTTGCGCGCCCGCTACGGTGATCGCTTCGCCGTTCCGGCGTCCCTGCGCGCCCGGGCCGCACGTTCCGAACCCGTCACCTGAGTCCTCTGATCCACCTTCCGACGTGCGGACCAAAGGCGGCTCCTCACAACAGATCTGTCATGTTCTTCACCCGTCCAGAGGAGTGCCCTGACGGGCAGGATGTGACACGATGATGACGTGCCCGATGCAGACGAACCCCGGTGGCGCCGCAAAGGCCGCGACGAGCGGCGGACGGACATCCTGGTGGTGGCGATCCGGGCCTTTGGTGAGCAGCCCTATTCGGCCGTCCAAATGGCTGACATCGCTCGAAAGGCCGGCGTCACGAGGGGTTTGCTGAACCATTACTTCGGCACCAAACGTGACCTGTATCTGGAGGTCGTGCGGTCGATGATGTTCGTTCCCGTCCTCGACGAGCTCCACCTGCCCGAGGGCGACCGACGTGAACGAATCGAAGCGTGGGTGGACTGGTTCCTCGCGGTGCAGACCACGCACGGTGCGACCTGGGTCGCCGTCGGAGCCGATGGTCTCGGCGGCGACCCGGAGATCCGTCAAATTCTCGAGGACGCGGACGATCAAGCAGCGCAATCGGTCCTGGACGCGGTCGGCTTCACCGGCACCGGTGACGAACACCGGAGGGCGCTGGCCACAATCCGCGCCTACGGCGGTCTGGTCAAGGCAGCTGTACGGGAATGGGTGGGACGAGAGTCGTTGGATCACGAACACGTTCGCGACATCCTCATCACATCTCTCGATACTGTGCTGACCATCGCGATCGGCGCCGATGCCGACGCCCAATAGGACCGATCCCCGATAGGACCGTGCGCGCCGCCTCTGTTCGAACCGGCGCGCACGGAGTCTCAGACGAGGCTGTCGATCACCTCGGTAGGGCTATCGTCGTCGAAAGCGACGGCGCGACGGCGGGCTGCGGCATGGGCCTGGTCTTCGTTCTCCATGGATTGACGGATCGCACGCTGAGCGTTCTCCGGCAACGACGGCAACAACTCCAACACCCGCTGACGATGCCGCCCGACCGCCTTGCGTTCGGGCATACCCGGATTCGGTTGGACCTGCGGAATGATCTC
>NZ_JARJDD010000044.1:0-14588 GCF_029269935.1 Gordonia sp. N1V
ACAAGAAGGAACGGCTCTACAACAGACCGGACCGACTATCGGGGACCTGCCACCCGCGCTGTCGTTCTGATGGACACCGACTGCCCTCTTCTCGACGTCGATGCGTTCTCGATGGTGTTCGGACACCGGCTCGCGAATCCCACTCATTCGCATGATCGGGGCGTGCCGAGCCGCTGGTGACGGGTACGGCCCGGACGCGAAATGTGCGTCCGGGCCGTCGGCTATCGAAGAGTGACGATCACACCGGCTGGAGTCCGCCGATCTTCCACTGATCGCCCGAGCGGACGGCAGTGATCTTGATGCGACTTCCGTCGATCTTCGGAGTCGGATCGTCGGTGCTCGTCGTTGTCTGGTTGATGAACATCAGGACGCTGACGGCGTCATCGGTGGACGAGATGACGCCGGCTTCGGCGATCTTCGCATTCGTGACGATGTGATGCTGGGTCGCCGCGGGAATGATCGACGAGGTCGTCAGGTTGGTGAAATCCTCGCGGAACTTGCCGGTGAGCAAATCGTACTTCGCGGCGAACTCCTTCTTCAGATCGCCATTGCCATTGTAGGACAGCAGGTTCGGTACTCCGGCGCGCATGGCCGCGAGTGCCTGGGCGCGATCGTCGCGCTGCTGGTCCTGAGTGCGGACCTGGTAGGTGAAGTAGCCGGTGACCGCGAGCGCCGCGACAGCGACGACGCAGAGCGTGGCGAAGACGATCCGAGCGCGTACGGTGGACACGCGGTTGATCGAGCGGGCCAGGGCCGTGCCGCCACGGCGCAGTGGCGCGAAGAGCGGGGTGAGCTTACTCATGACACGAACTCCACATCCGAAACCAGCCAACGGTCGCCGACGTGTGCGAGTTGGAGCCTCATCCGGTAAACCCGCGGCTGGCCTTCGGGTGCCTCGGAATTCTTGACCTGCGAGGTCACCGCCGCGATCACGGTGGCCTTGTCATCGCTCGAGGACAGGATCGAGATCGCGCTGGCCTCGCCGGTCGAATCGACCTGCCCCTGCTTGAGTACGGCGGCGAATCCGCCGGTGGAGTCCCCGATCTGGTTCAGGAACTCTCCGGTCGCGCCGTCCCGGATGCGCTGCACATCTGCGTCGGCGCTACCGTAGCGCAGCGTCACGAGGTTGGCGACCTCCTGGGTTGCGGCAGCGGTGATCTCGTTGTCGCGTGCGGTGGCGGCATTATCGGCCATGTAGGACCTGCCGAGGAGCACTGCGGCGGTGATGGCAGCGATGGCGATGACAAGGCTGCCCGCAAAGTAGACGGCTCGACGCGAACCGTGTGTAGCGGAGTCGGATTCGGTGGCCTCGGCGGATTCTGCGGACTCGCCTTCATTCGACTCGTCGTCTGAGCCGCCATCGGGCGGGTCGTCTTCGTCGGTGGCCGAACCGGTTTCGTCGCCGACCGGATCGTCATCATCGATGACCGATTCGGAGTCGGCACACGCCGTGGTGTTCTCGTCGGCGCTCGACTCGGTATCGGTGTCCGAGCCGGTGCGAGAAGTCACGGGTTCTGTGGTTGCGGTCTCGACGGTGTCGGAATCGGCGGCTAACGCGGGAAGAGTTGTTGCCATTGGGTGATCACTCCTTTGTCATTCGGTGCCATGATCAGATTCCCGATCTGAAGCGTGGTTCCGTCAGGTGTCCGAAATCGTCCGGTCTGCGGGTCGTAGGGAACAGCGATTGTCGATCCCGATGTCGGCCGTTCGCCCGGCGTGGGTGAGCCACCGGCCACCGGCGCTGCACCGGTCGGGCGGGCCAACATCTGTGGCCAGGTGGACGGTAGGCCGTCCGGGCACTGGGCCAGATCGGCGGTGCGCACGCTGGGATCGGTGGCGCACGGAGCGTTTCGGATACCGCGGACCACCCGTGGATCGTCCTTGGGCAGTGTGCAGTATTCGGTGGCCGAAGGATTCACCGGACTGAGATCGCTGGGATCACGGCGTTGGGTCTCCTGGTATCCCTGTGTACAGGACGGGGGGTTGCTGCTGTTGAATAGTTTGACGTCGAGATTGCCTTGGCCGGAGAGCAGGTCGTCGGGACTCTGCATGCCCCGTTCCATCGCGTTGACCGCAGTGGCAACGGCGGGGTAGACGACCAGGATGTGTCGCAGACCAGGAACGTTGACGCGCAAGACCTCTCCGGTCGACTGCAAATTGGCCAGCAGAATCGGTAGCGACGGAGTCAGGTCGCGAAGTGTGCCGCTGAACGTGTCGAAGAAGGGTGCACCGGTGCGCAGCGTCGTCTGAATGGTGTTGTCGCTGAGTGCCAGCTGACGGGTGAAGGTGTCGAGGTTGGTGGCAATCGCCGAGATCTGGGGGCCGGTGTCGTCGAGTTGGGACAGAACCGGATTGGCGTCGGTGATCAGGCTGGTCGTAGCGCCGAGGTTGCGCTGGGCCTGACCGACCAATTGACTGGCCGCGACCAGAGCTTTATTCAGATCCGGACCGACATCGTTCAATGCCACCGACGACTCGTCGACAACAGTGCGCAGTGAGTCCTTCGGGACCGCTTGGAGGAGCCCGTAGACTTTCTCGATGACCTGGGTGGCCGGGATCGGAATGTTGGTGTTGCTCTGCTGAATACGGGAGCCGTCGGCCAGGTTCGGTCCGCTTGCGTTGGTGGGCACCAGGTCGATGAACTGCTCGCCGGCGGCCGAGACGCTTCGGACGTACGCCTGGCTGTTGGCCGGAATGTGATTGTCGGACTTGATCTGCAACCGTGCGGTGGCGCCGTTGACCCCGGCATCGAGGCCGGTGACGACGCCCACGTCGACGCCACGGTAGGTGACCAGCGCATTCGGATACAGCCCGCCGGCGTCGGCCAGATCTGCGGTGACGGTGTAGGTTCCGATGCCGGTATAGCGCTGGAATCCGCCGTAGGCATACCCGGTGTATCCGACGGCGCAAATCGCGACGATCGCGAAAACGGCGAGTTGCACTTGTACCAGACGAGATCTCATCGATGTGTGCCGTTCTGTGTACTCAGCGGAGCGCGCAGCGGGTCGGCATTGCCGCGTGCCGGTGCCTGGTTCGGGGCGCGGGTGATGCTCGGGATGACGACCTTCGCTAGTTTGTCGGCGCTGATATCCAGGGTGAGAAAGAGATTCATGTAATCCCCACGCAGTCCCCGGGATGCTGTGGTGACCGGGAAGGGGATCGTCAGTGCGATCTTGAGTGCCTCGGTGAGGTTCTTTCCGGAGTTGGCCAGTTGCCCGAGGATCGGGGGCAGGTCGGAGATGTCACCGACCAGGTTGTCACGACTGCGACCGAGTACCCCGGTCGCCGCGTCTCCGAACTGGCCGAGCGAGGTGAGCATCTGGACCAGTTGGCCTTCCTGTTCGTTGAGGATGTCCAGGGCGGGTTGGATCGAGTCGATGCCGGTGGCGATGGTGTCGGTCTGTGCCCTTAGCTCGTCACTGAGTTGCGCCAGGCTGTCGAGTGCACGCTGAATGTCATGGCGCTGGTTGGACAGATTCGCGACAAAGGTGTTGAGCCGGGTGACAAGACTGCGGGAAGCGTCCTCACGACCGTTGACGACGCGATTGAGTTGGCCGGTGATGGTACGCACCTGCTGCAGGCCCGACCCGTTGAGAATCAACGACAGCGACGACAGCACCTCTTCGACGGCGGGGTACTCGGTGGTGTCCTTGAGCGGAATGCTCATGCCGTCGCGTAGCTGGCCGCGGCCCGGTTGGTCCTGGGGGAGAACGAGTTCGACGTATTGCGATCCGAATAGGCTCGTCTGGGCCAGCGACGCATCGACGTTGGCGGGGACATGTGCGTCGTCGTCGATCTCCAGGACGGCTTGGGCGATCCAACCGTTGAGTGAGATCGATCGGATGTTGCCCACCGTCGCGTTGTCGAACTTGACAGGTGAATTTCCGACGAGATTCTGCACATCGGAGAACTGCACGTTGACCCGGTAGGTGTGCGACGACGACGTGTTGCCCGGGAGGGCAAAGGAATTGATCCCGTTGAACGAACATGCCCCACAGGCGCTGACGGCCAGTAGCGCGCACACCGAGGCCCGCAGTCTGCGCAGTGACGGCTTCACCGGTGTCCACCTCCTTGAGCGTTGGTCTGTGCAGTGGCCGTCGCAGCGTTGCGCTGCAATTGTGTGATGGTGGTGCGGCATTGGTCGGCCGGAGCATTCACCGTTGTGAGCAGTGCGCAGATCAGCGAGCGCGGATCGGGGATGTCGGGTATGCCCAGGGCCCCGGTCAGGGAGTTCGCCTTGGGGTCGTAGATGTTGTAGAAGTCCGACAATGCGGTGGGTAGCCCGTGGAGTATCTCTGCCAGTGTGTCCATCCGGTTGACAAGCAGTCCAGTGATGGTGTTGGCCTTGCCGACGTCACCGACAAGCGCGGCGCGATTGGTGTCGAGGAACGTCTTGACCTGATCGAAGGTGGTGTTGAGGCTGGTGAGTAACGAGTCGAGTTGCGTGCGATTGTCGGAGAGTACTTCGGAGAAGCCTGCGAGTTGAGTGGTGAAAGCGCCGATCTGCTGATCGGATTCGGCCAGTGAGGAGGTGACGGTGGAGAGGTTGCGTACCGTGGCGAACAGGTCGTTGCCTCCGTCGTTGAGAGTGGTCGTCGCCTTGGACAGCTGGGTGAGTGCCTCGCGGAGCAGGGTTCCATTGCCGCGCACCGTTGACGCGCTGGCGTTGAGGAATCGGTTGAGCGAGCCTTGCTGGTCCTGATTCGAGGGACCGAGATCGTCGGACAGTTGCACCAGTTGCTGTTTGATCTCGTCGAACTCCACCGGGGTTGCGGTGCGATCGATCGGGATCGAACCACCGTCGGCCATCTGCGGGCCACCCGTATAGGCGGGTGCCAGCTGCACATATCGGCCCGAGACGAGGGTGGGAGCAATGATCGCAGCCTGGGCCTGGGCCGGGACGGCATATCCCTTGTCGAGGGTCACGTCGACGCTGACGGCACCCGCGCCCGGTGTGATCTTGTCGACCTTTCCCACGGGAACACCGAGGATCATCACCCGGTCGCCGACGTAAAGGCCGGCCGAGTTGCGGAAATCGACCGACAGGCGGGTGGCACCGGAACGGGCGATATACATCGCTGTGACGCCGGCGACGACGATCATCGCCACCAGTACGATGAGGATCTTGCCGGGGATGGTCGTGGCCACCGAGGTGGCCGATCGCCTCGCGCGGGCGGCTCGTCGGCGTGCGCTCATCGAGGGGCTCCTGGGCTCAGGGGTGTCTGCCCGGTGAGGGTGGCGGGCACGATGTTCTGGAGAAGGACGTTGAAGAAGGGGCCGGTGCCCACCGCTTCACCGAGCTGATAGGTGAAAGTCTTGAGTCCCGAGATCGATTGATCGATGTTCTGGTAGTTGCGATTCAGGAGATCGAGTACCGAGTTCAACTGATCGAGAGTCGGTTTCATCGTGGTGCGTACGTCCTGCGACAGTCCGGACAGTGCGTCGGAAATCTGTTGAGCCTGCACGATGACCTGATGGATGGTCGTCGCACGCTGGTTCAGCGCCGAGAACAGCGCCGCACCCTGACCCATCATTGCCGAGATCTGGTTGTTGCGGTCGGCCAGAATCTGGGTGGTCTCTGCAGAGTTCGTCAGCAGGCTGCGTAATTGTTGATCACGAGAGGCGATGGTGGTCGACAGCCGCGTCACTCCCTCCAGCGAGCTCCGCAGGTCGTCGGGTAACGCGTTCTGGATGTCGGTGAGCTGGTCGAGTGCGGCCGACAGCGTGGGCTTGTCGGTGTGCGCCACCCGCTGGGTGAGTTCTTGGAGACTGTTGGTGATGTCATAGCCAGAAGTGGTGCGGGTCAACGGGATGACGGCGCCGTCCGACAGGGAACCCGCTCCTCTCGGAGTGAGATCGACAAAGCGCTGTCCGAGGGCTGTTTTCACCTTGATGGCAGCAGTCGTGTCGGTTCCGAGATTCTGCTTGTCGGTCTCCACGTCCATCGTCACACGCACCCGATCTCCGCTGAGTTCGATCTTCTTGACGGTGCCGACCTGCACTCCGGCGATCATCACCGGGTCGTCGGTCATCAGGCCGCTGGCGTCACCGAACTCGCCGACGATCTTGTCGTGGCTGTTGATCACCGGGATCGAGCGGAAATTGAAGGCGAGCACCAGCACGGCGACGACAAGCAGCGTTCCGACGATGCCGAGGGTGATGGGGTTGCGTTCGGTCATCGACTTGTGGATGTCGATCATGGTTGGCACCTCGATGCGGGAGCTGTGAACATCGGAGTCTGGTCGGCCTTTCCGGGGCCGTACTTGATCGCGAGCCCGCAGACGAAGAAGTTGACGAAGCTGCCGTAGGAGGACGCCCGTCCGGTCAGCCGGTAGGTTTCGGGTAGATCCGCCAGGATCGTCGACAGGGTGTCAGCGTTGGCATTCAGGTTGCCCGACAGCCGACCGAGCTGACCGATGCTGTTGGCCAGATCCGGCCGCACCGAGGTGACGACGTCGCCGAGAGCCGCGGTGAGGTCATCGATCTTCACCAGTGAGCCGCTGATCGAACCACGGTCTTGAGAGAGACCGCGCACCAGGTTGGCCAGTCCGTCGATCAAATCGTCGAACTTCTGGTGGCGATTGTTGATCGTCTGGAGCACCTCGTTGAAGTTGTCGATGATCTTGCCGATCGCCTGGTCGCGGTCGGAAAGGGACGTGGTGAGCACGGTCAGTTGGTCGACAAGTGTCGAGACCGCGGTCTCCTGGCCGTTGAGCACGGCGATCAACGAAGTCGCCAGGCTGTTGGCCTGATTCGGGTCCAGGCCCTGCAGAAGCGGTTTGAATCCGTTGACCACCTGATCGATGTCGAGCGCCGGGGTCGTGTCGGCCAGCGGTATCTCCCCACCGGGATCGAGCCAGATCATGTCTCCTGCGCCTTGGCGTAACTCGAGGAATCTGTCCCCGATGAGATTCTTGTAGCGGATCAGGGCCAGGGTTCCCCGGGTCAAACGGTGGTCCTTGTCGACGGAGAATGTGACGATGGCGTGGCCGGCACCGTCGAGTTCGACTCCGCTGACGCTGCCGACCGGTACGCCCGCGATGCGGACCTCCGAGCCGTCGGAGATACCCGATGCCGAGGCGAATACGGCGCGATAGCTTTCAGACGGTCCGAAGCGCAGATTGCCCGCAAGCACTGCGACGAATGCACCGGAGATGAGGGTCACGACGAGGAATGCACCGAGTTTGAGCAAGGTGGCGGTGATCTTCATCGGCCCACTCCGTACAGCATCGTGGCCAAGGGATTTCCGATCAGGTCGTCGGGACTGTTGATGGGGCGGTAGGCATCGCTGCCGTCGTCGAAGGCGATGTGCGGAGTCGGCGAGGCTGAACTCGCATAACAGCTCGGCGCGGTGCCGGATAGCCCGACCTTCGGGAGGTTGTCGGGATAGGTATACGGCGGATTACCCATCAGAAGTGTGCTCACCACGTTGAGACCCGGTCGCGCGCTGCCTCCGACTGTTCGCTCGAGATACTGGTTCGTCAGTGCGAGATTCGACAGGAAGCACGGGTAGATCGGGCTGAATTCGTTGAGCAGGTTGAGTGGTGCATTGAGGGAGCCCGCGGCTTGCTCGAGAGGGATACCGCCCCGGACGAAGAGATCCCGGCCGGCCTGGCCGAAGTCGCTGAAGCTGAGGACGAATGCGGTGAACTGCGCTTGATTGCGGGACAGTGTGCGTGCGGTCACCGACGCCTGTCGCACGGTGGACAGCAGTTCCGGTGCGGCAGAGGACAACCGGTCGGCCACACTTGCGCCGACCCGCAGATCTGAACGCAGTGCTCCGAGATAAGGATTGAAATCGCCGAGGTACTCGTTGAGCTGATCGACCAAGGTACCCACCCGGTCGCCGGTCCCGGCCAAAGCGGTGGACAGATTGGTGGTCACCGTACTGACCCGTTGTGGGTCGATCTCTTTCATCACCTCGACCAGGGACGCCAACAAGTCGTTGACTTCGGTCGTCACCCTGGTGGCAGAGATGACGTCACCCCCGGACAGATGCTCGGGGTCGGAGCTCACGGGAGGGACGAGGGTGACGAACTTCGGACCGAGCAGGGTGGTCGGGTCGATGGCCGCAGTCACATTGGCGGGGATGTGAGCCGCCTGGTCCGTGTCCATCGCCAAGGTAATGTGAACCATGTTGTCCTGAAGTGTGATTCGGCCAACCTGTCCGACAACGACGCCGTTCAGCTTGACGTCGCTGCCCTTCTCGAGCATCAACCCGGTGCGGTCGGTGACCAGGGTGACGTCGGTGGTGTCGTTGAATGAGCCCTTGTACAAGCTGATCGACAGAGCGACGGCTCCGATGATCGCGACGATCAACAAGAGGCCGAGCGCCACATTGGCGCGGCGGCTGAGTTCGGCGAAATGGTTCATCAGCCGGACACCCGCACTGCGCCCGAGGGGCCGCCGTAGACTGCCAGACCCACCAGTAGATCGATCAGCATGACCGCGATCAGCGATGTCCGAACCGCTCGTCCCACCGCGACGCCGACGCCGGCCGGCCCACCGTGAGCGTTGTACCCGTGGTAACAGTGGACACACATGACCACGATCGCCATCAGTAGGACCTTCACCGCCGACCACAAGACGTCTTTGGGGATCAGGAAGACGCTGAAATAGTGGGCGTAGGTGCCACTGGCCTGGCCGTAGAGGACGACGGTGACGAATTGGGTTGCGGTGTAACCCACCAGCAACGAGACGGCATAAAGCGGGATCACCGCGATCGTGCCGGCGATGAGCCGAGTGGTCACCAGGAAGGGCAACGACGGAATCGACATGGTCTCGAGTGCGTCGATCTCCTCACTCACCCGCATTGCTCCGAGTTGTGCGGTGAAACCCGCGCCCACAGTGGCGGTCAACGCGATACCGGCGATGGCCGGGATGGCTTCGCGGGTGTTGAAGAAGGCCGAGATGAAGCCCGCAAAAGCGCCGAGGCCGATGCGGCCGAGTGACGACGCGCCCTGCTGTCCGACCTCGTAACCGACCGCGGTCGAGAGCATTGCGACGATCACGACGGTTCCGCCGATGACCGCGAGTGCTCCACTGCCCATGGAGACCTCGGCGAGTAACCGTAGGACTTCGATGCGGTATCGGCGAATTGTTCGGGGGACGGCGGCGACGGTCTGCGCGTAGAACGAGAGCTGCTTGCCCATGCCGTCGAGTACACCGACCGGAATCTCGGTCGCTTTCTGGCTCGCCTCGACAATTCGGCCGCGTGAGGGACGGCTGTGGATCGTTGTCATCGTGATTCTCCGTTGTCGATTCGACTCAGTGCAGAGCGATGGTGGTGATGACCGAATTGGCCAGGAACAGGAGCAAGAAGGCGAAGACGACCGTTTGGTTGACTGCGTCGCCGACCCCCTTGGGTCCGCCCTTGACATTCAGTCCGAGATGGCAGGCGACGAGTCCGGCGAGCAGTCCGAATACGCCGGCCTTGATCTCACTGACGAAGAAGTCGGGCAATCCGGTGATCACCGAGATGCTGGTGATGTATTGCCCGGGGGAGGCTCCCTCGAGATACACGGTGGACACGTAACCGCCGACGATGCCCACCGCAGACACCAGACCATTGAGCAGAATAGCGACCAGCGTCGAAGCGACAACCCTTGGCACGCAGAGACGTTGGATGGGATCAATACCGAGGACTCGCATCGCGTCGATCTCTTCACGGATGGTGCGTGAACCGAGGTCCGCGCAGATCGCCGTCGATCCGGCACCGGCGACGACGAGAACCGTGATCACCGGGCCGATCTCGCGGATGATTGCCACCCCGGCGCCGGCACCGCTGAGGTCGACCGCGCCAACCTGCGCGAGCAGGATGTTTATCTCGTAGACGAACATCATGCAGAACGGAATGGACATCGCCAAGGCAGGAAAGATGGAGATGGAGGCGATGAACCAGGCCTGGGCAAGAAATTCTTTGGTCTGGAATCTCGATGTCACGAGGTATCGGAATGTCTCCAGGGACGTCGCGTAGAAGCCGCCCACCGCTTTCGGTAGCACGGTGCTGCCGCTACGCAACGCACGAACTGTCCGGGACGCCGGATCTACCACTGTCACACGAAACCTCTTCTGTTCTGCTCCGGGGTCGACGAAGAGCGGGTCAGGGCGGCAAGAGCCGTGACTCGCACGACGTGGACGTGATCGACGCGAGTCGGACCGGAGTGAATGAGCCGGATCACATATGAACCGGCGGTTCATCACGCTAACCATCGCCACATATCGGCGGAAACCCCCTCACTGGGGATATCGGCGACCCCCCCGCAGGGGGACGATCAGTTTCTGCTGCAGTGGCCTACCGATCTCGACGATGTCGATCCCGGCACGCACCGCGCGGGGGAGCACATCACCCCCAATGGGGTGATGTGCGTCACGTCCAGGGTTGCCATCATGAGGCAGGCAATGTCACGCATCGGTCCGCTGGCGCCGGTCGCGCGCAATCGTCACAACACAGGGAGATTTGAATGAAGACACGTGGAGCGGTGCTACGGCAGGCCCCAGGAAAGTTCGAGATCACCGACCTGATCGTCGATGAGCCCCGGCAGAACGAGATCCGGGTCAAGATGGTCGCCTCTGGCCTGTGCCACTCCGACGACCACATGGCGACCGGCGACCTCCCGGTCGCCGTCTACCCGGTCTGCGGTGGCCATGAAGGTGCGGGCATCGTCGAATCAGTGGGTCCCAACACTCCTGGATTTTCCCCCGGTGACAAGGTCATCTTCTCTTTCCTCCCGGCGTGCGGTAAGTGTCGGTGGTGCTCATCGGGACATCAGAACCTGTGTGATCTCGGTGCCAACGTGCTCGTCGGCTCACGATGGGAAGACCCCACCAGTTTCCGCTTGCAACTGGAGGACGGTACGCCGGTCGGGCAGGCACTGGGAATATCGACGTTTTCCGAATACACAACGGTGGCTGTTGATTCAGCGATCAAGGTGCCCGATGACACTCCCCTGGACAAAGCCTGTCTGCTCGGATGTGCCATCGGTACCGGTTGGGGATCGGCGGTGCGTAGCGGAGAGGTCGAGGCCGGCGACACCGTCCTGATCTTCGGTGCAGGCGGGATCGGCTCGGCGGCGGTACAGGGTGCGGCCCACGCCGGAGCCGCGCGTGTCATCGTGGTGGATCCGGTGGCCTTCAAACGCGACCAGTCGCTGACGCTGGGTGCAACGCATGCGGTCGCAAGTGCTGAGGAAGGAATCGAACTAGCTCAGTCCTTCACCAACGGGCAGGGCGCCGATGTTGCCATCGTGACCGTTGGCGTGATCACCGGTGAGCATGTGGCACAGGCATTTTCCGGAATTCGCAAGCAGGGCACAGTCGTCGTGACCGCACTCGGCGACGCGACCGCAGTCGGCCTACCGATCTCGATCCTCGAGCTCACCCTGTACGAGAAGAAGATCAAGGGCTCGCTGTTCGGTTCGTCGAATCCCCGTGCCGATATCCCCAAGCTCCTCGACCTCTACAACGCCGGATATCTGAAGCTCGACGAGATGATCACCGCCGAGTACTCACTCGACGATATCAACCAGGGCTACGAGGACATGCACGCGGGGAACAACATTCGCGGTGTCATCAGGTTCTGACTGGTAGCGGGGCCGACCGGGCCTGGTTGTTGATCGGCCCGGCCGTCCCGTCCGTGGGATTCAACCAACACAAAGGCTCGGCGGAACACAAAAGGAGCGCATCATGACGACCAGTCCTACCGTTGATGTCAGCGATTACCCGGCCCGATATTTCGCGGCGTGGAATGGGCGCGACATCGAGGCAGCCCTGCAGGCATTCGCATCCACGGTGACGTGGAACGATCCGTCGCTGCCCGCGACGATCACCACTCTCGATGGTGCGAGGGGATTCTTCGAAGGCTCCTGGGCGGCGTTTCCGGACTTGACGTTCGAGGCCATCGGGTTACCGCTGACCGACGCAACGACAGGGCGTGTGGCGCAGGAGTGGCTGATGACCGGCACGGATTCGGGTGTCGGTTTCATCCCGGGCCACGGTCCCAGCGGTAACGAGTTCGAGGTTCTGGGAATGGACATGTGGGTGGTGACAGCAGATCTCACCGCCACTTCCGTCACCGCGTACTATGACGCGGCGTCGTTTGCCAGGCAACTCGGCGTGAGCTGAAGTCGGTGGCGAAGGGACGTGAGCGAGAGCTCGAGACGGATGATCTCGAGCACGCGGATGTCGTGATTGTCGGCGCGAGACTGGCGGGCACCGCGACGGCCGTTCCATTGGTACGCGCGGGATTGAAGGTCGTCGTTCTCGACAAGGTGAGCTTTCCCTCGGACACCATGAGCACGCATGCGATGGTGCCGAGCGCTGTTCAGGAGCTTCTGTTGATGGGAGCGCTCGATCGAGTGCTTGCCCTCGATCCCGCCAGGTCACGCTTTCTTGCGATCCACGAGGACGGGGTCCGTTTCCGGGAGCGTTTCACGCCGTTTCTGGGGATCGACTACGGGCTCTGTGTTCCGCGCAATCTGCTCGACAAGGAGCTGGTGGACGCGGCGCGTTCCTCGGGCGTGGACGTTCGCGAGCGATGCGGCGTCGAGCAGGTGCTCTGGGAGAACGACCGGCCAGTCGGCGTGGTCTACCGATCCGGTGGATCGCGGCGGGCGATCCAAGCGCGCGTGATTGTCGGTGCCGATGGTCGAAAGTCGCGAATGGCAGCTGAATTCGGGGTGTGGGAGCCGTACCGCGGTTCGAAGAACGGACGGGGCTTCGCGTTTCGCTACCTCGACGATCCACTCGGACCGGATGGCCAGGAGGAGTACGGTGTGTATCGCTACGGAACCACGATCTCACTGATCTTGCCGAGTTGTCCGCGCGGTCGTGCGCTCGCGGTGCACATGTGTGACGCCTCTGAGATCCCGGAATTCCGTTCAGATCCAGAGAATATGTGGCGTAGCAAGATCGATGCCGATCGAGCCTGGGGCGAACGCATTGGCGGAGCCACGAACCTGTCCGCGATAAGAGCCACCGACAATCTGTCGTCCTACTACCGTGCCTCGTCCGGGCCCGGGTGGGCGCTGGTCGGGGATGCCGGGCACTTCAAGGATCCGGTCACCGGCAACGGGCAACGTGACGCGCTCAAACACGGACGGCTACTGGGCGAAGCGATCGCCACCACCATCAATGATCCGATGCGCCTGGATCACGCACTGCGACAGTGGGAGCGGAACCGGGATCGTGACACGGTGTCCACTTATCACTGGGGTAACCGCGAGACGCGTCCGGTCGCTTCCTCGACGTTGGTGAAGTGTGTGATCAGTGGTTTTGCCGACAACCCCGGTGAGGAACCGCGGTTCTCCGACACCTTCAATCGGGTACGGCCGGTGGAACACGTTCTCAATCCGCGACGTCTCGCTACGGGCCTGATCCAGGCACTGTGCACTCCCGGTGTCGACCGGCGCGCGCTGGTTGCCGAAATACTCACGGAGTTGCCACATGAGCTGGACATCCGTCGGCACAGGCTTCTCGGAGGATTCCGTTCGACGAGGGTCATGTCTACCGAGAGACCGGGCTGGTCGGTAGGCAGCGCTCCGTCGTCCGGTGCCGGTCAGGATGTTCGTCGGCACGCCGGCGCAACCACAGGTTAGCCAGTCGTCCCGCCACGGTGCGGGAGCCATGCATCCACACGCAAGGGAGAGGACCGAAGATGACTCAGACGATGGACCCCAGATCCGGGGCAGATGACCTGGTGCAGGACATGCTTCGATTCTTGATCCGATGGTCGCCGTTCGATGGTGGAGACGATGAGATACTGCCGACCTTCGGAGTCGAGCCACGCGTGTTCTACATACGGATGGTTCGGCTGATCGACACCGATCCCGAGCTTGCTGGTCCGAGAGCCGCAGTGTTGCGCACGTATTGCCTACGTAAGGCGGGAATCGTCGTCGCGTCGTGAGAGCGCCTGCGCTGCTCTCCCGCTTAACGTCGTCATGTCACCCATGTCGATCTGCCGCTTGTACAGCTTCCCATTCTCCGCACGGGGCAATCGATCCCGGAATTCCAGGGTGCGCGGTGCCTGCGGCTTGGGAATGTGTTCGCGCACAAAGTCCAACAGTTCGGAAGCCAGGTCGCCATCGGGATATGCATTTCGTTCGACGACCACCACCGCGTGTACCCGCTGGCCCAGATCATCGTCGGGAACGCCGATGACTGCCGCGTCGGCGACCGCCGGGTGGCTGATCAATCGGTCCTCGATCGGCTGCGGGTGCACGTTGACCCCTCCGGACACGATCAGGTGATCGGCCCGGCCCGACAGGTAGAGGTACCCGTCCTCGTCGATCCGGCCGAGATCGCCGACGGTGACCCGGCCCGCGGCGTTGGTGGCCGCGCGGGTCTTGTCGGGATCACCTTCGTAGGCAACAGCAGTGGTGCCCTCGAACCAGATCTGCCCAATGTCGCCGACCGGGAGGTCCGGTCCGTCGGGGTCATCGGGATGGAGGATGTGGATGGTGCCTCGCAGTGCCCGACCGACCGAGCCGCGTCGCAGTCGAGCTTCCTCGGGTCCGATGTGGGTGTTTCCGTATCCTGACGAGGCTCATCGAAAGTGCTCAGTGATGCTCATCGAATCTGCTCACTTGTGA
>NZ_JARJDD010000045.1:0-12421 GCF_029269935.1 Gordonia sp. N1V
GCAACCGACACAGTCACCGATCTACACAACCGGCCCGCTTAACTGAACGGTATTGTGTTTAACCCCTGATACGCGTTGACCATCCCGCCGATTCTTCCACCCTGTTTGGCGCTCTCCTGGAATCCTGGCCCATTGACCTGGGCGGCCCCATGCGCGCCTTCCATACTGCTAGCAATCGGATACTCCTCACGTTGCGGTGAATCGGGAGCGATCATCGCCCAACCTCACTTCCCTTCAGGGTGAACGAAATTCCGAGGAGGTTCAGGCGAACCAGTCATGAGGCTAGCTTACGTCGAAGGTAGTGCACGTAGATCTGGTCAGCAGGGACGTTGCGGGCCCGCAGGCTGCCGGCGAATCATGTACGACAGCGCCAGTTTTCGGTGTTACGGGAGAGCGAGCGGACTGGGTCGGCTTCGTTGACGATGCCGACGTTGCAGGCGGTCTGGTCGCCCACGCCTCGAAGGGCTAGGTGTTCTACGGAGGCGCGATCGCTGATCCGGTGAACTCCTCCGTCGAATAGGTGTCGTATCAATTGATTCAGGCAGTACCTCACCGGTGGGCGCTTCCTGTCATCCGGGCCGCACCACCGCGCCGGCGCGGCGCAGCCATTCGAGGTCATCGGGTCGGATTTGCACGCCGGGATTGGCCGTCGGCACCACCACGACCTGCTCACACCGGGCCACGAGCAGTCCGAGTGCGTTCTCGGCTTGTGCCACAGCACTTTCCGCACGGTCGGCAACCTCCTCCTCGAGACGGACGTTCGACCCGCCGTCGGACACCACCAGGACGCGGGCAGCGGACTCCGGTTCGTCGTCGATCACCCCAACGGCGAGCAGGAAGGCCGACGCCAATGGTGTGCCGCCACCGGACGGCAGCGCCGCGATGACCTCGTACGCGTCCCGGAGGTCGCGGGTGGGTTCGACCACAAGTTGCGCTGTAGCACCGCGGGCCACGATGACCGCTACTTTCGACCGGTTGGCGATGGACTGTTCGATCGCGCCGATCGCCCTGCCGGCCGCCACGCGTCCACGGACGCCGCTCATGGAGTCGGACCGGTCGACGATCACGATCGTCAGGCGACCCCCTCGACGCACGTGGATGCTGCTTCGCAACGCTTCCCGATCGAGGCGGCCCCGTCGGCCGGCTGCGGTCAGCGTCGAATGAATGTCAAGACCGAGCGCCGCGTCGTACTCGACGACGCGTCTGATCCGACCTCGTCTCGTGCGCCCCATCGCACCCTGGCGTCCGGGACGGCGCTGCCGCAGATAGCGCCGCGCGACCGACACCGATGCCCATTCCGGCATTGACGCGGAGGCTGCATCGAGATCGACCAGCCGCGCCACCTCGGCCTCGTCGGCGTCGAGCTCTTCCACGGCGTCTCCCGCGGCAGGTGCGTCCACCTGAGTCGGATCGGCGGCCGACGGTACGAGGGTCGCGGCCTCGACCAATGGTCCGAGCCGCGGTTCGATGATGTTGCGGGCCAGCACCGTCGAGGGCGAACCGCCCGCCGCGGACACCGCGTCGAGGCATCGCACGGTGCCGATGTCGAGACGGTGATCGTCGATTTCGTTGGCGGCCAGCGTGCGCACCGCCCAGTCGAGGCGCGACACGCCGCCCTGTGCAGGCAATCGCCGGGATCGGGTGGTTGGGGTCACGCCCAGCCCGACGACGACCGGAACGCGGGAGAGGAGTACCGGTGGCACGCTCTCGACGTCCGGTGCCGACGCGAGAATCCGGTCGCAGTCGAGGAGCGCGGCGACCGCCGGGTCGATCAGGTCGGCGGCGGGAATGATGACACCGGCGGGTGTCGCGGCCCGGTCGAGCACGGAGAGCATCGGTGACCCGGTGGCGGTTTCATCGGCGGTGACGTCGGCGTCGGTCATAGCGGCGGTGATCGTCATCGCGGAGTCGGGGCGAAGAAATGCCATCACCGCCTCCCGACGGCCTGCGTCGCCAACCAACAGCAGGCCGAAGCCGCCGTCGGTCTGCCAGGCCCTGCAGAGACGCAGTTGTTCGGAGTCGAGGAACGACTCCGGCGGGCGATGCCAGGGCAGCGTGGGCATCTATGCCGCGAAGTGCCCGACGACTGACACGACCGCGTTGCGCACGCGCGCGGTCGCCACCGTCGGGCGTTCGAAGGGCTCACGCGGAATCCGATGGCGCAGCACCGGAATCGCCGCATCGGCCAGGTCACCCCGCGTCACGGTCGGGTGTCGACGCAACGCGGCCAGTGCGCGCGCGGCTCGGATCAGCATCACCTCACCGCGGTGCCCCACAGCATCCACCTCGACGCACAGCCGGACGGCGTCCGACAGGATCTGTTCGTCGACCTCCACACCCTCGAGATCGGCGCGCGCGGCGGCAAGGCGTTGCGCCAGGTGGTGCTGGCGGACCGAAAAGCGTTCCGCGAAAACGTCGGGATCGGAATCGTAGTCGAGACGCTGACGGACGATCTGGGTCCGCAGGCCGACATCGGTGATGGTCTGCACGTGCGTCGACAGACCGAACCGGTCCTCCAACTGCGGACGCAACTGGCCCTCCTCGGGGTTGCCGGACCCGACGAGTACGAAGCGCGCCGGATGCCGATGACTCAGCCCGTCCCGTTCGACGATGTTGATCCCGCTCGCCGCGACGTCGAGCAACAGGTCCACCACGAAGTCGTCGAGCAGGTTGACCTCATCGATGTAGAGGTAGCCGCCGTGTGCGTCGGCGAGTAGTCCTGGCCGGAACACCGCTTCGCCGTGTCGAAGTGCGCGATCGACGTCGAGTGCGCCCACCACACGATCCTCGGTGGCACCGAGCGGTAGGTCGACGACCGGGGCATCGATACCGGAGATCGCCAGGAGCTCACCGAGCGCACGGATGAGTGTGGACTTGGCCGTGCCTCGATCGCCCGTCGCCAGGACACCGGAGATCCCCGGGTCGACGGCGGTCAGCAGCAGTGCAGTCTTGAACTCGTCGTGACCGAGGACGGCGGTGAAGGGATAGGTGGGGGTCATGCGTCACCGACTCTGTCGGGCGGTGATGAGAGCGGGCTGCAAGGCCTCCGGGATGGATCGGCAGTCCGACGAATCACGGATGCTCGCGATCCATGTGACGAGTCCGCGCAGAACCGGCATCCGGTCCGCGGTGGCGAAGGCGTGACGGAACCTGACGCGCGACGAGCCGGCCTCGCGGTAGGCGACCCCGACGACCGGACCCTGGTGGCACACCCCAAGGCAACCGGTCTTGATCAGCACCCCGCCCGGGGTGTTGCGGATGGTCTGGCCGAGACGTTGTGAGCGGCGCACCTCACCGGGGTGTCCGGCCGAGGCCGCTTCGTCGCCGAGATGCCACAGAGCGCTGCACCGGTGACCCGCGCACAGCGCCACCAGCGGCCCTCCCTGATCGTGGACCTGATCTTCCTGGCTCATGATCTAACGATAACGGTTGTCATTTACGATTGGACGGGGACCGCGACTATCCACCTTCACCCGACAGGAGACAACCATGCCCGTTGCCGAGCAGCTCGCCCGTTTCACCACTGGGGAGGGCTTCATCGCCGCACTCGACCAGAGCGGTGGCAGCACGCCAAAGGCCTTGCGTATGTACGGCATACCCGATGATCGCTACTCGACAGACGCGGAGATGTTCGATCTGATCAACGCCGCACGTGCCCGCATCGTCGTCAGTCCGGCCTTCGACGGCGCCCGCGTCCTCGGCGCCATCTTGTTCCAGGGGACACTGGATCGGCAGGTCGACGGTACACAGTTCGCCCACTATCTGTGGTCCACCAAGGGCATCGTGCCGCTGCTCAAGATCGACAAGGGTCTGCGGGACCCGGAGGACGGCGTCCAGCTGATGAAGGACATCCCGGACCTCGCTCGCACACTTGACGATGCCCGTGCGCGCGGGGTTTTCGGAACAAAGGAGCGGTCGGTCATCCACGAAGCCGACGCCGAGGGGATCCGGCGAGTCGTGGCACAGCAGTTCGAGGTCGCCGCCGAGGTGCTCGCGGCCGATCTCGTCCCCATCCTCGAACCGGAGATCAGCATCGATGCGCCGGACAAGCGCGACGCCGAGGTCGTGTTGAAGGACGAGCTCATGAAAGGCCTGGAGGGCATCGCCGACGCGCAGGTGGCGATCAAGGTGACGATCCCCACCGACGACGGCTTCTACTCCGATCTCATCTCGCATCCGAGAGTCGCTCGGGTGGTGGCGCTCTCAGGCGGCTACAGCCGGGATGACGCGTGCGCGAGACTGAAGCGAAACCCGGGGCTCATCGCAAGCTTCAGCCGGGCCCTGCTCGACGGGCTGACCGATCAGCAGGACGACGCCGAGTTCGATCGCGCTCTTGGCGATTCAATCGAGATCATCTACCGCGCATCTATTGCCTAGGGGATAGGCCATGGAGAGCTGCCGTTCCCACGGCGATCGCGCCGGATTCGGCCTCAGACGAGCGGATTCCGGTCGCGGTCGGCTGCCAGGACAGCTGCGAGGAGTCGCCATCGGCGGTGGCGATGGCGGAACATGAGACGGACGAACAACCGCACCACGACGCCGTGCAGTCCGTCCTCGACCTCGAGCTCATCGGTGTACCGGCACGAGGTCGCAGACAGCGGCGTGAATGTCAGACGGTGATTCCACACCTTGACCGGGCCACCTCGTTCGTTGGTGTAGATCTCCAGGTCGTCGAGTCGAACGACCTCGATCTCGTGCACCCATGACGGGATCACGCCGAACCAGCGGACCCGCCCGCTGGCCCGGAAGCCCTGAGTCATCGCCGCATCGGGTGGCGGCGCCTCCTGCATCGAGAACGCGAGAACCGGGGCGAGGACGAACTGCATCACCTCCGGGACGGCGGCAAGCTCGCGTGCTCGGCGAGCACTGAGCGGAAGCTCTGTGGTCACTGTGACGCTGGACATATCTCGTTCACCTCAGCCCTGCTGGAATGCAATCGGCTGCGCCGCAGCACGATCACGTTGTCGGCGACAGTCGCCGTGGTCTGACCATCAGGTCCGGTGGCAACACGCTCCGATCGTTCGCAACGCAGTGACGACCAGCTGTCCGAAAGTCCGATCGCATCCCGTAGCTGTTGCGGGGTGGGAAACGATTCCGGGTCACGTTGCTCCCACGACCATGGCGCCGACGACGCATGGTCGATCACGATCAGGTGCCCGTCGGTGACGACGCGGGACGCGGCCTGCGCGAGTACTGTGCCTTGGTCGAACTCGACCGGACTATGGAAGTAATTCGCATACACCAGATCGAACGGACCGGCAGGCATGGACCGGGTGAGGTCGTACTGCTCGGCATGCACGGAGGCGGTCAGGCCGGCCACGTCGGCGGCGGAATCGACTCGTCGAACCGCGGTTGTCGACGCGTCGGTCGCCCAGACCTCCCAGCCGAGCGTGGCCAGCCAGAGCGCGTCACCGCCGTGTCCGCAACCCATGTCCCAGGCACGCCCGGGTCGGAGCTGCAGCTCCGCGACCGCGGGCTCGAACACCACATTCGGTCGGCGCTCCGACGGATCGGGGGCAGCGGCGTAGAGCGGTTCCCAGAATCGGGTGGCAGGAGTGCCCTGCTCATCGATGGTCACGATCGCCCTCCATTACGGTCAGTCCTGGGTCCGGCGGGCTACAGCGATCATCGTGTCCGAGCGACAGCGATCAAGGTGTCACAGTCGACTTCGGTGATCCCGTCGTCTGCCAGTCGCCGCAGGAAACCCGCCCGGACGTCGGCGACGGTATCGGCGTCCATCCCCGACAGAGCACCCCGCAGTCCGCTACCCAAAACCATCGACCAGGAGAACTCGTCCGTGCGTGGGACTCGCAGCTCGAGTATTGACGCCGAACCATTCACCGCACCAAGGGATTCAAGCCATCCCACGATCTTCTCCTCGGTGTCGATCCGGGTGATGGGGTGCGGCGGTCCATCGGACGGGGCACGCGGGCCGGGAGGCGGTGGGCCACCTTGGACCCGCGCGACCTCGGCGAAGTATGCACCGGTGAAGCCGTACAGGGCGTCGTCGTGCCAGACCGCGACAGCGAGTCGGCCGCCCGGGCGCAGCAGGGTCAGGAGTTTCCGCACGGTGTCGTCCATGTTCGGCAGAAAGAAGACACCGAAACCGCAAGTGACGACGTCATATTCGGGTGACAGAAGACCGGGCAGAGCAGTGACGTCGTCGACGCGGAAGTCGATGTTGCGCAGGCACGCTGCGTCGGCGTTGGACCGGGCGCGGTCGACCAGGTCGGTCGCGAAGTCGACCGCGGTGACGTGCCCATCGGGCCCGACGACCCGAGCGGCGGCCAGCGCGCTCGCCCCCGTACCCGAGCAGATGTCGAGCACCTTGTCGTCCAACGAGATCCCCGCCCTTTCCACCAGGGCTTCCCCCGCCGGGCCCCAGACAAGGGGAGTCACCAGATCGAAATCCGCACTGGTTGAGTTGAAGATCTGCGCGATGGACGGTCCTGTCATGGACCCAGCCTAACCGGAATGGCAACCGTTATCGATAGTGGAAGGTGGTGAATGCCCAAGGCTCCGAGCCCTACATCGCGCGCTTGGCCTTCTCCAACGCGCCGAGCATACGCAGCACAGAATCCCGCTTCGCTGTCAGGTCAGATGCCTTGGCCTTACCGCTCAGACCGGTGTCTTCCAGCGCGACCTCGAGGCGGCCCTCGATGTCGGCGAGCTGCGCCAGGAGGCTCTCGGCCCGACTAACCAGTTCAGTGGCGTCGGGCCGGGAGATGTTGGTCGAGTCGGCCCCGGAACCGACTTTCCGCGCGGTGCCGGTGGCCTTACCCTTCGCTTTCGCGACGACGGGCGCGGACGTGGTGCCGCCGGCTCGCCGCACCGCGGAAGGTTTACGCGTCTTCGGAGCATCTGTCCGAATCCGCCTCAGCTCCGCGGACGCCTCGCGGAAAGCGACCCGATGCTCCCGCTCTTCGTCGTCCTCGGACTCCAGGGACGCACCCAGGGGGCGCAGACTGTACACGCGGATGAAGTGGCGGGCCTCGGCAACAGTTTGTTCCGCGGCGCGGCACCGCCCGCACCGCGGTTCATGGCGATACACCGCAACATCTTCAAGGGACGAGCACCACACACATCGGGACACAGCGACGTCGGTCATGAGAGCACCAGCAGCGAGAAGAGACACGGGTGAAAAGATTACGACACAAGCTCTTTCACTTCGAATCCGGGTTGACCCCACAGTGCTACGAGCGCGAGTTTGTTCTTGCAGTGATGGTGCGCCGTGGGTGGCCCAAGTCTGGTCGCAATCGAACGCGAATCGTCACAGTGACACATCGCCCCGTCCGAGCCCCGGGACAAGACGGAGGACTCCCGAGTGCGGCGTGATTTCGCGGATCGCGACAGCCCCGGAACTTATCAAGGGGTTTGAGGCCAGCGGGTGTTAGGCGGCTGCCGGATTTGTCGGTTCTCGATCCTCCTGTTCGGGTTGGTTGATCCACGCGGCTTCGGGCATCTTGAGGATCTTCGGAGCGGGGTCGCTCGCACCGCTGAATCGTGCGGGCGTGGCTTGTCGGGCCTGGGCGAGAGTGTTCGAGCGTAGTGAGGCAATGGTCGGTGCATGGCCGTAGTGCACGTCGGCGGGCGTGTGCAGACCGATGCCGCTGTGGTGGTGGGCATGGTTGTACCACTCCACGAACTCGGCCATGAACGTCCTGGCGTGCTGGATCGACCCGAATCGGGTCGGGAACACCGGCGCGTATTTCATTGTCTTGAACCAGGCTTCGCTGTACGGGTTGTCGTTGGACACGTGCGGTCGGGAATGCGATTTGGTGACGTGCAGGTCGGCAAGCAACTCGGTCACCGTCTTCGAGGTCATCGAGGTCCCGCGATCGGCGTGCACCACCTGCGGGATGCCTTGGATGGCAAACACGTCCTGCATCATTTCCTTTGCCAGCGGACCGGATTCATGAGCGTGGACGTGCACGCCGACGATGTAGCGGGAGTAGATGTCGATCATCACGTACGCGTCGTAGTACACCCCGCGTGCCGGGCCCGCGAGTTTGGTGATGTCCCAGGTGTAGACCTGCCGCGGCGCGGTCGCCACCAGTTCCGGGATCGCCGTCGCCCGACGCTTGGCCAACCGGCGGCGTTCTTTGACCTGCTTGTTCTCACCCAGGATGCGATACATCGTGGAGATCGAACACAGGTAGCGGCCCTCGCCGAGCAGGGTGGCATACACCTGGGTGGGTGTCGCGTCGATGAACCGTTCACTGTTGAGCACCGCCAACACCGCCGCACGTTCGACTTCGTCGAGTTTGTTGGCCGGCTCCACACGGTCGCGGACCCGTTGTGCCACAGCATCACACAGCTCATCGCTGATGGCGGGTGTGGTGGCGCGGCGGGCCATGGTGGCTCGCGACAGGCCCGTCAACCGGGCGGCGGCACGCCCGGTGGCGCCGCCCGCGGTCAGGTCGTCGAAAGCGGTCATCAACGCTTGCCACGCTTGGGCTCGGAATCCGCGCTCGTGGAGATCTGCTCCAAGAGCGCGTGCGCTTTTCCCATAATATCGAGGGCTGTCTGGTTGGTCTACAGTTTGGAGTTGGCTTGGGCGAGTTACTTTTTCAACCGTGCGATCTCGGCTTGCTCGGCGGTCAACCCCGACCGGCGCGGCGCCCGCGACACCGCGGCCTCATCAGCGCCCAGCACCCCGGCGTCGCGTAGCCGTTCTCGTTCCTGCTCTAGGACGACTCGCCGCCGCATCATGGTGCCGACCTCCGCCGATTCCTGCGACGGTGGGTGGGACCGGCAATCGCACATCTGTACGTGATCGGTGCGCTGGGCCCGGTCGCGGGTCGGGCGCACGTCGCCACCCGCTAGAGGTGCGCGGAGAGCAGGACGATGGCGGCGTGTCGCCGGATCGACTCCCACGGTGACTCAAGGGCTGCGATTGCCGTGCGCACGTCGCCGGAGTCGATGTCACGCACTCTGTCCGCCGACAGCCCGGCGGCCAGTGATGCATCGAGAGCGGGTGATCGCGTGAGGGTCTCGGCCAGCGGTCTGTAGTCAAGCGGTCCATGCGGGGCAACGTGCTCGTCGATGTCGGAGGGAGTCGTTGCGTCGACGCCGGCCTCCGGGGCGACCGACACCGGGATGTCGAGCGCACGGGACGCAGCGGCGCAGCCGGCGGCGAGTACGCCGTGGAAGCGCGCGAACACGACATCCCAGCGAGTGCCGCCGGGCCCACCGAGCGAGGTCACGTCAGCGGCGTGTAGATCACCTTGCCGGGAGCCCTCTACGACGAATGGTCGGACAGACGGATCGGTGTGGTGCACGACGATCGTCGGCCAGAGGATGAGCATGTCCCGGACGTGTACGTCGACAAGTTCAACTCGGGCGACCGACGTCGCCGCAGCGACCGCGGTCGCTGCGGCGACTGCGCTGACGATCTCATCAGCGAGACGGTCGCCGAGTGCCGACCAGTCGACCGGCACGTCAGGCGAGGGAGATGCCGAGGGCCTCGGCGAGGACGCGGACCATGTTCTGCACGCCGATCTCATTGCGGCCCAACAGCATGTGGTCGTGCTGACCGCGCTGCGCCCCTTGACTACATTGCGGCAGCATGGCGAAGTCCTCGTCACGGACCGCCGCGTGCACCTGAGCGAAGATGCCGTCGTACAACTCGCGCTGCTCATCGGTTGTCGCCGGGTACTTCGCCATCCAGCTGTGCCGGATCGTGCACTTGCCAGCGGCGCCGTCGGGGAGGATGTCGATGACCTCCACACCCACTGGGCTCGTCGCGAGGATGAGGTTCGGGTACACCCAGTAGATCAGACCCATCTGGGACGTCGGATCCCACTGCTGGTCATCGGGCTCCGCGTCCTCGAGGGCTGTGATCCAGTTGAAGGGGAAACCGATCCGATGGTGCTTCCCGAAGCGGTCATAGACATGCGTGTTCGCGATGGTGTTCTGCCCGATCACGCTGTTGCCGTGCACGAACGGGAAGTGATAACCCTCGGCGAACGCCTCGAGCGCTCCCTTCCAGTTCACGTTCGACGACAGGAACCGCTCGTCGTGGTACTGGAAGGCTCCGAAATCGAAGTGGTCGAGTTCGCGACCCAGGCTTCCGAGGTGGGCGTCGAGGTCCATCTCCATGCCTGCGGTGAGGATCGCCCACACCCAACCGTGCCGTTCCTCGCTGGGCAGCTCGACCAGACCGTAGGAGTCAAGGTCCACGTCGTCGAAACCGGCCCGACCCGGCACACCCTTCAGCCGCCCGCGGTTGTCGTAGACCCAAGCGTGGTAGGGACAGGTGAACCGACGGGCATTGCCCGCGCCACAGGCCGGCATGGCGCCACGGTGTCGGCAGTAGTTGAGGAAAACGTGGGCGGTTCCGTCGCGATCGCGGGTGATGAGCAGCGAGTCGCCGATGACCTCGCGAACGACGTAGTCGTCGGCGGCGGGGATCTGCGCGGACGCGAGCACCGCCAACGGCGTCCGACGGAGGATCGTCGACTGCTCGATGTCAGTCAGCTTGTCGTCGGCGTAGTAGCTCAGCGGAACCCGCAAAGTGGTCGGCGCCATGTCCGTGGTGCCCGCCAGCGCAAGGTCGAGACCTCGGCGCGTCAGGTCTGGACCGATCGGAGTTATGGGGTTGAGCGTGGATGTCATTCCCAAGACCATACACTTATGAGCTATTGTGTCTACCCAATTTCGTAGTCGGTTCAGCCGATACCGACGCCCACGCACCGAAGGGAAAGCTGACGCATGCGATCCCGGCTCGGGGCACCACTGATTTACTGGGCTGATGCGCACGCACGGCTGGGGTGGCGACACCCCCGCGTCCAACGACGAAGCCTCGGAGCGAATCCTGCGGGCGACCGGCGAACTCATCGACTCCGGGACGACGACGCCGTCGATCCTGCAGGTTGCGAAAGCACTCGGGATCACGCGGCAGACTGTCTACCGATACTTCGCCGGGACCGACGAACTCCTGCGGGCGGTCGCCGAACACGCCGCGCAGCAGCTCCTGCACGATCTCGCGGCCGCCACCCGTGGCATTTCAGACGTGGCCGAAGCAGTCGTCGAAGCCATCGCCCGCACCATCGAGATACTCAGGGCGAACGCGCGTTTCGCGCTGTTGTTCACCAGCGGCGACGCGGTCACCACAGTGACCTCACCGCGGGCAATCGCACTCGGACGGTCGATCGTCGACGGCTACGATGTCGATTGGTCCGGCTGGACCGAGGTCGAGCGCGACGAATTGGTCGAGCACATGCTGCGCACAGTGCAGTCCTTCCTAGTCGACCCCGGCGATCCGCCGCGCAACGGCGCCGAGCTACGCCGCTACCTCCGCCGTTGGACAGGCGCCGGCGTGACCGCTAGACCCCGCTAGACCGACCCGGGCGTGACACCGGCATCGCTGACGCATGCGGCCACCGGACGACCCGAACGACTTCGCGTCGGCAGCACCTTATGTCACTTGATGTGAACGGTCAGGAGGCGTGGCGAACGATGACGCCCTGACCTGCGGCTCGCCATTTCGGGTGAAATTCAGAAGCAGCAAGTCGGGTCAGAACTCGTGGCGAATGTTCGGCAAGGTGTCTGAGCTGCAGATTCGATCCGAACGTTCCATCAGCCATCCTTCTGTAGCTTCGTGGAGGTGTGAATGGCCGTGGGAAGGTCGTAGCTGGTGGCCAGATCGAGGTCCCCGGTGGCCGATGAACAGAGTGTCGGTGCTGGACGCGATAATGTCGGGGTGGCAGAGCATCGGTACGTGGGACAGTGGTGGCTTCCTGGAGCAGTAGACCGAAGGGTGGGCGGAGTGCTTCAGCTCGACGATCCCGGCAAGATCCACCTTGAGCTAACCGATGAACTTCACGAGGGCAAATCGGTGCCTGTGATCCATGGCGAGGCAAACGGTCGAAGAATTACACTTTTCGACGTCATACCCGCAAACGGCGGCTCGATGCATTTCGATGGTCTTGCAAACACGATTACTGAGCATGCTTCGGTCGCTGTGTGTCTGGTCGGTGAACACTTCGAGTCGGCTAGATCTAGACTGCGCGCCGTGGTTCCCGGTCGGCTCGGCGCGGCCATTGTTGTCGGATGACAAGGCGCTTGCGAGTTTGACGCCCTAGATGAGACTCAGTGACACGGATGTGCGACTTGTCCAGCCGTGACCTGCACGAACCTTCGGCTGACTCCCACATCGGTTGTCATCTCGGCGCAGTCGCGGTGCAGATCGACCGGGAGTCCCACAATCGCTGACACCAATCAGATCGCCCGCATGTAGATGACCGCAGCTCGACTGCCCCCCAAAAAAATAGCTGTCACTGTTCCCAACCGCGCTGTCATCCGACATCGTCGGATGACGGGTCTGCTGCACAGGTAGGTGACATCTAGTGGTGTGTCTCTGATCTAGTGGCGCGCGTCGTAATTGCTTGAACGGTTGGTTTGCTGCGATAATGGGGTA